>NZ_JAIUIN010000022.1:0-95823 GCF_020165665.1 Mesorhizobium sp. BH1-1-4
CGGCCGCGCCGGGGGGGGCGCGGCGGCTTGGCCAGGGATCAGTCCTTGCTGACGAAGCGCGACGGATGCACGTCCATCACATTGTCGACGAAGCCATGCAGCTTCGAGGAAACGATGTCGTGATAGCTGTAGTAGAGAAGCGGAATCTGGCCTACGTCGTCGATGAGGATGCGCTCGGCCTCGGAGAGGTCCTTCATGCGCTCTTCAGGCTTGCCGCCGGCGGCAGCGGCCTTGTCCATTGCCGCTTCGTAGGCCGGGCTGTTGTAGTTCGAATAATTGTTGCCGCTGGCCTTGCGCGTGATGCCGAGGAAGGTTTCCGGATCCTTGTAGTCGGCGATCCAGGCGGCACGCGCCACGTCATAGTCGCCCTTCTGCTCGAGGAAGGAGTAGTGGGTCTTGGTGTCGGTGTTGAGCAGCGTGACGTCGACGCCGAGCGGCTTCAACTGTTCCTGGATGGCCACGGCGGTGTTCTTGTGGTTTTCCGAGGTGTTGTAGCGGATTTCCATCTTCAGCGGGTGCTCGGGCGTGTAGCCGAGCTTCTCGAGGATCTTCTTGGCCGCGTCCTCACGGTCGATTTGCGGCATGTCGGCGTATTTGGCCATTGCGGGCGTGTAGCCCTCGATGCCGGGAGGCACCATCGAATAGCCGGGCAGCATCGAATTCTGCCAGACCTTCTCGGCGATGAAGTCCCGGTCGATCGCCATCGAGATGGCGTTGCGCAGCTCGGGATTGTTCCACGGCGCCTTGTCCGTCTTGATCGCATAATAGTAGGTGCCGAGATAGGGACCGACATGGATCTGATCGCCGAACTTGGTCTTGAGGTCGGCCAGCTGTTCGGTCGGCAGATCGTCATAGCTGTCGAGTTCGCCGGCCTCGAAGCGCTTCATTGCCGACGAGCGGTCCTCGGTCGGGATGTAGTTGACGACGTCGAACTTGACGGTCGCGGCGTCCCAGAACTTCGGATTCTTGACCAGTTTCATGTGGTCGTTGGGAACCCATTCGGCCAGCGTATAGGCGCCGTTCGAAACCAGATTGCCGGGCTTGATCCAATCGGCGCCGAGCTTCTCGATCGAGGCCTTGCTGACCGGATAGGTCGCCTGGTGGGTCAGCATCTCCAGGAAGTAAGGCGTCGGCGCCTTCAGGGTCACTTCCAGGGTGTTGGCGTCGATCGCCTTGACTCCCATGTCCTCGGGCTTGCCCTTCTTGGTGTTGACGTCCTCCGCACCCTTCACCGGATACAGCATCGAGGCGTATTCGGCGCCGGTCGCCGGATCCTCCAGCCGGTGGAAGGCGTAGACGAAGTCGTCCGCCGTCACCGGGCTGCCATCCGACCACATGCCGTCCTTGCGCAGCTTGAAGGTATAGACCGTACCGTCATCCGATACCGTCCAGCTTTCAGCTGCACCCGGGATGAGGTTGGCCTTCTCGTCCTGCATGACCAGTCCCTGGAACAGGTCACGCAGCACGTTGGCTTCATAGACCGTCGAGGTCTTGTGCGGGTCGACCGACTCCGATTCAGCGGCGGTGCCCCTGTTATAGACCGTCTCGGCAAAGGCCGGCGTCAAGAATGTGCCGGCAGCCAAGGTCATGGTCGTGGCGAATACCGTCGCCCTCAACATGTTTTTCAGCATGAAGTTCTCCCTGTCGGCGCTGCCATCGGCGCGCCTTTGCGTGTTGACGCCCCGGAACCGATGTCTGGCTCCTTTGGGCGTGCCGTCGGTTCCCTCCGGCGGCTGGTGGCAGGAGACTAGACAGGAGGTAAGCTCTTTTCAACCGAGTACTGATTGACCCTAAGTCAATCCCTCTTGCCGAGATAGCAACCGCTAAATTAGGGACTCATTTTCAATCGACCACACCTTTTGGTTGTGCCTAGGGTTTTCGCTTTCTGCATGCGAACTTGGGCATGTTGGGGCCATGGTTCACAACCTCACTTCCAAGGCTCGTAGGCGCCAGTTCCGATCAGACAATTCGGGAACTTCAGCGATCGAATTCGCTCTCCTGTCGCCGATCTTCATGCTTCTTTTGCTCGGCATGGTTGCATATGGCATCTATTTTGGGGCCGCCAACTCGATCCAGCAAATTGCAGCCGACGCCGCCCGGACGGCTATTGCGGGGGTGAACCAGACCGAGCGACAGACGCTCGTGGCCAGCTATCTCACCAACAACGCCGGCGGCTATCCGTTCGTGGACGCCAGCAAACTGACCTATCAGGCCAACGACAGCGTGGCCGACGGAAGCCAGTTCGTGGTGTCGGTCTCATACGACGCCCGCAACTTGCCCATCTGGAATCTGTTCCCGGGCGTAGCCATGCCAGGGACGACCATCAGGCGTCAGTCAACGATCAGGGTCGGGGGTATCTGATGCGACAGCGGGCGGGCAGGGACATCGGCCGGCTTGCACGGACGATGATGGGAGACAGGAAGGCTAACTTCGCCGTCATGACCGCCTTGAGCGCTCCGGTTGCATTGGCCCTGGCCGCGGTGGCCATTGACGAAGGCTCCATCTACACCGAGCGCCGGGAAGCCCAGGCGATGGTGGACCTGGCCGCGATCACCGCCGCCTCGAACATCAACAACGTCAACACGGCCGTGGTCACCACCCTTACCGACAACGGCATGCCGGGCGTCGTCGTTCAAGCTTCGGGCCAGACCATTACCCCGGCCGTCGGCAAAACGGTGGTGACGGTCACGCAGGGCCGGTATGCATCATCGACCGCCAATGTCAGCCAGCGCTTCCAGGCGGGCGTGACGCCCTACAATGCCGTCCGGGTCACTTTGGCGAAGATCCCCAACCGCTATTTCGCCAGCTCGCTGATCCCCACGCCGGTCATCGGCACCCAAGCCATCGCCAGCAATACGCCGCAGGCGACATTCTCGGTCGGGTCAAGACTGCTCAGCGTCAATGGCGGCATTATCAACGCACTTTTGAGCGGACTTCTCGGCGGCAACATCTCCCTCAGCGTCATGGATTACAACGGGCTGGTCTCGGCGGATGTCAGCGTGCTTTCCTTCATCAGTGCGCTGGGCACGCAATTGAACATCACGGCCGGCACCTATTCGGACGTTTTGGCCTCGAAGGCGACCGTCGGCCAGATCGCCACTGCCATGGCCAATGTTCCCGGCCTCGGCAATACGGCAAAGGTCGCCCTGCAGACGATCGCCTCCAAGTCTACCAGCACCGTCAAGATCCCGCTCAGCAGTCTTGTCGACCTTGGATCCGTCGGCAGCCTGGGCCTCGGACAACAGCCGACCGGCCTTGGCGTCGATGCAAGCGCCATGGGAATGCTGACCGCGGCGGCCGTGCTCGCCAACGGCACCAACCAGGCCGCGGTCGATCTCGGCGCCACCGTCCCGGGATTGCTCTCCACCAAACTCGACATCGCCATCGGCGAACCGATGCAATCCTCGCCCTGGCTGGCGATCGACGGTATCGGCTCCGTGGTTCGGACCGCCCAGACGCGCATCAAACTCACGGCCTCCGTCGGTATCGGCACGCCCGGCCTCGGCGGCGGCATCAGTCTGCTGGCCGTCAATCTGCCGCTCAATGTGGAAGTCGCCTATGCCGAGGCCAAGCTGACCGACATAAGTTGCCCGACAGGGCCATCCAGCATCAACGTCTCCATCGCCGCGCACCCCGGCATTGCCCAGTTGAACCTGGCCAACAGCAACAACCCCTCCGGCTTCGCCGATTTTAGCCACCCCCAGACTTTCACTGATGCGAACATCGCCGATGTGAGCCTGAAGCTGTTGTTGATCAACATCCCGCTGATCCAGGTGACGGGTTCGGCCGCCACCGCGATCACCAACAACAGCCCGCAGACCCTGACATTCAACGCGACCGACATCGCCAACAAGACGATCAAGACCGTTTCGACGCGAAACATCTCGCAGTCGCTCACCACGTCGCTGATCAGCAACCTGTCGCTTTCGGTCAATGCGCTTGGTTTGGGCATCGATCTGACCGCCCTGCTCGGAGCTGTCAAACCGGCGGTGGTGGCTCTGCTCAACACTGTAACAGCGCCCGTTGACGACTTGCTCTACAATGTGTTGTCGGCACTTGGCGTCGGTGTCGGCCAGGCCGACGTGCGCGTCACCGGGGCGACCTGCGGGCGGGCGGTGCTCGTCCAGTAGAACCTGAGAGACCGGTCAGCCGACCTGACCGAGGAAACAGCCCAGCGTTGGCAGTGAGACCTCGCTGTCCCCGACAGCGGCGCCGGCTATGGTTGCGGCGACACTTCCGACATCCGCGGGTACTCGCCAAGTCACCGGTTCCCCCGCGAAATTGAAGACACACAGCAGCCTCTCCCCGCCATTTTCGCGGATGAAGGCGAGCACGTCGCCTTCAGCGTCGAGAAAGCGGATCGAACCGCTGATCAGCGCCGGATGCCGCCTGCGCAAGGCGAGCGCCGAGCGGTAGGCCGACAGCACGGATTGCTCCTCGCCGTTCTGCACATCGACTGCCCGGGCGCGATGGCTTGCCGGCACAGGCAGCCATGGTTTTGCGGTGGAAAAGCCCGCATTGTCGGCGCCGGCCTCCCAGACCATCGGCGTGCGGCAACCATCCCTGCCCTTCACGCCCGGCCAGAAACGGATGCCGACAGGATCGCGCAGATCCTCATAGGCAAGCTCCGCCTCCTCAAGGCCGAGCTCCTCGCCCTGGTAGAGGCAGATCGAACCCCGCAGGCAAGACAGCAACAGGATCGAGAATCTGGCCACGGCGTCGGGATCGCCATCCGGCCGCGTCCAGCGGCTGACATGGCGCACCACGTCATGGTTGGAAAACGCCCAGCAGACCCAGCCATCGACAACCGCGCTTTCGAAGGCCTCGACGCAGCCGCGCACATGCGCGGCCGAAAATTGCGAGCCGAGCAGGTCGAACGTGTAGCTCATCTGAAGCTTGTCGCCGCCGGAGGTGTAGGCGGCGAGCGTCTGCAGCGAGCGGCCTTCATCGCCGATCTCGCCGACAGCGGCGCGGTCGTCATATTCGTCGAGCAACGCACGAAAGCGCCGCAGGAAGGCCAGGTTCTCCGGCTGCGTCTTGTCGAACAGATGCTCTTGATAGAGGTAGGTGTTGGTTTCCGTGTTGGTGCCGGCGACGCTCGAGGCCAAGGGCGGATTGCCGCGCAGCCAACGATCGTGGACATAGTAGTTGACCGTATCCAGCCGAAAACCGTCGACACCGCGATCGAGCCAGAACCGCACCGTGTCCAGCAACGCGTCCTGGACCTCCAGATTGTGGAAGTTCAGGTCCGGTTGAGCGGCGAGGAAATTGTGCATGTAATATTGCCGGCGGGTCGCGTCCCACTCCCAGGATGGCCCCCCGAAGACCGACAGCCAATTGTTGGGCGCGCAGCCGTCAGGCCTGGCGTCGGCCCAGACGTACCAGTCGGCCTTGGCGTTGTCGCGGCTGGTGCGGCTTTCGATGAACCATTCATGCTTGTCGGATGAATGCGACAGCACCTGGTCGATGATGATTTTCAGGCCGAGCCGGTGCGCCTCGGCGATCAGCGCATCAAAATCCGCCAATGTGCCGAACATCGGGTCGACATCGCGATAATCCGACACGTCGTAGCCCATGTCGGCCATCGGCGACTTGAAGAAGGGCGACAGCCAGACAGCATCGACGCCGAGCGAGGCGATATGGGCGAGCCTTGACGTGATGCCGCCGAGATCGCCGCTGCCGTCGCCGGTCGTGTCCTGGAACGAGCGTGGATAGACCTGATAGATGACGCAGCCTCGCCACCACTCGGCCCCCTGCCTGGCATTGTCGTCAGCCATTATGAACCCTTCCCGGCGCCACCGTTTCCGGTCCGGCCGTCGATCATGAAATTGACGCTACGGCCCGGCAACGGACGCAGAAGGTCGATCGCCTGTGTCTCGATTGCCGGGCGCCACTGGAAGCCATCTCGCGCCGGCAAGGTGAAGACGCATTGGCGGCGGTCACCATTGATGATGATGGCAAGCCTGCCGTCCTCGCCGCCAAGCAGCATGACGAGGCGATGCCGGCCGGGGTCGTTCCAATCGGTCTCGCCGAGCGGAGCGCCCGTCTCGCTCAGCCACGAGACATCGGGGATGTCGGACGCGCTTGACGGTTGCCCGGTCAGGAAACGCGTATCCGACAGCATGGGCACCGCGCGCCGAAGCGCGGCAAGCGCCGACACATATTGCTCCAGTTCGAGGCTCCGCCTCGCCCAGTCGAGCCAGGTGATGGCGTTGTCCTGCGCATAGGCATTGTTGTTGCCTTGCTGCGTTCTGCCGAACTCGTCGCCTGCCGTCAGCATGATGGTGCCGCGCGAGGCGAACAGAGTGGCGAGCAGCGCGCGCTGGTCGTCGAAGCGCGCCTTGCTGATCGCTGCTTCGTTCGTGTCCCCCTCGACGCCATTGTTCCAGGACAGGTTTTCGTTGTGGCCGTCACGGTTCTGCTCGCCATTGGCCGCGTTGTGCTTGCGCTCATAGGCGACGATGTCGGCCAGCGTCATGCCGTCATGGGCGGCGATGAAGTTCACACTACGGCTTGCCGGCTCCCCTGCCCTGTCGAACACGTCGGACGAACCGGCAAGGCGCGTGGCGAGAGCACCGATCATGCCGGCATCGCCGCGCCAGAAGCGTCTGACATCGTCGCGGTAGCGGTCGTTCCATTCCAGGTATGGCGCCCGGAAATTGCCCAGTTGATAGCCGTTTGCCCCGATGTCCCAAGGCTCGGCGATCAGCACGCGGTCGGCAAGCACCGGATCATGGGTGACGGCCTGGAGCAGAGGTGCTTGCGGATCGAAGGCGCCATCGACGCGGCCCAGCACCGGCGCCAGGTCGAAGCGGAAACCGTCGACGCCGGCCTTGCGCACGAAATGACGCAGCGTGTCGAGCACCATTTCGCGCACCACCGGATGATCGCAGGCGATCGTGTTGCCGGTGCCGGTGTCATTGACCAGCCCGCCATCTTGCCGGTGCCTGTAGTAGGCCTGGTTGTCGAGGCCACGCAGCGAAAGCGTTGGTCCCAGCCGGTCGCTTTCGCCCGTATGGTTGAAGACGAGGTCGAGAATGGTGCCGATACCAGCCTGACGTAACGCCGCAACGGTGTCGCGCAATTCAGCCAGGCCGCCGGATGCGAGGCGCGGGTCGAGCGCCATGAAGGTAACGGGATTGTAGCCCCAGGCGTTCCTCAGGCCGAGCGGCGGCAGATGCCGCTCGTCGATCGAAGCCGTCACCGGCATCAGTTCGACGGCGGAAACACCGAGCTTTTGCAGATGCTCGATGATGGCCGGATGGGCAAGCGCGGCGATCGTACCGCGCATTTCTTGCGGCACATCCGGATGCAGCCTGGTGAAGGCGCGCACGTTCAGTTCGTAGATCAGGCCGCCCGGACGAAACAGTGGCGGCAGGGTCGTCGGAACCGTCGGCAAGGCTTTGGCCACGGTCTTGGGCATCAGCGACGCGGTATCGGCGCCCTCATTGCGCCGCGCGGCGAGCCGCCAGTGATAGGCGTAAGGCCGGTCGATTTCGACTGCATAGGGATCAACGAGCAGCTTGTCGGGGTCGAACCACAGCCCACGCTCGGGTGCATAGTCGCCGTCGGCACGCAGGCCGTAGCGCGTGCCCTCGGCCAGGCCGGCGACGAAGAGCGCGTGCACGCCGTCGCCTTCCGGCTTCAGCTCAAGGCGATCGCGTTCGCGGTTGCCCTGCTCGTCGAAGATCGAGACCCAGAGGCGGCGGGCCGACGAGGTCCATGCGGCAAAGCGGATGCCTTCGGGAGTGATGGTGGCGCCGAGGTGGGTCAAAGGTGTCGGCCTTGTCGGGTCTTGCAAACGTTGGAGATTAGCCGAGCCCTCCCCGACTTCGTCATCCCTGGGCGAAGCAGGTGCGAAGCTCCGTCGCGGAGACCCTGGGATCCATGCCGTGACCTTAAACCAAGGGCCAGGCCGAGCAGGGCGTCGCACCGTGACAACGCCTTGATGTCACGGCATGGATCCTCCGGTCTACGCCGCGTCGCTATGCTCCTTGCTCCGCCCGTGGATGACGAAGCCATGGCGGCCACCCTCAAGTAATCACGCTTGGTTTGTTGCGACCGGTATGGCTCTTGATGCCGGCGATGTCATCGGCCGCTGAAATCAGGTCGGCGAGCGCCACCTGCGTGTCGAGGTCGTGCCTCGCTTTGTCCGGTTCGTAGCGCTCGATATAGACGCGCAGGGTCGCGCCAGAAGTGCCGGTGCCGGAGAGGCGGAAAACGACGCGCGAGCCACCTTCGAACAGCACCCTTATGCCCTGGTGCTCGCTGGTCGAGCCGTCGACCGGATCGTGATAGGCAAAATCGTCGGCATTGGCGATCTTCAGGCCGCGCACGCTGGTGCCGGGCAGCGAGCCGAGCTTGGCCCTGAGTTCGTCGACCAGCGCATTGGCGCGGTCGCTCTCGACCTCCTCGTAGTCGTGCCGCGAATAATAATTGCGCCCATAAGTCGCCCAGTGTTCGGTGACGATCTGCTTGCAGCTTTCGCCGCGCGCCGCCAGGATGTTGAGCCACAGGAGCACCGCCCATAGTCCGTCCTTTTCGCGGACGTGGTTGGAACCGGTGCCAGCGCTTTCCTCGCCACAGATCGTCGCCATGCCGGCGTCGAGCAGATTGCCGAAGAACTTCCAGCCGGTCGGCGTCTCGTAGATGCCGATGCCGAGCGCGTGGGCGACGCGGTCGGCCGCGCCGCTGGTCGGCATCGAGCGGGCAATGCCCTTCAACCCGTCCTTGTAGCCCGGCGCCAGGCGGGCATTGGCGGCGAGCATGGCCACCGAATCCGACGGGGTGACGAAAATACCCTTGCCGATGATCAGATTGCGGTCGCCGTCGCCGTCGGAAGCAGCGCCGAAATCCGGTGCATCCGGTCCCATCATCTCGTCATAGAGGTGCTTGGCATGGACCAGGTTGGGATCGGGGTGATGGCCGCCGAAATCGGGCAGCGGTTTGAAATTGCGGCAAGTTCCGTTCAGGGCGCCGAGGCGGTTTTCCAGTATTTCCTTGGCATAGGGTCCGGTCACCGCATGCATGGCGTCGAAGCGCATGCGGAAACCCGACTTGAACAGTTTGCGCAGCGCGTCGAAATCGAACAGGCTTTCCATCAGTTCGGCATAATCGGTGACCGGATCGATGATCTCGACGGTCATGCCGCCGGCCTTGACGGTGCCGACCGTATCGATGTCGATCGGATCGATGTCGGCGATCTTGAAGCTCGAAATCACCTTGGTCTTCTCGAAGATCGCGTCGGTCAGCTTTTCCGGCGCCGGGCCGCCATTGCCGGCATTGTACTTGATGCCGAAATCCTCATGCGGCCCGCCGGGATTGTGGCTGGCCGACAGGATGATGCCGCCGAAGGTCTTGTATTTGCGGATGACGTGCGAGGCAGCCGGCGTCGACAGGATGCCGCCCTGCCCGACCATCACCTTGCCGAAACCGTTGGCAGCGGCCATGGCGATGGCCTTCTGGATGACCTCGCGGTTGTAGAAGCGGCCGTCGCCGCCGATCACCAGGGTCTTGCCGGCAAATCCGTCGAGCGCGTCGAAGATCGACTGGATGAAGTTCTCGGCATAGTGCTCCTGCTGGAACACTGGCACCTTCTTGCGCAGCCCCGACGTGCCGGGCTTCTGGTCGAGATAGGGCTTGGTGGGGACGGTGCGTATCATGCTTCAGGCAACCCTTTTCGAAAGCAGCAGGCGATAGAGTTCGACGTATTTTTCGGCGCTTCGATCCCACGACACATCGGTCTTTATCCCCTGGCGCTGGATGGTCTCGAAGGTTGCGGGACTGGCATGGGCGTCGGCCAGGCGGCGGATGGCGTGCAGCAGCGCGCCGCCATTGTTGGGAGTAAACTGGAAGCCGGTCGCCACGCCGGCGGCAATCGCTGCCTCATTGGCGTCGATGATGGTATCGGCGAGGCCACCGGTGCGGGCGACGACCGGCACGCAGCCATAGCGCAGGCCGTAAAGCTGCGTCAGCCCGCAGGGCTCGAAGCGCGAGGGGATGACGATGGCGTCGCAGCCGCCCTGCATGACGTGCGACAGCCCCTCATCATAGCCGACGACGACGCCGATGCGGCCACGGTGGCGCGCGGCCGCAGCCAGAAGCGCGCCTTCGAGGCCGGCGTCACCCGAGCCCAGTATGGCCAGCCTGGCGCCTGTCGCGACGATGCCGTCGACCACTGTCGCCAATATGTCCATGCCCTTCTGCCAGGTCAGCCGGCTGATGACACAGACGATCGGGCTGTCGTCACGGTCGAGGCCGAAACGGTCCTCGACGGCGGCCCTGTTGGGCGCGCGGCCCTTCAACGTTTCGGCCGTATAGGTCGATACAAGATGCTTGTCGGTCGCCGGATCCCAGATGGCGGTGTCGATGCCGTTGACGATGCCATGGAGATCGCTCGAGCGCATGTTGATGAGGCCGTCGAGGCCCATGCCGAATTCTGGCGAGCGGATCTCCTGCGCATAGGTCGGGCTCACCGTGGTGATCGCCCAGGCGGCCTGCAGGCCGGCCTTGAGGAAGCCGACACCGCCATAATATTCGACGCCGTCAAGCGCCATCGCCGCCGCCGGCAGGCCGAGCTCGCCGAAGATGCCGGCGCCGAACTGGCCCTGGAAGGCGAGATTGTGGACGGTCATCATCGACGGCGTGCCGACCGCCTTGCCATAGCGCATATAGGCCAGCGTCATCGCCGACTGCCAATCATGGGCGTGGACGACATCAGGCAGGTAGCCCGAAATGGCGCCGCCGGCGATATCGGCGCCGGCCTGGCTTAGGGCCGCGAAGCGCCGCCAATTGTCCGGCCAGTCCGCGCCCGAGGCATTGCCATAGGGCCCGCCGGGACGATCGAACAGATGCGGCGCGTCGAGCACGAACAGATCGAGCCCGGCGATCTGGACAGCATGCACCGAGGCCTTGCCACCTTGCAGCGAGGGGTACTGATAGACAGCCTTCTTTTTCTTGAAGGCGCCCATGTTCTTGAAGGCGCCCATGACGGTCGGAAAGCCAGGGATGAGCGTGCGCATGGTGACGCCCTTGGCGGCCAGCGCGATCGGCAGCGCCCCCGTCACGTCGGCGAGCCCACCGGTCTTGATCAGCGGGAAAATCTCTGGCGTGACCGACAGAACCTGCATCCGCTACACCCCCACTCCGCTACAATTTCAGCTTGTCGATCATGTCCTGGGTGACCAGACAGATGCCTTTTTCCGAAACGCGGAAGCGTTTGGCGTCGAGCGCGGGATCCTCTCCGACCACCAACCCTTCGGGTATCCTAACACCATGGTCGATAACGACGCGCTTCAACTTTGCGTTCCGGCCGACATGAACGTCGGGCAGCATGACGACTTCTTCCAGCGTCGAATAGGAATTGATGCGCGCGCCGGTGAAGATCAGGCTTTTCTTCAGCGAGGCGCCGGAGACGATGCAGTCGCCCGAGACGAGCGACGAGATGGCGGAACCGCGCCTGCCATCCTCGTCATGGACGAACTTCGCCGGCGGCTTCAATTCCGCATAAGTCCAGATCGGCCAGTCGCGATCGTAGAGATCGAGCTCCGGCGTCACATCGGTCAGGTCGATATTGGCCTCCCAATAGGCATCGACCGTTCCCACATCGCGCCAATAGGCCTCGTTCTCGGCGGTCGAGCGCACGCAGGACTTGGTGAAGCGGTGCGCGATCGCCTTACCGTGCGTGACGATATAGGGGATGATGTCCTTGCCGAAGTCGCGGCTGGAGCCCGGTTCGGCGGCGTCGCGGCGCAGCTGCTCCATCAGGAACTTGGTCTTGAAGACGTAGATTCCCATTGAGGCCAAGGCGAATTCCGGATTGCCCGGAATGCCGGGCGGATCGGCGGGTTTTTCGACGAAGGCGATGATGTTGTCCTTGGCATCGACATGCATGACGCCGAAGCCGACAGCCTCCATGCGCGGCACTTCGAGACAGCCGACCGTGACGTCGGCGCCGGCGTCGACATGCTGGCGCAGCATCAGCTCGTAATCCATCTTGTAGATGTGATCGCCGGCCAGGATCACCATGTATTCCGGGCCATAGGCCTCGATGATGTCGATGTTCTGGTAGACGGCGTCGGCCGTGCCTTCATACCATTGCGTTTCCGAGACGCGCTGGCTGGCCGGCAGGATGTCGAAACTCTCGTTTCGTTCGGGCCGCAGGAAGTTCCAGCCGCGCTGCAGGTGGCGGATCAGCGAATGCGCCTTGTACTGCGTGGCGACGCCGAGGCGGCGGATGCCGGAATTCAAGGCATTGGAGAGCGCGAAATCGATGATGCGCGTCTTGCCGCCGAAATAGACCGCCGGCTTGGCGCGCCGGTCGGTCAATTCCTTGAGGCGGCTGCCGCGCCCGCCGGCCAGCACATAGGCCATGGCGTCGCGGGCCAGCGGCTGGGTTCTTTTCAAGTCTGCCATGTATACCCTCCCAAGTTACTCAGTCTCGCCACATCCCGGCCGACGGCTCAATCGGCAACGAACTCGAGCATGATCGTCGACAGCGGCGGCAGAAGCATCGTTGCCGAGATGCTCTTGCCCTCCGCCCTTGCCTCGACCGTGCCGCCATTGCCCATGCCGGAGCCGCCATATTCGGAAGCGTCGGTGTTGATGATCTCGCGCCACTTGCCGGCCTTCGGCAGCGGCACGCGATAATTGTCGCGCGGCACCGGCGTGAAATTGGAGATGACGGCGACCGGATTGCCGCCGGGAGCGTTGCGCACCCAAGCGAACACCGAATTCTGGCTGTCGTCGACGATCAGCCAGGAGAACCCTTCCGGCTCGCAGTCGCGGCCATGCAGGGCCGGGCGCGAGCGGTAGAGATAGTTGAGATCACGCACCGTCTGCCAGACGCCGCGATGCGGCCGGAAATCGAGCAGGTTCCAATCAAGCGCGCGCGCCTCGCTCCATTCGCGGCGCTGCGCGAATTCCTGGCCCATGAACAAAAGCTTCTTGCCGGGATAACCCCACATGAAGCCGTAATAGGCACGCAAGGTCGCGAATTTCTGCCAATCGTCGCCGGCCATCTTGCCCAGCAGCGTGCCTTTGCCGTGCACGACCTCGTCATGCGAGAGCGGCAGCACGAAATTTTCCGAGAAGGCGTAGGTCAGGCCGAAGGTCAGCTCGTTGTGGTGGTGCTTGCGGAAAATCGGCTCCTTGGAAAAGTACTCCAGCGTGTCGTGCATGAAGCCCATGTTCCATTTGAAGCCGAAGCCCAGCCCGCCCTCATGGACCGGCGCCGAAACCTTCGGCCATGAGGTCGATTCCTCGGCGATGGTCATGACACCGGGATGGTGGCCGTAGACCTCCTTGTTCATCTTCTGCAGGAAGCCGACCGCTTCGAGGTTCTCGCGGCCACCTTTCTCGTTGGGGATCCATTCGCCCTGCTTGCGCGAATAATCGAGGTAGAGCATCGAGGCGACTGCGTCGACGCGAAGACCGTCGACATGGTATTTTTCGGCCCAGAACAGCGCGTTGTTGACGAGGAACGACACCACCTCGCGGCGGCCGAAATTGTAGATCGCGGTGTTCCAGTCGGGATGGAAGCCCTTGCGCGGATCGGCATGCTCATAGAGCGCGGTGCCGTCGAAATGGACCAGGCCGTGCTCGTCGACCGGAAAATGCGCCGGCACCCAGTCGAGGATGACGCCGATGCCGGCGCGGTGGGCGCCGTCGACGAAACGGGCAAATCCGTCCGGATCGCCGAAGCGGGCCGAAGGCGCGTAGAGGCCGGTGGTCTGGTATCCCCAGGACGGATCGTAGGGATGTTCGGAGATCGGCAGGAATTCGATGTGGGTGAAACCGGTCTCGACCACATAGGGGATCAGCCGCTCGGCCAGTTCATCCCATGACAGGAAGGTGCCGTCGTCACGAAGCTGCCAGGAACCGGCATGGACCTCGTAAATCGAGATGGCTTCGCGCCGGGGGTCGGCGTTGCGCCAGAAATTGCGATGCGCCTCATCGCCCCACTCGTGCGCCGGCGGCACGGCAACGACCGAGGCCGTGGCCGGGCGCAGTTCCGATTTGAACGCGAACGGATCGGCCTTCAGCGGCAATCTTACCCCATCGGGACCGATGATCTCGTATTTGTAGGGCCGGCCGGCGCCGATGTCGGGAATGAACAGCTCCCAGATGCCGGTATCGCGACGCTCGCGCATCGAATGCCGGCGGCCGTCCCAGTCGTTGAAATCGCCGACCACCGAGACGCGCCTGGCATTGGGAGCCCAGACGGCGAAATGCACGCCCGTGGCACCCTCATGCTCGATGACATGCGCGCCGAGCTTGTCGAACAGCCTGAGATGCGAACCCTCGGCGATGTAGTAATCGTCCATCGGCCCGAGCACCGGGCCGAATGAATAGGGATCGGTCAGCCACCAGTCGCCGCCTTCATTGCGCGCGTGGTAACGTAGCGGCTGGCGCTTCTTGATCGACAGCTTGCCCTCGAAAAACCCGGCATCGTCGCGCCGCGACAACGCACCGGCCTCAATGCCCGTCAGCGTATAGGCGGTGACGGATTCGGCGTGCGGAACGAAGCACCGGGCAAAGAGGCTCTTGCCAATCTCGTGGACACCAAGGATCGCGAACGAATCTCCGTGCGTACCGGCGACAATCGCCTCGACATCGCTGGCTGGCGCCAGTCCGTCCGGCCCGCTTGTCGCAGCGGTCGCGCGCGGCTTCCTCATCAGGCGGTCGCCCTCCCCGGGCACCTAGAGCCGGTTCCATCCCGACGGGATCGGGATGGGGCTCTATCTCCTTGTTTGAGCATAATCTTTTCCGAAAACCGAAGTCCAGTTTTCGGAATCATGCTTTCAGTCTTTTGTTTCAAGCCACATTGCTCGTGGTCTCATGCAATCATATCAGACGGGCACGTTCCAGATTTCTTTCGCGTATTGGCGGATCGTGCGATCGGAGGAGAACCAGCCGACGCGCGCGACGTTGCGGATGGCGCGCGCGTACCAGTCCGGGCTGTTGCGCCAGACCGCATCGACTTCGCGCTGGCAGGTGGCATAGGCGTCGAAATCCGCCGCGACCATGAACCAGTCGCTGTCGTAGAGGCCGTTGATCAGGTCGCGATAGCGATTGGGATCATCGGGCGAGAAGACGCCTGATGAAACGGCCGCGACCGCCTGCGCCAGTTCGGGGGATGCCTCGATGACGCCGCGCGGATTGTAGCCATTGTTGCGTCGATCGGCGACTTCTTCGGTGGTGAGGCCGAAGATGAAGATGTTGTCGTCGCCGACATGCTCCTTGATCTCGACATTGGCGCCGTCGAGCGTGCCGATGGTCAGCGCGCCGTTCAGCGCGAACTTCATGTTGCCGGTGCCGGAGGCTTCCATGCCGGCGGTCGAGATCTGCTCCGAGAGATCGGCGGCCGGCATCAGCACCTCGGCCAGGCTGACATTGTAGTTCGGTACGAACACGACCTTCAGCAGGCCGCGCACCGAAGGGTCACTGTTGATCACCCTGGCGACGTCGTTGGCCAGTTTGATGATCAGCTTGGCGTTGTGGTAGCTGGGCGCTGCCTTGCCGCCGAAGAATTTCACACGCGGCATCCAGTCGCGCTCGGGATGCGAACGGATCTGGTCATAGAGCGCGATCGCCTCGAGGATGTTGAGGAGCTGGCGCTTGTATTCATGGATACGCTTGACTTGGATGTCGAAGAGCGCCGAAGGATCGAGCTTGAGGCCGAGGCGGTCGGCGACCAGGTTGGCAAGCCTCACCTTGTTCTGGCGCTTCACGGCGGCGAATTTTTCGCGGAAGGCCGCGTCGTCGGCCAAGGGATCGAGCCCCTTGATCGCCTCGATGTTATCCATGAAGCGATCGCCGATCGCCTCGCGTGCAAGCCCGGTGAGGCCGGGATTGCACTGGATAAGCCAGCGCCGCGGCGTGATGCCGTTGGTCTTGTTGTTGATGCGGTCGGGGTAGAGCCGGTGCAGATCGGCGAAGACCGTCTCCTTCATCAACTCGGTATGCAGCGCCGACACGCCGTTGATCGAATGCGAACCGACAAAGGCCAGATTGCCCATGCGCACCCGGCGGTCGCCATTCTCCTGGATCAGCGAGATACGGCTGATCTGCTCGTCCGAGAACTGATCGGTGGCGCGGGCTTCGAGCAGCACCTGCGCGTTGATGGCGTAGACGATCTGCATATGACGCGGCAAAAGCCGCTCGAACAGCGGCACCGGCCAGCTTTCCAGTGCTTCGGGCAGCAACGTGTGGTTGGTGTAGCCGAAGGTGCGCTTGGTGATATCCCAGGCGAGATCGAAATCCATGCCGTGGACGTCCATCAGAAGCCGCATCAGTTCGGGCACGGCGATCGCCGGATGGGTGTCGTTGAGATGGATCGCCGCCTTGTCGGGCAGCGACTTGAGATCACCATATTGGCTCAGATGCCGCTGGACGATGTCCTGCAGCGAGGCGGTGGAGAAGAAATATTCTTGCCTGAGCCTGAGTTCCTGTCCGGCCATGTGGGAATCGGCTGGATAGAGCACCCGCGACAGCGCATCGGCCTTGTTGCTTTCGGCCAGCGCACCGATGTGGTCGCCGGCGTTGAACTTGTCGAGCCGGATCGGGTCGATCGGCATGCCGGACCACAGGCGCAGCGTGTTGACGCGCTTGGCGCGCCAGCCGGCCACGGGCGTGTCATAGGCGACCGCCAGAACATGCTCCCTCGGCTTCCAGACATGGCGTTCGAGGCGGCCATCCCTGGAGGTGATCGATTCGACCGAACCTCCGAAGCCGACCTCGAAGGAGCGCTCACGCCGCTCGAACTCCCAGGGATTGCCGTGGTCGAGCCAGGTCTCGGGCAGCTCGACCTGCCAGCCATCGTGGATTTCCTGCCGGAACATGCCGTTGGCGTAGCGGATGCCGTAGCCGTGGGCGGGGATGTCGACCGTCGCCATGCTTTCCATGAAGCAGGCGGCGAGCCGGCCGAGGCCGCCATTGCCGAGCGCGGCATCGGGCTCCAGCGCCGCCATCAGGTCGAGATCGACACCGAGCGAGGACAGCGCCTCACGCATGTTCTCCATCAGGCCGAGATTGGAAAAGGCATCGCGCATCAGACGCCCGATCAGGAATTCGAGCGAGAGGTAATAGACGCGCTTTTCCTGCTGGTCGTAGGCTTCCTTGGTCGCCTGCATCCAATGGTCGACCACGCGGTCGCGCACGACCTTGATC
Source organism: Mesorhizobium sp. BH1-1-4 (assembly GCF_020165665.1). Classification (NCBI taxonomy): domain Bacteria; kingdom Pseudomonadati; phylum Pseudomonadota; class Alphaproteobacteria; order Hyphomicrobiales; family Phyllobacteriaceae; genus Mesorhizobium; species Mesorhizobium sp. BH1-1-4. The sequence goes on from NZ_JAIUIN010000022.1 coordinate 17,170, forward strand.
GAGGCGGTCAGCCAGTCGTATTGGGTCGCGACGGTGGTGTCCTTGCCGACCCTGTATTTGAGCGACATCAAGACTTCTTCGGCGAGCGTCTTGGGGTCGGGGTTGTCGAGAGTGGGGGCTTCGATCGTCATGGCGGATGTCATATCGCCTCTCGTTCGTTTGACCTGATCATACCGGCTTTCACCGTTTCGCCCAGCCCATCCTAGTGCATTGCAGCATGTTTTCAATCGATTTAGAGGAGACCCCTGTCTGCTTACCCTGCGGCACGTCGGCGTTTCAGGCCGCCAACGCGGCTTCCGGGGGCGCTTTTGCCCCTGTCATGAAGGCAACGGCATCGGACATCGTATATTGCTTGGGGTCGATGACGGCGAGGCGACGGCCGAGGCGATGGATGTGGATGCGGTCGGCCACCTCGAAGACATGCGGCATGTTGTGCGAGATGAGCACGATCGGCAGGCCGCGTTTCTTCACGTCGAGGATCAATTCGAGCACGCGGCGGCTCTCCTTGACGCCAAGTGCGGCCGTCGGCTCGTCCATGATCACCATTTTCGAGCCGAAAGCGGCCGCGCGCGCCACCGCCACGCCCTGGCGCTGGCCACCCGAGAGCGTCTCCACCGCCTGGCCGATGTTCTGGATGGTCATCAAGCCAAGTTCGGTGAGCTTGTCACGAGCCCGCTTTTCCATTGCCGGGCGGTCGAGCATGCGCAACCACTGGCCAAGGAAACCCGGTTTGCGGATCTCGCGGCCGAGGAACATGTTGTCGGCGATCGACAGTGCCGGTGACAGCGCCAGGTTCTGGTAGACGGTTTCGATGCCGGCTTCGCGGGCTTCCATCGGCGACTTGAAGGCAACGGTTTTGCCCTCAAGCCGGATTTCGCCTTCGTCGGGCACGACAGCGCCGGAAATCGCCTTGATGAGCGATGACTTGCCGGCGCCATTGTCGCCGATGACGGCAAGGATCTCGCCGGGGTAGAGGTCGAAGTCGGCATTATCGAGGGCGGTGACACGACCATAGCGCTTGACCAAGCCGCGCGCGGTGAGGATGGGTTCCTGGGTCATGACTATGCCGAAACCTTTCTGATCCATTGATCGACCGCCACGGCGCCGATGATCAACACACCGGTGAGCAGCACTTTCCATTGCGGATCGGCGCCCAGCATGTTGAGGCCCATGGAGACGACGCCGACGATCATGGCGCCAAACAGCGTGCCCAGGATCGAGCCTCGCCCGCCGAAGAGAGAAATACCGCCGATCACCGTGGCGGTAATCGCCTGCAGATTGTAGTCGGTGACGGCGGCCGACGGAGAGATCGAACCGTTGCGGCCGATGGAGACCCAGGCCGCGAAAGCGGCGATCAGCCCGGCGAGGGTGTAGACCGTCATCAGCACCTTCTTGGTCTGGATGCCGGACAGCTTGGCGGCCTCCTGGTCGTCGCCGACGGCGTAGACATGGCGGCCCCATGCCGTGTGATTGAGCACATACCAGAGGAGCAGAACCAGGGCGACCATGGCGATCACGCCAGCCGTCAGCACCGCGGTGCCGACCTTGAAGCTCAGGGCGAACAGATGCAGCAATGGCGCCTGGATGTCGACGTCCGTGTCGCGGATCGTCTCATTGGCCGAATAGATGAAGTTCGTAGCCATGACGATGTTCCAGGTGCCAAGCGTCACGATGAAGGGCGGCAGCTTCATGTAGGCGACCAGCACCCCGTTGAGCAGTCCGCAGGCGGCACCGGCCGCAAGACCGATAGCCACGGCGAGCACGCTCGGCAGGCCATAGCTGACGGCGCAATTGCCCATGATCACTGCTGAAATCACCATGATGACGCCGATCGACAGATCGATGCCGGCGGTCAGGATGACCAGCGTCTGCGCGGCCCCCAGAATACCGACAATGGCGATCTGCTGCAGGATCAGCGTCAGCGTGTAGGACGAGAAGAAACGTCCGCCGATGGTGACGCCGAAAATGATGATCGACAAAACCAGCACGATCAGCGGCACCGCCGCCGGCGTCGAATGCAGGAAGTGCTGGATGCGCCTGACTGCCGATTTGTGCTCGTCGAAAGCGGCAACGCTTGTGTCGCTGCTCGAGAGAACCTTCTCGAATTCCTGAGCTTGAGACATGTTTCCTCCCCGTAGGGTGTCAGCCAGTCGCCGACGCCCGTCCACGCCTTTCCGGTCTGTCGCCGGGATTGTTCGCGGTCACGCGACCCTATCGTCCACCCGAAGCGGTCGGGGATCAAGCCCCGACCGTCCAGGTTTCGTCGTTGCCGGTCAGACCAGCATCAGCCCCAGCACTTGGCGAGGCCTTCCTTGGTGTCGATGGACTTGACGCCCGTGGCCGGCTTGTCGGTGACGAGGTTGACGCCGGTGTCGAAGAAGTTCTTGCCCTCGGTCGGCTTCGGCTTGGTGCCGTCCTTGGCGAAAGCGGCGATCGCCTCGATGCCAAGCGCGGCCATCTGCAGCGGATATTGCTGCGAGGTGGCGCCGATGACGCCTTCGGCGACCGATTTCACGCCGGGGCAACCGCCGTCGACCGAGACGATCAGCACCTGCTTTTCAAGGCCGACGGCCTTGAGCGCCTGATAGGCGCCGACCGCGGCCGGCTCGTTGATGGTGTGGATGACGTTGATGGTGTTGTCCTTCTGCAGAAGGTTTTCCATCGCCTTGCGGCCGCCTTCTTCATTGCCGTTCGTCACGTCGTGGCCGACGATGCGCGGATCGGTCTCATCGCCGATCTTGTTGGGGTCCTTCACGTCGATGCCGTAGCCCATCATGAAGCCCTGGTCGCGCAACACGTCGACCGTCGGCTGCGAGGGGGTGAGGTCGAGGAAGCCGATCTTGGCGTCCTTGGCCTTGTCGCCCAGCGTGGCGGCGGCCCAGGCGCCGATCAGCTTGCCGGCCTCCAGATTGTCGGTGGCGAAGGTCGCGTCGGCGGCATCGATCGGATCGAGCGGCGTGTCGAGCGCAATCACCAGCAGGCCAGCGTCGCGCGCCTTCTTCACCGTCGGCACGATGCCCTTGGTGTCGGACGCGGTGATCAGAATGCCCTTCGCACCGTCGGCGATGCAGCTTTCGATCGCGGCTACCTGGCTCTCGCTGTCACCGTCGATCTTGCCAGCATAGGTCTTGAGATCGACGCCAAGTTCCTTGGCCTTGGCGGTCGCACCCTCCTTCATCTTGACGAAGAAAGGATTGGTGTCGGTCTTGGTGATCAGGCAGGCGCCGACGCCGGCGGCGGACGCGGACGAAGCGAACGCCATCAGACCCAGCGCGGCCGCCGCGAAAACGGTGGACTTCAACAGTTTTGTATTGGTCACGATTTCCTCCCAGTGGAACACTCTCGAATGCCGGCCAACCGGCACCCGCACGGCATCCAGGCGACTTCTCCCAGCGCGGATGCCCGATCAAAAAACACCAGACAAAGCCTCCTGTCAATAATTAAATCACTCTTATTTATTATTGACAGCCTTGCGCCCTTCACTCATTCTGGCCCAAAAGCATTGAGGGGAAACGACGGGAGGAACAGGGTGGAGACCGCCACTGCGAGGCAAGGTTCGCCCGAAGCGAATGAGAGCCTTATTCACCGCGGCACCAACCAGAGCGGCATGCGCGACCACAATGAGCGCCTGGTGCTTTCGCTGGTGCGCCAGCATGGCAGTCTGGCAAAGTCCGACATCGCCCGCATGACCGGACTTTCGGCGCAGACGGTGTCCGTCATCATGCGCGAGCTGGAGGAAGAAAGCCTGCTCGTGCGCCAGGCGCCGTTGCGCGGCAAGATCGGCCAGCCCTCGATCCCCATGGCGCTCAATCCCGAAGGCGCCTTCTTCATCGGCCTCAAGATCGGCCGCCGCAGCGCCGAACTCGTGCTGATCGACTTTCTCGGCAATGTGCGCTCGATGCTGCAGCACTCCTACCGCTACCCTGCCCCGCGCGAGACGGTCGACTTCGTCACGGCAGGCATGAAGACGATGCGCGGCGCGCTGACTCCGGCGCAGGACAAGCGCATTGCCGGACTTGGCATCGCCATGCCGTTCGAACTCTGGAACTGGGCCGACACCGCCGGCGCGCCGCGCGAGGTCATGGACGAATGGCGCCATCGCGACATCAGGGCCGATATCCAGGCGCAGTGCGATTTTCCGGTCTATCTGCAGAACGATGCCACCTCCGCCTGCGGCGCCGAACTGGTCTTCGGCCAGACGGGCGCGGCGCGTGACTTCGTCTATTTCTACATCGGCGCCTTTGCCGGCGGCGGCATCGTGCTCAATGGCCGGCTCTTCGGCGGCCCGACCGGCAATGCCGGCGCGCTCGGCTCCATGCCCGTGCCCGGGCCGGATGGAAAACCGACCCAGCTGATCGACGTGGCCTCGATCGCCATGCTGGAAAAAGCGCTCAATGCGCGTGGCGTCGAGGCTTCCTATCTGTGGACCTCACCCGAGGATTGGGGAGAGATCGGCGCCGAACTCGACGCGTGGATCGCCAGCGCCTCGCAGGCGCTCGCCTACGCCATCGTCGCGGCGTCCTCGGTCATCGATTTCGAGGCCGCGGTCATCGACGGCTGGATGCCGAAGGCCGTACGCCAAAGGCTGGTCGAGGCGGTCGTGACGGCAATCGACGCGATCGACGGCGAAGGCTTGAAACTTCCGGCCGTTCGCGAGGGGAGCGTGGGCATCCATGCGCGGGCACTCGGCGGCGCAAGCCTGCCGCTTTCCGAACGCTTCCTCATCGGTTCGACGACGATCGCCAGGAGCGCCTGAATGCTGATCGGCATCCCGGCGCTGCTTGGTCCGGAGCTTCTGGCGACTTTGCGGGCCATGGGCCATGGCGACGAGATTGCCCTGGTCGACGGGAACTACCCGGCGCAGGAGCAGGCAAGACGCCTCATCCGGACCGACGGCCATGCCCTCATTCCCGTACTCGACGCGATACTGACGCTGCTTCCGGTCGACGATGTCGTGCCGGAGGCGCTGTTTCGCGCCTCGGTGAAAGGCGATCCGTCGCTTGCCGACCCTGTCCATCGTGAAATGGAGGCGATCTGCGCCAAACGCGCGCCGGGACGCAAGGTGGTTGCACTGGCCGGCGCCGACTTCTATGCACGGGTCAAATCGGCGCATGCCATCGTCGCGACAAGCGAGCCGCGGCTTTACGCCAACATCATCATCCGCAAGGGCGTGATCTATCCGCCGGAGACCAGGAAGCCATGATCCTCTGCTGCGGCGAAGCCCTGATCGACATGCTGCCGCGCACCACCACGCAGGATGAGCCGGCCTTCGCTCCTTATGTCGGCGGCGCTGTCTTCAACAGCGCGATCGCGCTCGGCCGCCTCGGCGCGCCGGCCGGCTTCTTCTCGGGCCTGTCGTCGGACCTGTTCGGCGGCCAGTTCCGCGATGCGCTGGGGGCGAGCAAGGTCAGCTCGACCTACGCGCACACCTCGCCCCGGCCGACGACGCTGGCCTTCGTGCGGCTGAACAACGGCCAGGCCACCTACACCTTCTATGACGAGAACACGGCCGGTCGCATGCTGACCATCGAGGACCTGCCGCAACTGGGCGGCGAGATCGAGGCGATGCTGTTCGGCGCCATCAGCCTGATCTCGGAGCCGGCGGGATCGGCCTATGAGGAATTCATGCGGCGTGAGCACGAGGCTCGCGTGATGATGCTCGATCCCAACATCCGGCCGAACTTCATCCCCGACAAGGCCAAGCACCTCAGGCGCATCAGGGAGATGATGGCCATGGCCGACATCGTCAAATTGTCGGACGAAGACCTCAACTGGTTCGACGAGGCCGGATCGCACGAGGATGTCGTGCGCAATTGGCTCGACCGTGGCCCGAAACTGATCGTCGTCACGCATGGCAGCGAGGGTGCCGTTGGCTACAGCAAGCAGCACCGGGTCACCGTCATGCCGGAGACAGTGAAGGTGGTCGACACCGTCGGCGCCGGAGACACGTTCAACGCCGGCATCCTTGCCTCCCTGCATGAGCAAGGCCTGCTGACGAAGACGGCTATTTCCACCCTGTCCGAAGACGCTATCCGCAAAGCATTGGCGCTCGGCGCCAAGGCGGCGGCGGTGACGGTGTCACGAGCCGGCGCCAATCCCCCCTGGCGGCACGAGATCGGCTGATCGGCCCTCCGGCGCGATCACTTTATGTTTCCATGCGCTGGAAAACCGCGATAAAAGAGGCTTGTATTGTACCGCCAAGCCCGGTTTCCCGGCTTTTTGGGGCAATACGCCGGCAAAGCACGGTAACGGGCTGCGACACTTGCACTATGCGCCCGGTCCGCGGCCGGCTTTTTCAGCCGCGCCAAGTCTGATACCAGCGGGCCGGTTATTGGCAGGCATTGAGGCCGACATGCAGTTCATCGATCTTGGCGCGCAGCGCGAACGTATCCGCGACCGGCTGAAAGCCGCGATCGACCATGTCGTCGAGGACGGCCGCTACATCCTTGGCCCCCAGGTCGGCGAGTTCGAGAAAAAGCTCGCCGCCTATATCGGCGTCAAGCATGTGGTTGCCTGCGCCAACGGCACGGATGCGCTGCTTTTGCCGCTGTTTGCGGCCGGTATTGGCCCGGGCGACGCGGTGTTCGTGCCGAGCTTCACCTTCGCCGCCACGGCGGAGGTGGTGGCGCTGGCCAAGGCCGAACCAGTCTTCGTCGATGTCGATCCGAATACCTACAATGTGGATATCGCCAGCCTCGAGGCGGCGATCGCGATGATCAAGAAAGAAGGCCGGCTGAAGCCGAAGGCGATCATTCCCGTCGACCTGTTCGGCCTCGCCGCCGACTATGAGGCGATCATGGCGATTGCCAATCGCGAAGGCCTGTTGGTGATCGAGGATGCCGCGCAGTCGATGGGTGGGTCGCTCGAAGGCAGGATGTGCGGCGCGTTCGGCCATGTCGGCTCGACCAGCTTCTATCCGGCCAAGCCGCTCGGCTGCTATGGCGACGGCGGCGCGATGTTCACCAATGATGACGCTCTGGCCGACCAGTTGAGATCCTTTGCCTTCCACGGCAAGGGCGAAACGCAATACGACAACGTCCGTGTCGGCATCAACTCACGGCTCGACACGCTGCAGGCGGCAATCCTGATCGAGAAACTCGCCATCCTCGAGGAAGAGATGGTGGCGCGGCAAGTGGTAGCCCAGCGCTATGCTGAAGGCCTCGGCGACATCGTGACCGCGGCCCGCAACCTGGATGGCAGCCGCTCGGCCTGGGCGCAATACGCGATCGAGACGCCGAAACGCGACGGGCTCAAAGCGTATTTGAGCGAAAAGGGCATTCCGTCCGTCATCTACTACGTCAAGCCGCTGCATGAGCAGATCGCCTATCGCGACTACCCGCGCACGCCGACCGGTCTTGCCGTCTCGGAAGACCTGCCGAAGCGGATCCTGTGCCTGCCGATGCATCCCTATCTCAGCGAAGCCGACCAAGACCGGATCATCGAGACAATCCGCAACTACATCGGCTCCAACTCGGCGCAGGCCGCGGCCGAATAATCGCCGACAGCCGGGGTTTCCCGAACCGGCATAGGGCGGCGGCCGCGCGCGCGCCGTTATTCCGCGAGGGTCGCAGTGCGTCTCGTGGTCCGGTGACCGGTCCCCGGTCCGGTAACGGAGCGGCACTGCACCATGCAGATGCTCGCTGTGAATACCAAGGTGCCGAGCACCCATGACAACCAGATCCGATGGTCGACCGAGAGTTCGACGACGGCTATGATCAGGCAATTGCTGGCGATGAAATGGCAGGATCCGCTCAGAGGGCGGATCACTCTTATGATCGCTGCCAGCAGCACCCCATACACGATGATGCCCAGCGCTCCCAGTTCGTACCACAGATCGAATACGATGTTATGGGCGCTTGGGAGGTCCACCTGCGCATAATATGTGGGGTTCACGACAACCCCCACCGCGTTTCTCATCGTATTGGCGCCATGGCCGAGAAGCGGCTGGTCCGCAATGGAGGGCGAGATCATCTGCCAAAGATCAAGGCGCGCGGCGAACGTGCCTGGATAGAAAGCCAGCCATCCCGTTGTTTTGAGGTAGGCGAACAGCGGCGAGATGACGAAGGGGGCGATCAGGGCAAGAGACAAATAGACGGCGAAGAATCCGACCAGTGCGTGGTGGCGGTATTTGGCGGGCATGACAAACATGACCGCGACGACAACAATCGCCAGATTGACGCCGGTCGATTGGCCGTAGAGCAATGTCAGGACGGCAAAGAGAGCCGCAAGCCCTTTCCAGACCAGCCTCGGCTGCGCAAGAAATATGACGGCAAAAAAGGCTCCGTAGACCGTGATCTTGTGGAGGGTGAAAACATTTTCCACAAATCGGGGATCCGCGGTGAAGAACGCAAAATACAGTTCCCAGCCCATCACCGACACCAGGCCGATGAATACGCCGAACAGCGAGGCCCCCGCGAGCCGATCGCGTTGAGCGCTTGAAAGCGTGAGGATGCCATGAACCAGCAGTATGGCGGCGACCGCGTAGCCAAACACATCCTTCGCCGCCGAGAGAGAGCGGCTCGCGTCGACGGACCACAAGGCGCTCGACAGAACAAAGCCGGACAGGAGAGCGAGAGCGAAGACGAGGCCTATCGTTGCCCTGCCAAAGCGTACTCCCTTGGTCAAAAGGGTAAGAGCGCCCATCAGTCCCCCGACCAGCGCCAGGACCGTCGGAGACATTTCGACGAAGACGAAAAGGGCGGGAGCGAGGGCGTAGAGGCCCAGCAACATCCTGAGGATTATTTCATCACGATTGCTGGTCCAAACCGGAAAGCCGCCCAAAATGACGGCATGGCATTTCTGAAAAAAGGACATTCAATTACCGACTCAGGGAACGTCGATACAGGATAGGCCATAGACCAGAGGTTTTCACCTCAACTTTCGATACGCTCCCCGGTTGCAATCCTGCCGCTGGCAATGAAATGCGGGTTGGCGAAATCCGCGTCATCGGCCTGATTGCGTTTGCCATAGGCCAAGGGCTTGCCGTCCAGCGTGCGCGTCGTGCCCCCGGCGGCACGCAGCACCGCGTCACCCGCCGCGGTATCCCATTCCATGGTGCGACCGAAGCGTGGATAGAGATCGGCCTCGGCATTGGCGAGAAGGCAGAATTTCAGCGACGAACCGACCGAGACGATCTCGGCGGCACCGAGGTCGCGAATATAGGCTTCGGTTTCGGGCGTATTGTGTGAGCGGCTGGCAACCACGGCCAGCGGCGTCACGGCGTTTCTCGCCGAAATCGGCCGGCGAGAAACGATCCTGTACTCACCATCGATTTCAAGCGATTCCGCCCTGCCCGGCAAACCGGAAAAGAAGCGGCCGCGGCATGGCGCGAAGACGACGCCGATTTCCGGTACGCCATGACGGACAAGGGCGATGTTGACGGTGAAATCGGTGCGTCGGTTGACGAATTCCTTGGTACCGTCGAGTGGATCAACAAGGAAGAAGGCCTCGCCAAGTTCGCCCGGCATGACACCGGCGGCCGCTTCCTCCTCGGCCACGCAGGGAATGTCGGGGAACGCGGCACGCAGGCCCGCGAGAATGATCTTCTCGCTCTCGCGATCAGCCTCGGTCACTGGCGAGGAGTCCGATTTGCGGTGGACGGCGCAGCCGGCGTGGAACACGCGCATGACTTCGCGCCCGGCCGCTAGCGCCAGCCGCTCGAAGACTTCAAGCATCGAGACGTCGTCAGATGCCGCCGCCATTGTCATATTGGTCTTCGGCAATGTCACGCTCGTTCAGCCAGTGTTCCAGGGCATTTACCATCTCTTCGGCCGATCTGCCGAGCGTCTTCAGATGGATTTCCGGTTTCTCCGGCGCCTCGTAAGGCGAATCGACACCGGTGAAATTCTTGATCTCGCCATTCAGCGCGCGAGCATAGAGGCCCTTTGGATCACGCCTGGCGCATTCCTCGAAAGGCGTGTCGACAAACACCTCGATGAACTCGCCATCGGCCATCAATTCCCTGGCCATGCGCCGCTCGGCGCTGAACGGCGAAATGAAGGAGACGATGACCACCAGCCCGGCGTCTGCCATCAGCTTGGCCACTTCGGCGACGCGGCGAATGTTCTCGACGCGGTCGGCGTCCGTAAATCCAAGATCGCGATTGAGACCGTGACGAACATTGTCACCATCGAGAATATAGGTATGGCGGCCGGTGGCGAACAGCTTCTTCTCGAACAGGTTGGCGATCGTTGACTTGCCGGAACCCGAAAGCCCCGTGAACCAGAACACGGCGGGACGCTGGTTCTTCATGTCGGCGCGCAAACGCTTGCCGACATCGAGCGATTGCCAATGGATGTTTTCGGCGCGGCGCAGCGAATGTACGATCATGCCGGCGCCAACGGTGGCGTTGCTGATGCGATCGATCAGGATAAAGGCGCCAGTGGCACGGTTTTCGCCAAACGGATCGAAGGCGATCGGCGCCCGCGTCGAGATGTTGCAGATGCCGACTTCATTCATTTCAAGCGACTTGGCCGCCTCATGGGCAAAGTCGTTGACATTGATGCGGTATTTCAAGTCGGTGACGGTGGCGCTGGTCTGATCGGTCTCGGTGCGCAGGATATAGGAGCGGCCCGGCAGAAGCGCATGCTCGTCGAACCAGACGACGTTGGCGGCGAACTGGTCCGCGACCTGAGGTCGGGCGGCCGGCGAAACCAGCATGTTGCCCCTGGAAACCTCGACCTCGTCGTCAAGGACCAGCGTTACAGCCTGGCCGGCCACCGCCTGTTTGAGGTCGCCGCCATAGGCGACGATGCGTTTGACGTGCGAGGACTTGCCCGATTTGGCGACGACGACCTCGTCACCTTGCGCGATCGTTCCGGACGCGATGGTGCCGGCAAAACCGCGAAAATCGAGATTGGGGCGATTGACGTACTGAACCGGAAAGCGGAACGGCAGTTCGGCTGTGGCCTGGTCTACCGAGACGGTTTCGAGATGCTCGATCAGCGTCGGGCCGGAATACCATTGCGTGTTTTCGGAGCGGCCGCTGACGTTGTCGCCGTAGCGGGCCGACATCGGGATCGGCGCGACGGTCTGGAAACCGAGGTCGCGTGAAAACTGCCGGTAGTCCTCGACGATCCTGTCGAAGACCGCCTGGTCAAAATCAACAAGATCGATCTTGTTGACCGCCAGCACGATGTGACGGATGCCGAGCAGCGACGCGATGATCGAGTGGCGCCTTGTCTGGCGCAGCACGCCCTGCCTGGCATCGATCAGCACGATCGCCAGATCGGCGGTCGATGCGCCTGTCGCCATGTTGCGGGTATATTGCTCGTGGCCGGGCGTGTCGGCGACGATGAACTTGCGCTTCGGCGTGGCGAAGAAGCGGTAGGCGACGTCGATGGTGATGCCTTGCTCGCGCTCGGCCTCCAGGCCGTCGACCAGCAGCGCGAAGTCGATGTCGTCGCCCGTTGTGCCGTGCTTGCGCGAATCGCGCTCGAGCGCGGCGAGCTGGTCCTCGAAAATCTGCTTGGTGTCGGATAAAAGGCGACCGATCAACGTCGACTTGCCGTCATCCACCGAACCGCAAGTCAGGAAGCGCAGCAGCGACTTCTTCTCCTGCGCGGCCAGATAATCGCGGACGCCGTCCGTAGGGGCGAGGCTCTTTGCCATGATGTGGCGCATGGTCAGAAATACCCCTCGCGCTTCTTCTTTTCCATCGAGCCGGCTTCATCGCGGTCGATCAGGCGACCCTGCCGTTCGGAGGTGCGGGCCGTCAGCATCTCGCCGACGATGGCCTCGAGCGTGTCGGCGTCGGATTCGATGGCCCCGGTCAGCGGATAGCAGCCAAGTGTGCGGAAGCGCACCAGCCGGTTCTCCACGACTTCGCCGGGGCGCAGCTTCATGCGCTCGTCGTCCTTGAGGATCAACATGCCATCGCGCTCGACGACCGGCCGCTGTTTGGCGAAATAGAGCGGCACGATCGGGATGTTTTCCTGCAGAATGTACTGCCAGATGTCGAGCTCGGTCCAGTTCGACAAGGGGAAGACGCGGATCGATTCCCCTTGCGCGATACGCGTGTTGAAAATCTTCCACATCTCAGGCCGCTGGTTCTTCGGGTCCCACACATGCTGGGCATTGCGGAACGAGAAGATGCGCTCCTTCGCGCGCGACTTTTCCTCGTCGCGGCGGGGGCCGCCAACGGCGGCGTCGAAGCCGTATTTGTCGAGCGCCTGGCGCAACGCGACGGTCTTCATCACATGGGTGTGGGTGTTCGAACCATGATCGAACGGATTGATGTTGTCGCGCACACCGTCTTCGTTGACATGAACCAGAAGGTCGAAACCCAGCTTCTGCGCCATCTGATCGCGAAATGCGATCATCTCGCGAAATTTCCAGGTGGTGTCGACGTGAAGAAAGGGAAAGGGCGGCTTGGCCGGATAGAACGCCTTCATCGCCAGATGCATCAGCACCGACGAATCCTTGCCGACGGAGTAAAGCATGACCGGCTTGGTGAAGGCCGCCGCAACCTCGCGGAATATGTGAATGGACTCGGCTTCAAGCCGCTGCAAATGCGTCAGCGCAATGGTCATGGACTGTAAGCGTTCTCTCGTGCCTCGCGACAGAGACCCTGGTTTAAATCATCGGGCCTTTTACGCCCGATTCAAGCTTCGCCTCTGAGCAAAGTGTTTCGTGCGGGCGTTCTAGCAGATCGTCGCTGTCCAGAACAATGCAAGACCAGTCCGGCAGCGGTCGGTTCGAGAATAAATTTTCCACACCTGTCCCAAAACCCGGAAATTTCTGCTTGCAAGCCGTCCAGCCGAGAAAAGGCAGGAAAAATATTGCCTATGAGCGCACGCCCGCGCCGCAGCCGGGTCGACCGATCGCGACCGCCGGCTTCAGCGGCAATCGATGCGCACGCACTATCGAAACAGCGGCCCAGCCGCTATACGCTCTTTTAGGACCGGGTCAGATGCGCCATCAAGGGTGGGCAATTTCGAGGCGCGCACATTCGATTTCACCAACAGGTATGTGGCGCATAAAACTTCTCCGGAGTAGCGGGGCCGAAAATTGAACCGGCTTTCATCCATAAGGCAGCAATTCACGCCTTCGCGGATCAATATCTACTTCTCCATTCTTTGCTTTTTTTTCCCGCCGATCCTGGGATCCGCGGTCAGCTTCGTGTTCAATGGCGGCGGACTGTGGTCCGTCCTGTTGATCGCCTTGAAGAGAAGGCGCTTCAATGTCGACCGGGCGATGATGGCGCTGACGATCGCGATCTATGCCTATTGCGCAAGCAATGTCCTGGCGTCCATCGTCAACCACGCGATCGTCGGGGACGCACGGCATCTTGTGCCGCTGATCACCTTTCTGCTTTTCCCCATCTCCTATTCAACCTGGAGCATTTCGCAAAAGACAATGCTCGTCCGCATCATTGTGCTGGCCAGCATGGCGGCCTGTTTTGGCGCGCTGCTGCTTGCGGTCTACCAGCAGTATCAGCTTGGTATACGCGCAGAGGGCGGGGCCGGGAATGCGATCGTTTTCGCCGAGGTCCTGTGCCTTGCAGTGGTGACCTGCGTGGCTGCTGCCCTGTCCGGCATAGAGAGATACAGGATCGCCCTCATCTGCGCCGCGCTCGGCGGAACGATCGCCATCGTCTATTCCGGTACACGCATTGTCTGGCTGGCGCTGCTGATCGCCGGCGTCGCCGTTCTGCTGATCAACCAGCGAGGGCTGAGAGGGAAAAGTGCCGTTCGCCTGCTTTTGCTGCTGGCCGCGATTGCGGTTCCGATCGCGGCTTTCGGCTTCCAGACGATAGCAGGACGTATCGCATTTCTGCACTCCGACTGGGTTGCGATGGCCCACGGTGACCATACGACAGCCTTGGGAGCGCGCGTTGCCCTTTGGGACATTGGCCTCAAGGCATTTCGTGAGATGCCGTTGTTCGGACACGGGGTGGGTGCCACCCATCTCTTGATCAAGCAGGGCTTTCAGGATCAGTTCGGGTTGGACGCAGGGTTCAATCATTTCCACAACGGCTTCCTGACCGCCTTGGTGCAAGCGGGGCTCCTGGGCGCGCTGACGCTGGCGGCGATCTTCGTGATCGCCGCCAGGAACGCCGCTTTGGTGCTGCGCAACAGCGCCGATCCGATCGAGCGGTTCGGCGCCACCATGATTGTCGCCCTCGTCATCACCTACCTGACCGCCGGAATGACTGGAATCCTGCTCGGTCATGACATTCTGGATTCAGTCTTCATGGTCTTCCTGGTGTCGGGAACGTATCTTGCCTGCGGGCGCCAGGCTGCGTTGATGGAGAGCCAAACCGTTCCATCAGGGGTGGAGGCCGACGCGGTACCACCCGCGAAAGGCCAAACCGCTCCATCAGGGGTGGAAGGCCTGGCACCTCCGCCAGCCGCCCGATAGACGGTGTGGGAAAGACAATGAAAGTCCTGGTTACGGGCGCGACGGGCTTCATCGGCCGCCAGGTGGTCCATCGACTTCGTGAGGCCGGTGTCGAGCTTCGCGTCGCTTCGCGCCAACCGGAGCGACTTGATCCGGGTTCCGACGCAATACCGATGCCCGGCTTCGATGCGTCGGCCGCCGCCTTCCTGGCGCTGACCAGGGATGTTACGGATGTCATCCATTGCGCGGGTCTGAACAATGACCGGGGCAATGCTACCGAAGCCGACTTTCGAGCAGCCAATGCGCAATTGAGCGCACGGCTGGCGCATGCCGCCGCCGCTCAGGCAAGCGGACGGTTTATCCATCTATCCTCGATCCGGGCCGTGATCGGCGCGGGTGCCAGCGCAATGATCGACGAAGAAACGGTCCCCGAGCCGCAAGACGCCTACGGACGCTCCAAACGCGAAGCGGAAATTGCCGTGCTGGGCGCCTATGCTTCGCATGGCCGGTCCGATGCCGTCATATTGCGCCTGCCTCCGGTCTACGGGATCGGCATGAAAGGAAACCTGGCGACGCTGATGCGGCTCGCCGACACGGCTCTGCCGATGCCGACGGGTGCACTGACGGCAAACCGCTCACTGCTGTCATCGCAATCGGCGGCACGGGCCGTGTGGCATCTGCTTTGCCATCAGCAGCCACTTCGTCCGGTCTACACCGCCAGCGACGTGCCGCCGGTTTCCGTCGCCACCATCATCGGTGCCTTTCGCCTTGGGTTCGACAGGCCGGCGCGACTGGTGACAATGCCGGCCGGACCGATGCGGGCAGCCGCCATTCTGCTTGGCAAGCGAAGGTTCTGGGACAGCCTGACCGCGACACAGATTTGCGACCCTTCCCTGCTTGCCTCGGAAGGCTGGGCGCCAGAAACCGAGACGCTGGAGCGGCTGACCGAAATAGCGCGGCTCCGGGAGCCCGGACTTCCTGTTTGACCTGATCCAAGACCGGTTTCCGCCTTTAATTCGGGGCTGCTCAGCCGCGATAAAGTGTTCCAAACAGAATCCGAAGGTCGAGCCAGAAGGACGCGGTCCTGAGATAGGTGGCATCGGTTTCGGCCAGTAGTTGCGGGTTCGACATGTCGATGCCCCTGATCTGGGCCAAGCCTGTCATCCCCGGCAGAGCCTGCAAAACACCCAACCGCCCGCGGCACTCAATCAATTCCGTCTGGGTCGGCAGGCAGGGTCGCGGCCCGACCAGGCTCATTTCGCCGCGCAGGACATTCCAGAGTTGCGGCAACTCGTCGAGCTTGAATTTCCGCAAGCCCTTTCCAACCGAAGTCACGGCGCTCACGGGTGTTTCATGCGAGGGCAAGGATGGCGTTCCCTGGTACATCGTCCTTAGTTTGTGGCAGCGAAAGAGCGCCCCTTCCCGGCCAACCCGCGTTTGCGAAAAAATCACCGGGCCAGGCGACGATATCCGGACGGCAAGAATGGCGAGCAATAGAATGGGAGAGGTTGCCACCAGCAGCACGGCCGCACCGGCGAGATCGAAGATTTTCTTGGCTGTCTTCATGAGTGGCCGATGGGCTCCCTGCCAGGGCTTACGCGGCAACCGCGACACAGCCCATCCATCCGGGCGGCGTAGCATGAGGTCGCGTCCTGACCAAGCACGCCACGCGGTCGCCGATATTCAGATACGCCCCAGGGCAAAGGCGAGATAAAGCCCAAGGGTCCCCGCAAAAGTCTGTCGATAGACGCCGCTCTTGCGCAGGGCGCCCAGGCGTTGGAAAAGGCCGCCGCGCCTGCCGTTTGCGAACAGGTCGAGGCACGCCAGCGCATCCTGGGTCAGGAGATCGCGATTGACAGCAAGCCCGGCAAGATTGACATCGGTCCAGTCCGCGAACTGGCCCTTGAACAGGCGACCGAGCCGCGAAATCCGAGCCTGCCACGATGCGTTGGCGCCCACCAGATTTGCCGCATGCTGGCGGTAGCGTACCAAGGGCCGCGGATCGTAGCGGACGACGCCGCCCGCACCGGTGACGATCAGGTAAGCCCACCAATCGTGGCTGACGAAGCCGGTGTGCGCGGAGGCCCTGGCCAACAGGTCGCGCGCCGCGCGGTTGAGCAGCATGGTGTTGCCGCCGGCGATGCTCTGCACCAGCGCGTTGCGGAACGACGGCGGACGGCTAAACAGCGGCGAATGGCCAACCAGCCTGCCGGTTTCGGTCATGGTCGCGGTTCGCGAGCAGCTCATCAGCGCAATGTCAGTGTCGAATGCCTGCATCCAGCCAAGGGCGCTTTCAAGCCTGTCGGGCTCCCAGACATCATCCTGATCGCTGAAGGCGTAGCAATCGGCGTCAATGCGGGGATCGAGGATCATCGACCGGAAGTTGGCGGCAAAGCCTTTTCGTGGCCCATCGACCAATGTGACCCGGCCCTTTGTCCAGCGGGGCTTCCAGGCTTCGATGATGGCAAGCGTGCCATCGGCGGAGCCGTCGTCGGATATCCAGAGATCGATCAGCGGATGCGACTGCGCGTGCAGCGATCGGATCTGCTCGTCGATGAAGGCGGCGCCGTCCATCGTGCCCATCAGCACCGCAATGCGCGGATCTGTCTTACCCACGGATGTCAAACGCCTTGCCGCGCGAGGTTTTCCAAGCCACGAAACACGCACTTTTCCTGGAATTGCTCATCTCATACCTCCACGCAATTCCGGACGGAAAACCGCTGCGCACTTTTCCTGGAATTGCTTCAGCTCGCCTGCCCGGCCGTCTTCGGGACCGCGTCATGGCGCGCGTTCGCCCTTGTCTTCGTCGCGCGGTCGAGATCGGCCAGGATGGTGAGCGAAGCCGCCTTGTCCTGGGTCTTCATGGATTGCTGCAGCGCGGCAAGTGCCGCCTGGACGTCCGACCATTGCGCGACATCGGTGCTCAGGCCAAAAATCTTGGCAATGCTGAGCTCGACCAGTTCCTCGTCTTCGCCGTGCAGGGTCTCGTGCAGCTTTTCACCCGGACGGATGCCCGTGAAGCGGATTGGAATGTCGGTATAGGGGCTTTTTCCCGCCATGCGGATCATGGTTTCGGCCACTTCGAGGATCGGCACGGGCTTGCCCATGTCGAGCATGTAGACGGCGTAGTCCTGGTCGGCCGGCCGCGACGCGGCATCGGCCGCCGACATGATGACGAGATCGACGGCTTCGGCGACAGTCATGAAATAGCGCGTCATGCGCCGGTCGGTTATGGTGACCGGACCACCTGCCTCGATCTGCGCCTGGAATATGGTCGCCACCGAGCCGTTGCTGCCAAACACATTGCCGAAGCGGACAGCGATGAACTTGGTGGCGGGGCAGCGCCCACCCGGTTCGCCGGCTGGCGTGCCATGCAAGGCGCTGACGATCTGTTCGGCGGCCCGCTTGGTCATGCCAAGCACGGAGGTCGGATCGACGGCCTTGTCGCTCGAGACCATGACAAATTGCCCCACGCCGCATTTGGCGGCAACCTCGGCGCAGACCAGCGTGCCGAAGACATTGGTCTGAATGGCCGATTCCCAGTTCTCCTCCAGCAGCGGCACGTGCTTCAACGCCGCGGCATGGAAGACGATGTCTGGTTTGAACTCGGTGACGACCCGCGTCATCTGGCGCCGGTCCGCGACGTCGACGATGCGGACCTTGAGGCGGTCATGGTGCTTCTCGTCGACATACTGGCTCAACTGGAAGATGCCGAATTCGGAATTGTCGGCGACCAGCACCGCCTCGGCTCCCAACTCCAGCGATCGCTTGACCAGCGTCCGCCCGATGGACCCGGCGCCTCCGGTGACAAGGACGCGCTTGCCGCCGACGAAGGCGCCGATGCGCTCGATGTCCGACGGCACCGTGGGGCGGCGCAGGATCGTTTCCATCTCGACGGCATCGAGAACGAGCTTTCCCTCCTGGCCGAGCTGCGAAAGCCCCGAGAATTGCACGACCGCTATGTCGCCTTGACGCGCGACGCGGACCAGTTCGGAATATTCCTCGATCTCGTGCTCGGCGCCGCTGCCGAAGATCAGCAGGTCGAGGCTCTTGGTGCCGTTCGCATAGTCCTCCAGGACCTCCACCAGGCGCGGCCGGGTCGCCACCACCGGAACCCCTTGAATGCGCGTGCCCAGCGGAGCGCCGCGCTCGGTCGCCATGATGCCGGCGATGGTATGGTCGGCAGGGTCCGCCGTACGCGAGAAACGAATGATCAGGTCGGCCTCGCCCAGCCGCCCGACGAACAGTGCCTGCTTGGCCCGTGCCCTTTCGTCCCTGCCGTTCAGGACACCCCAGCTCGCGCCGTCACGCAGGAAGCGGTAGAACAGCCGGGGCGCCGAGATGATGGTGAAGGAGACAAGGAAGAAGACGATGAACTGGCGCTCGTTGAGGCCCGCGACAGGCTGGAAGAAGCGCACGAGCAACGAAACGGCGTAGAGCACGAACGTCAGGATCGTGCAGCTCTTCAGGATGTTGAAGAAATCGGGTGTCGAGGCGAAGCGCCAGACCGTGGTGTAGAGGCCGCAATAGCGGAACAGCAGATGGCTGATGACCACGATGCTGGCCCAGGTGACGAGCCCCTGTCTGGAGAGCGCCTCGAACGACAGATCGGACCGCGACAGGAGAAGGCTGAGCGCCACCGCCACCAGGACCATGACCACGTCCTGGACCATGATGAAGGCGCGCCGCACTTGCGGCCTCAATCCGAAGACAGCTTCCAGATAGGAATTCATTGGGCGGGACTAGACTCCGGGCTTTCGGCACGACCACCAGGAAAGCGAGCGACCACGAACATCATCCGTGGCCGGCACAATTCCAAGTAGCATTACCGGCCCCCACCGTGCTGTATCGCATACTGCGAGGTGCGAGGCATAGCCAGATGTTTTTTTGGGGGAACGAGCGGTCAACAGGAGCATGAAGCCCGGTTCGCGGAAAATTGTTGCGAAGTTGCTCATAAGTGACCTTAGGTCACCAGCATGTGCCCAATTTTGCCGCAGTTGACTCTGCTCCGGCCCTCGTTACGACGCAATGCGTTGCCATGTGCCCATCGAAATGGCTATTAGAGACGTGCTTGGTGGTTCGCCGTGGCGAGCGATAGATAATGCGCCGAAACAACAGATTGCGATACTCCCAGCTATGATTGCGGCACTAAACGGCGCTTTTGACGACATCTCAAGAGCCATGAAATTGCACCGGGTCTGGGTGGCGCTTGCCCATGAAGACATCGGCGACCAGCACAGACGCACGACGCTTGGCCCGCTTTGGATGCTGGTCAACTATTTCGCTTTCGTCGGCACATTCGTCTTCGTTTTCGTGACCGACAGCACCAACAATCCAGGCTACATAGCTTACGTTTCGATCGGAATGCTGGTCTGGTTCTACCTTAACGAAATCATCAGTATGAGCGTGTCGCTCTTCCAGCGCGAAGCTAGTTTCATTCAAGGAACCACGCTACCATTATTCGTCTATGTGATGCGACTGACGATGCAATGCGTCATCCGAGCAGCCTATTCGATGGCAGGTTGCATTCTTATTTTGGTTTTAGCAGGCTATGGCCTGAGCTTGAACTGGCTTCAGTCGTTTCCGGGGCTATTGGTTATCCTGTTATCAACTCCCGCATTTATAACAGTCTTTGCGTTCCTTGGCGCATTCTTTCCTGATAGCGAATTCATCGTCGGCAACCTGATGCGGGTTGGAATGTTCTTCACCCCGGTGTTTTGGGTCTACAGTGGGCAAGGTGGGATACAAAAATATGCCTATCACTGGAATCCCTTCACCTATCTCCTTGAGGCAGTGCGTGATCCGATCACTACAGGCATATTTCCAACGCACGCCTTCGCGGTGACAGGCCTCGTCTGCCTCATTGTCTGGCTGCTTGCGCTGATATTGCTGGGTCGATATCACAAGCGCGTCGTTTTCCTGACCTGAATTGCCATGACCTACATCAAACTGAGCAATGTCAATCTCGCCTATCGCTTGTTCGAAAAGCTGACGCTTTCGGCAACTGAAAGGCGCCGCAGCGTCCTTGGCGGCAACATAGGACGTTCGGGCAACAGGCAAGTCGTGCAAGCGCTCGATGACGTTAGCTTTGAACTACGGGCTGGTGACCGATTGGGGCTTGTTGGTCCAAATGGAGCCGGCAAGACAACCCTTCTGAAAGTGCTGTACGGGATTTACCAACCGTCAGGAGGCACAATATCGATTCAAGGCAAGGTGGATGCCTTGTTCAACATCAACATAGGCTTTCGCCCCGAGGCAACCGGACGACGAAACATCGTTCTGAGGGGATTGATCAATGGCTGGACGAGAGCCGAGATCGAAAAGAAGATGGAAGAGATCATCGAGTTCAGCGAATTGGGCGACTTCATCGACGTGCCCTTTAAGGCCTACAGCCAAGGCATGGCCGCGCGCCTGGCCTTTTCCGTTGCTACCGCGCTCGACCCGGAAATTCTGTTGATGGACGAGTGGATTGGCGCTGGCGATGCGTCTTTTCAGGAAAAGGCCAAGCGGCGCATGAGCGAACTGGCGGACAAGGCAGGTATCATCGTACTGGCGAGCCACGACGAAAGCCTTATTAAGCGGGTTTGTACGAAAAGGCTTACCCTCGTAGGCGGAAAAGTGAAGGCGCTTGCTGAGGTGAGGGATTTTTAGCCAGAACTTCGCATAGCCACGTCAGATAGCTATGGACTCTTATGAAGTGAAAACTCTGGTGGAACGTGTTCTCCTTGAGCCCACCGATTGCCTGTCTTATGAGCAAATATCTGTGGACGCGTCGTTCGACCATCCCAAGCGTCAAGGAGGGCGCCGAGATCGAGAGCGATCCCGCCGTTATCCCTAATAATTTTCAGATATTCCTTGCCAGCAAGTCCCGCTCCAACCAAGAATACCTTGCCCTCGGCAGGCGTATTGATCTTGTCGCATACTTGCTTGAAAACGTCTGGGTAGTGCGGTTTCATACCGAATGGGGCAATCCTCCATCGGGCCTGCTGGACAGCTTTCTCTGGGACCAAAATGCTTTCGACATGCGTGCCGACCGCATCGCGAATCTTCGCCGGCAAGTACGGCGAGCAATGGATAAGAGTGATCGACTTCCGGGATCGTAGAAAATCCGCCCAAAAACCACTGATCGCCAAGTCGTAAGCTACCCATTGCGAGCACGCCTCGACCCCGACCGGATAGGACGCCCGCGCCCACTGGAACAGGCGGAATATTCGCCTTGCTCCATGATCATCGATGTATTCTCTCTCCCGCGAACGCAATGGAAAATCAGAGCGGAATCTCACGTAAAACTCCGGATCGTCTTCGTCTAAGAAATCTACACTATTCGTGGTCAACCAGACGTCGTCGCGCAAGCCGATTAGGTCAGCCGCATCAATTGTCCGGCGTAGGCCTGCCTGGACGGAAAGTATAGTTTCTGGCGAAATTCCGTTGCCGAAATGGTCCCGGAAGTAAGCGAAATCTGTCTCCTTCGCGATCGAGGGCTCAAACTGAAGAAGGCTACCCTCTCCATCACCTAAACGCACAAAGCAGAACGGTGCGGATTGATCTGCCGCCTCACGGATGCGGCTCGCGACTTCTTTGGGGGCAAGGATTTTCGGACCAGATGAGATTGAATGCAATCCCATGTAGCTATCGTCTTGCTCAGCCCGCGCTACTGGCCAAGCCGGAGCGCGTGTCAGTATGCGCCTCTGACTATCGCTCGCGACATAACGTTCTGGTTGGAAATAGTAGAAGCGATACCGTTTGTCAGTTTTTGGCAACAAGTCTATATCCGGGCGCTGATTACTATTGAATAACCCGGCTACCGGAAGGTGGATTTCACTAGTCTCGGTCGACAGGAATGATGCCAGCCAAGAGAATGAACTGACTGCCACGACGGCATTCTTGGCGCGTCGCAGCGTCTGGAAATCGGACAATGGCTCGCTTTCGACGAACCGCGCGGCACCAAATTGGCGCCGAAGCGCGTCGGCATACCAATTCCCGGTTGTCTGCCCGACAAAGACGGGCTTTAACCCAGTCTCAAAGACAATACGATGATAGAACGCAAGGGGAATCGGTGTGTAGTCGGGATGAAGACCATCAACAATGTCTCCAGACCGAATGCTGATTGCGATCTCATCTTCATTAACACGTTGTCCCAAGGAAGACGAGAAAACTTTCGCGAAACGCAATCGATCCTCGGCAAAATACTCTAGCCGCATCGCGTAGGCATCGACATCGATCCATTCGACGCCACCAGCCAGAACCCGCGAAGCGAGTGTGTCCACGTCCACCCTGTGGACACGGCCCGTTGTTATACTTTCCCCTTCTGGTATCTCCTGCTTCGACGAAACTAGCCCCCACTCCGGTATATTGAAGCCGACGACTTCCAATCCACCCGCTTTCCGGCTGAGTAGATCGGCAAACATATATCGGAACATTCTGTTAGCCAGTCCGCCAAAATTGCGAACATATATCACTGGCTTTGCATTTGGAAAAACCACCATCCCTCCTGTCAAGCTCGAAGCGATCTACCCTTGATCGCCATGAACGAACATAACCACCGGTGTCTACTGGTGAGTAGATTCAGCTGTTCGGGCATTGTCCAGCGCGACTTCAACACTCGGCCAAAAACGAAGGCGTAGACAGCCAGCACGAACAGCGGGTTGAGCGGCGCCCACAACAGGCCCAGCACGGCGCTCCGATGGCAACCCGCGACCTCGCGGAAGGCATCTTGAACCTTCACCAGATTGGCTCGCCCTGGGGAGTCGCAGGAGGCCACACAGCTTCGCTAGTCCGGTATCTTGTTTTTAAACGGCGTTATCGGAACCTGAGCTACGTCCGGATAGGGCGAATTTGCTTCCAAGACATCGGCTGGAACGATATGCGCGTACCGATTGAACGCATCATTGAAAGCTGGCTCCGGCATCAAGGGAAACACTCGCCGGAAGAATTGGAGTTTCGGTGCAGTGAGCGTGTGATTGATCGCCCGTACCCCCGCACCGGAAAACAGGGCGCCGTACATGCCAGGGACTACTGCCCACCCGTTAGGATTAGTCTTTTCCTGCTCGCGAAGCGAGGTCAGAAAAGGCGTTTCCGGGATGTTGAAAATCGGAAATGCTTGCTGAAATGGATTGAAAGCGCCAAACGTGATCGCGCCAGATATAAACGCAGCGCAAAACAACATTCTGGCATTGTGTTGTGCCGATGCGTGAGTATACAGAAAATATACCGAGCCAACTATGAACGGAATCATAGCGATAAATTCAAAATAACCACGCTTTAGCGCTTCAACGGTCTTGATGTCTGAATGAGGCCACGCCTGAGTAATACCAACTTTCGACAAAACCCACACGGCGATCATTGCCAACGAAAATAAAATAACGCGCTGCTTCGTAACCACAAAAGTGAATTTTGAGGCGAAAATTACCATGGAGATCGTAAGCAATAATCCAAAGCCCCAGACCATGCGACCGGGTTGAACATTATTCCATAATAGAACCTTGCCGATACCGGAAGGGATAGGCAGCGTCATCCAGGCCATCATCATGATCAACCCGACACCCACTATGCAGAAAGGGGCGAGGTTGCTTCTGACGGTTTCAGCAAATGACCGATAACTGCCAAAAAAGAGGATCGTCATGGGCAGGAGGGTTGAAACGACAGCGACCTCACACTCGTTGCTGGCTGCAAGAAGTGGGGAGAAGCGCGCTGTCGTGAAGAATGGGAAGAGATAGGCAAGTAACCTCATCTCGTCGACGCCACCGCCGGACGTGCTCCGCCCTCCCGGATAGACAGTAGCCCGCATAGTCTGGATGAGATCCCCGAAATACGAAACAAAACTGATCCCGAGGCAGACGGCCGCCAGAACCGCGACGAGCACATGCACTGGTGTGAGCATATCCCGCCGGAAGGCAAGCAGCAGTATTCCAAGCGAGAACGCCGCAGGGACCATGAAAGGAGGGTAGACAAAACCGAACACCCAGACAGCGCACGCCCAAAAGAGAACCGGCAACTTCAGCCACGGGCGGATCGGAAGCAAAAAAACTATTAGCGGCCACGGAGCGAAAGCAAATGTCGCGCCGTGCGACGTCCACCACACCTGCACCATATGGGAGCAGAAGAGACACCCGGCACCGAACGCCGCAAGCCATAAATCCGCACCCAACTGGCGTAGAAGGATCGTGTACCCGGCCAGGAACGCCGTCCAAAGCACAGCGAAATACAGCGAGTACGCATAGGCCGGCGGCAAAATCCAAAAGCCCCAAAGCTGCGGCTTGAAGACTAGAGACCAATCCAGAATGGGCAGGGCCCAAAACCCTTTTAGAGATTCATGATAGGGAGAGATCTGGTTGAAGGTTGAAAAGCCGCCGCGGACCGCGGTTTGGAATAGCGGCGTCAGGACGATCCATTCATCCGATCGGATGGGGCGAGCCGAGAGGAATAACGGGCTTGCATCCGAGCCAAGATACCGCAGCCCCATCGCATAGTGCGACGGCGTGAGCGCCAGTCCGACATAAGCGGCAGCAACTGCCAGAAGCCCGATCAGGAGTATCCACCCGGTTTGCTCGTCAGTCCAACTGGTGGCCCACCAGTCCCGCATCCACAGCCTCACAGCATCTCTATTCACTATATTTCGCCCATTCGACATAGGTGACCTGCAATTCGGCGGCACGATCAGGTCATTTTACTACAATAGCACAATTCGAACTAAAAGGTCCCAAATTAATTCCAGTATTAAATATCCTTGACGTCACCATTTTATCACGAGGCCAGTCCATCATAACAGTTCTTTTATCCAGAAAATCCATATTTTCGGGATTAACCCAATAGTCATACTTCGTTCCTTTCAGGAGCCACCTGAACGATCCAGGACTATAGTGTATAAACGGTAGTCCAGTATGATGCTCGACGGGAAACCATCGATTGGGAAAGCTGATGAAGACCTTTTTTGCAACCCTTAGGTGCTCGGAAATAAATGCAGTCCGCTGCGCAGGCCCCCCTACGTGCTCTATTACCGCATTAGAGCAGGCGATATCGAAGCTTTTATCTTCAAAAGGCAGCCGTTCTCCGGCACGTATCTGCTTAAACCGGACCTTCGGATAATTGGAGAGGACTTCCTTCCCATCGCCAAGACCTACACAGGTGATGTTGTGTTGCCACGGATAGTGCTTCTCAAGGAAATTTGCTCCATCATTCTCGTCGTCAGAAACGCCTATATCCAAGATCCGTGAATATTCATCCGGGTCCAACTCTCTCATGAACAAATTCATGATTGACATACGCGCCGTTTTCAGCAGCCGCATTGATATCGAGTTTTTTACGCCGTCTCGATAATAAATCGAGTCGATATTCTCAACCTTTTCGCCGTGTTTATTCATAATTTTTTCCGCAAATCATGGCGTCTGCCACTAAGCCTTTCTACTACCAGGAAAAACAAGCGTGTTATAAAGAACAAAATTGATCACCAACCCAACAGCCGCACCTGCGCAATAAGCGGGAACGTGCCTAAGAGCTGCGTCATAGGGAACAATTGCGGACATCAGCGCAAGATTGGCTCCCGCTCCGATGCAACTCACCGATAGATATCGCAAAAACTCGAAAAACGGGGGATATACACGCCACATCGAGAAGGTGGCGACCCGATTGATTGCCCAAGTTGTGGCGATTGCAACAGCGGAGGCAATGATCCGCGCGCCCCAATATTGAGTGGAGAAGACGAGAGTCGCACCAAAGAACACCATGGCGTCGACCATAAATCCAAGGGCCCCGACGCCAAGGAAATCAGGGAGCTTCCTAACGCGTTGTCCCAGATGATTAGCACGCATGAGTATCCTGTGCATCACGGCGCCGGATATCGAAGATAGGCTAGGCGTTTGGCCTCACGCCGGCCACGAGTAACGGTATCAAGAATGAAACCACTCGAAAGCGAGAGCAAAGCAGCGCCCATGATGCCCGTGGCAAGAACCGCCCTCGGCAAGCGTGGTACGAGGCCGGTATTCATGAATTCGACAACGACGGGTCCGCCGATAAGCAGGGAGAGCAGCCCTAAGATGCCCGCGACAATTGAGAAGAATGCAAGCGGCCGCTCTTCCTTCACCAGGAAACCGATCAAGCGGAGTATCCGCAAACCGTCACTGTAGGTCCGCAGCTTGCTTGCAGAACCGACCGGCCTTTCGCGGTAGGGTGCTATGATTTCTGATTGAGGCAACCGCAGATCGAGCGCATGAACCACGAGTTCGGTTTCAATCTCGAATCCGCTCGACAGCGCCGGAAACGATTTGACATAGCGCCGCGAAAACGCCTTGTATCCTGATAACATATCGGTAGTTGCCTCGCCGAAGATCCGCTGAACGAGGCCCGTTAAGAGCTTGTTCCCCCATTTATGGCCACTTCTATATGCGCCGGAATTCTCCGGCACTCGCGCAACATTCACCATGTCATAGGGGCCAGCACAGAGTTCATCAATCAGGCGCCGAGCCACCGACGAGTCATAGGTGCCGTCGCCATCGACCATAATATAAATATCAGCGTCAATGTCGCTGAACATTCGCCTTACTACATTCCCCTTACCTTGGCTCTTTTCCTTACGCGCTATCGCTCCAACTCGAACGGCTATATCATATGTCCCGTCGCTTGAGTTATTGTCATATATGTATATTTCCGCGCCCGGCAGATTTGATCGAAAACCCTCGAATACATCGGATATAGTCAAAGCCTCATTATAGCATGGCACAAGGACTGCTACTTTGTATTCGCGATCTCTAATATTCATTCCGCGCACCACAAATCAATTGCTGTAAGTTTCTCGCCAATGCAACCCGCTGTGCTCCTTCTTAATATCGTATCTGCTTAATTCAACTGTTTCATTTTCCATGATGAAATAACTCTTCTTCATATTCTTCTCATCCCAGTGAGAAATCGTCGCGCGCCCTTGTTAGATTTGGCGAATAAAATGGGTCACGCTCTATGACCTTTTTCCATTTCTCTTGCATATATTCGATTTCAGCACTGAAACGCGCTACTTTGTCAGGAGCATCCTCAAGGCCGCGAGAGACACTTTCGAGATGGTAAAGTTCCGCATAGGGTGTCCAGACGTTTGAGTAGCCAGCCTCCCGTACTCTCAGACAAAGGTCGACGTCGTTGAAGGCAACAGTCAGGTCGACCTCATTGAGACCTCCGACTTCGTCGAACACATTTTTTCGGACTAGAAGGCAAGCCGCAGTGACGGCCGAGAGATTCTGCACCACCTTTAACCTGGCAAAGTATCCAGGATGATGGCGAGAGAAATTTTTGTGCGCATGTCCCGCCACACCGCCCAATCCAACGATTACGCCGCCATGCTGAATGGTGTCGTTGGCATAATAGAGCTTCGCGCCAACACACCCGATATCTGGCTGTACAGACCAGGAGACCATTTCTGCGAGCCAGTCGGGCGCGATCACTTCAATGTCATTGTTTATCAAACCAATGATGGACCCCTTCGCCTCTTGAACAGCGAAGTTGTTAATCGCTGAATAATTGAATGGCTTGTCATAGCGAAGCACGCGGATATTGGTCGTTTTTTTCAGCTCATTGAAATATGTAAGCGTCTCCTGTTCGACAGAGCCATTGTCGACCACGAGAATCTCGTAATTCTTGTAAGTGGTCTTTTCATGAATGGACGTAACGCAGCCGCGCAAGAGGTCCACCCTGTCCCGTGTTGGAATGACGAGGCTCACAAGTGGCTGCGGCTCGGGCACCGAGAACCGAAGACGATAGCAGGGGGTGTCCGGCGCTTGCTCAACCTTTGCCGGCAGCCTCATGCGTTCGACATGTTCTTCCAGCGCACGCAATCCAGCGATGTAGGCGTAACTCTTCTGCGAACCATCAAGCGCGGTCGAGCCCTCCACCGCGCGCCAATGATAGAGCACCTTCGGAATGTGCCGAATTCTCTCACGGGCAACACGCTCGAAAATACGCAAATTAAGGTCGTAATCCTGGCTGCCCTCGAAGCCGGGGCGCCAGCCGCCGATCGCACGGATATTTTCCGTCCGATGCACAGTGAGATGATTTAGATAGTTCTGTGAGCGGAAAAGCTCCCGCGAGAAGTCCGGCTTGAAACAGGGATCATAGCGCCTGCCCTCGGAATCGATCTTATCCTCGTCACTATAGATTAGTTCGGCGTCGGGATGGCGATCTAGCTCCAGCGCTACCTCTGCCAGCGCGTGCGGTCGCAGAACATCATCATGGTCAAGTAAAGCAACCCATTCGCCGGAGACAATTTCCAGGGCGGAATTGGATGCCCGCGATATGTGACCATTCTCCGCCCGGAAGACGACCTTGACGCGCGCATCAAGTTTTACATATTCCTTCAAAACGCTCCGCACATGCGGCTGCGTTGAGCAATCGTCCGCAATGCATAACTCCCAGTTCTCATAAATCTGGGCGCGGACACTTTCGATCGCTTCTCGCAGGAGCTGCTCGGGCGTATTGTATACGGGGATAAGCACCGAAATGAGGGGCTTGTTTTCGAGCTGAGCCAATTGCAGACGCAGATCTGCGATGTCATGTGACGTTGGCGTATCGTGAACCGCAATCCAACCTTCATAAGTGACACTGCCGAACGCACCTCGTGCCTCCGCAGACCGAAGGGCAGCGGCAAATTCCCGGGGGCCTCCTTCTCTCAAGATCTTCGCGGCACGCATAGCCGATTGCCCGAGAGATCGCGGAGCCCTGACGTGGCGAACAGCAATCATTCCGATGAGCCCACCATAATATTCGATCCCCCCAAGTAGGCGCAACCGTACGCGGCCGATCGTGATCTGGCCGCGACGGGCGCTTGGGTCGAAACGCAACTTGGAGGTTGGAACGCTTATCGGAAAAGTCGCCGTAGCCAATCCCTTGCCGTTTGAACAAAACCGCAGGTTGATTCGTTCAATTTCGTTGTATCCCCTGCCGCTGTCGACATAAAGGTGCATGTCAGTCAACGCATCCCATTCGGCTGGCACACGCGCACTGAGCCGATAGTGACCAGGAGGCAATGGCTCGGAGCCTGGCCAGAGGAGTTCGAATTGCGGATCGTCACCAGTAATTATCCACTCATCGGCTAGTGATGACACTTCTTCCAAATGATGGAGCGCGCGCAACTTAACGGTTCGTCCGGCATAGAAAGTCGCCTTTGTCGGAAATGACCCGAGCCCCCGCATGGTAGATCCCCAACGCCAGATCCGGCTGCTGTGGATCGCCTCAATCTCGCGATCCAACCTGGCTATCGTCTGATCGCGCTCTCGCACTTCATGCTCCAGAGCCATGATGCTGCGGTCCCGCGCGGCGAGATTCGTGCTGGCAACCTCCGGTTCCACGCAGACATCTGCCATAGCCGGCAAATTTCTAACTGCATCTCGTGTACGGAGCCGTTCATCCACCATCCTTGCCACTTGAACTCGAAGTTTTTCGAGTTCGCTCGCATATTTATATTGATTCGATTCACGATCTTCTTTTAATTTATGAATATCTTTCTCTTGTTGTAATATCTGTTCGTCTTTTAATATAGCTTCGTCGAGAAGTCCCTCCACCCTAGTTGCCAGTTGGCCAACCTTGACACCCCGCTCATCCGCAAGGTTCTGTGCTTGCGAGCCAACCCGAGCAGATTCTCGACAGCGAGCGTCAATCTCTCCGTAGAAGGCATCGCCAAATACAGGGCTGACACGATCGAAAGCATCTCTTATAGCATCAAGCTGTGCCGTGGCGCCGGCGTGATGGGGGCTGCCTTCAAGCGTCATCAGCGCGCCATACGTGTCTTTCACCCATCTTGTAGTGCGTGGGTCAGCCTCGAGTCGCTCTCTACTCGCGGCGTGATGCTGATGCGCCGCCGAAAAATGCGTTGAAAGACCCGACTCTGCACTGCTGATTGATTGGGGCCATTCCATCTGAAGAGCGCTAGTCATTCTCTCCATTCCAGAGCGCCAGTTTTCGATCATACTCTCGTACGACAAAAAGACCCGTGACTCCCCGCGTGTCGCGTACTCTGCCTCCAATTCGTGACGTAACCACAACAGGGCGCTGAAGCCATGAGTGAACCTGCCCCGCTTTTCCAGCGAAGCGATCACGGCTAGTGGATTTCGCTCGGTCAGCACGTAATGGACGTCGATATGCATGCGTTTCAAAATTTCCGCATACAGCGGCACAAAACGTGAGATACGCGGCTCTTTCAGGACAAATAGCGGCGCAGTGCCGTATTCTTCATCGATCAGTCGCGCGATTTCGGCCTTGTAAAAGCGCAGGCGTGGCGCGCCGAGATCGTTTAAGTTAAACGCCCGCCAATCATCCCAGCTACTTCCCGCCTCGGCCAACATTCGATCATGGAGTTCTATCAACCGCAGCGGCTCCCAATGGCCTGCGGGATTCGTCGGATTGGCGCCAAGCATGTTTTTCGGAAGTTCGGCGCCGAGCAGGCTGATTGCCCTCGTCAGCGCGCTGGTGCCCGAGCGATGCATGCCGAGCACCATGATGCAGGTGCGCTTGGCAGCCTGTGGCCCTGCTTTGCGTGTTTTCGGCGCCACCTGATCGCCAGGTGTCGCGTCCTGCAGATTTTCCGCCGAAGGGTGCTTGTTCATACGGTCAGCGCCTGTTTGGTCTCGCCTACCACCAGCCGCACCACCTCCCCCGTCGACTCCCGCCAGTCGGGCGCCGTCCATGCGAACACATCAGCGAATTTCGCGCTTGAAAGCCGGGAATTGGCGGGGCGGCGCGCCTTGGTTGGGTAGTCCATCGTCGTGATATCCCGTACCCGCGCCCAAGGACCACCAAACTTCACGCTTGTGTCCATGATATGACGGGCAAAGCCGCTCCAGTTGGTCTCGCCGGTGCCGGCCAGATGATAGGTGCCGAAGGCGGCGGCGTCGTTGCGGTGCAGCATGGTCGCCGCATGCAGGATCGCGTCGGCGATATCAAGGGCGGACGTGGGATTTCCCCATTGATCGGCCACTACCGAAATCTCGTCGCGGTCGGCCGCGAGCCTGAGCATTGTCTTCACGAAATTCTTGCCAAACGGGCTGTAGACCCAGGCGGTGCGCAGGATCAGGTGGCGTGGATTGGCGGCGGCCACAGCCTGTTCGCCGGCAAGCTTGGAGGCGCCGTAGACACCGAGCGGCGCCGTCGGGTCGGTCTCGACATAGGCGTCGGCCCTGGTTCCGTCGAAGACATAGTCGGTCGACAGATGAATGACCGGCACGCCCAGTCGCGCCGCTGCCTCGGCCACCTTGCCGGCGCCGGTCGCGTTGACCGCAAAGGCCAGATCGGGCTCGTCCTCGGCCTGGTCGACGGCGGTATAGGCGGCGGCCGACACGACGATGTCGGGCTTGGCGGCGGTGATGGCATCGACGACCGTCTCGGGTTTCGCGAGGTCGAGTTGCGGACGGCCGATGGCGACGACCTCCACGCCGGCGCGCGCCTGGCCGGCCTCCAGCAGGCTCGCCGCGACCTGGCCGTCCCGCCCGGTGACGAGGAGCCTCATGCGCCCACCTTGCGGGCTTCACCCAGCCTTTCGCCGGCATAGCGCTGTTCGCGGATCGGCCCCCACCACCATTCGTTGTCGAGGAACCAGTCGACGGTCCTGGCAAGGCCGCTGTCGAAATCCTCCCGGGGCGTCCAGCCGAGTTCGCGGCTTATCTTGGAAGCATCGATGGCGTAGCGGCGGTCGTGGCCGGGACGATCGGTGACGAAGGAGATCAGCTCGCGATAGCGCCTGCCGCCGGCGCGCGGACGCCTGGCGTCGAGCAGGTCGCAGATCGTCTCGACGACGGCAAGGTTGGTGCGTTCCGAATTGCCGCCGACATTATAGCTCTCGCCCTGAAGCCCCTTGGTGGCGACCAGTTCCAGGGCGCGCGCGTGATCCTCGACGAACAGCCAGTCGCGCACGTTGGCGCCGGCGCCATAGACCGGCAGCGGCTTTTCGTCGAGCGCGTTGAGGATGACGAGCGGGATCAGCTTTTCGGGGAAATGATAGGGACCGTAATTGTTCGAACAGTTGGACAGCACCACCGGCAGGCCGTAGGTTTCGTGCCAGGCGCGCACCAGATGGTCCGAGGCCGCCTTCGAGGCGGAATAGGGCGAGGACGGCGCGTAGGGTGTCTCCTCGACGAACATGCCGCCGTCGAAAGGCAGGTCGCCGAACACCTCGTCGGTGGAGACGTGATGGAAGCGGAAGCGGCTCTTCCTGTCATCGGACAGGCCGCGCCAGTATTCCAGCGCGGCATTGAGCATCTTGTAGGTGCCGACGATGTTGGTCTCGATGAAGGCGCCCGGTCCATCGATCGAACGGTCGACATGGCTCTCGGCGGCAAGGTTCATGACGATGTCGATGTCGTGGCGGCGCAGGATATCGAGCACCGCCCTGTCGTCGCAGATATCGGCCTGGGCGAAGCTGTAATTATGGGCATTCTCGATCGGCCTCAGCGAGGCCAGGTTGCCCGCATAGGTCAGCTTGTCCAGATTGGTCACCCGGTAGGCCGGATTGGCGCACAGATGCCGGCATACCGCCGAACCGATGAAGCCGGCACCGCCCGTCACCAGAAAATTCAAGCCGCCGTCCTTATTCACCACACGCTCCATCAGGCGAACACCTCGGCTGCGGCCAGCGCCGGCGCCTTGAGGTCCTTGTCGGAAAGCTGGAACCCGCCGGCCAGCGACGGCCATTCGATGCCGATGGCGGGATCGTCGAAACGGATCGACCGGTCATGCTCGGGCGAATAGGTGTCGGTCACCTTGTACAGCACCTCGGTGTCGGGCACGAGCGTGACGAAGCCATGCGCGAAGCCCTTCGGCACCAGGATCTGGTTGCCCTTGTCGGCCGACACTTCGAGGGCGACCCATTTTCCGAAGGTTTTCGAGGCGCGGCGGATATCGACCGCGACATCGAGAACGCTGCCTCTGACGACCCGCAGCAGCTTGTCCTGGGCGCGCGGCGCGAGCTGGTAGTGTAGCCCCCGCAAAACGCCGGCGGCGGCGGAATAGGAATGATTGTCCTGCACGAAAACCAGGTCGATGCCGGCCTGCGAAAAGCGCTCGGCATTGTAGGTTTCCATGAAGAAACCGCGGGCGTCGCCGTGACGTTTGGGAACGATTTCCAGCACCCCGTCGATGCCGAGGGACCTTATCTCCAGCATCTAGCCCTCCGACAGATCGGCAACGCGCCGGCGCAGATAGGCGGCGTACTCGTTCTTGCCCAGGCGGGTCGCGCGCTCCAGCACCATCTCCGCCGTCAGCCAGCCCTGTTCGAAGGCGATCTCTTCCGGGCAGGCGACCTTGATGCCCTGGCGATGCTCGATCGTGCGCACGAAGGAGGAGGCCTCGTGCAGGCTGTCATGTGTGCCGGTATCGAGCCAGGCATAGCCGCGACCCAGCCGGTGGACATGGAGCTGGCCGCGTTCGAGATAGACGTTGTTGACCGCCGTGATCTCGATCTCGCCACGCGCCGATGGGCGGATGGTCGGGGCGATGTCGACGACGGCATTGTCGTAGAAATAAAGCCCGGTGACGGCCCAGTTGGACTTCGGCTTTTGCGGCTTCTCCTCGATCGTCAGCGCGGTTCCGGTTGCCTTGTCGAAGGACACCACGCCATAACGTTCGGGATCCTCGACATGGTAGGCGAACACTGAAGCGCCCGTCTGGCGCGCTGCCGCGGCGCGGCAAAGCTGCGACAGCCCGTCGCCGAAATAAATGTTGTCGCCCAGGATCATCGACACGCTGTCCTTGCCGATGAAATCGCGGCCGATGATGAAAGCTTCCGCGAGACCATTGGGCCGCGGCTGCTCGGCGTAGGACAGCGCCAGTCCGAAATCCGACCCGTCGCCCAGCAACCCCTGGAAAGCCGGCAGGTCACGCGGCGTCGAAATGATCAGAATCTCTCGGATGCCCGCGAGCATCAGCACGCTCAGCGGATAATAGATCATCGGCTTGTCGTAGATGGGGAGAATTTGCTTAGAGACTGCTAATGTTAGTGGATAAAGACGCGTTCCACTGCCTCCAGCAAGGATAATTCCTTTCAAGAAGCTCTCCTCGACATGCCAAAGCCCCCCGGCCCTGAATGCCCGTGCTTAGGTTTCATGCATTGGCTTGTCAATGCGGCACGGGACAAACGCGTTGGCCATGTCGGATAGCGGCCATCGAGCGGCCCTTCCGTCCCAATCCGCCCTATCCTACCTCGGCGAGGCCGAGGCCCTGACCGGGACAAGCAGATTGTCATCGTCATGGCGGGAGGCCCTGGCCATTTCGTTCCTCTGGTTGAGCCGATTGGCAAAACCGCTGTGAAACACAATAGCATTCAAATAGGCGAACGTCATTGCCAGGGCGGCGGTACGCAAGGGATAGTCGACGAGAGAGTGAACGAGCAGAAATGATATCGACAGGAAAGCGGCCTTCTGCAACGGTTCTCCACGAATTCTGAAGGACGATGCCGATAGAAGCACCGCGTAGGCAACCATCAGCAAGGCAACTGGCGCGCCACCCTCCAGCACCAGTTCCAGATAGTCGTTGTGCGCATGATTTACATAGGATTTGAAGATCATGCTGCCTTTTTCATAGATCTGATAAACCTTCTGGAAGGATCCAAATCCGACGCCGGTGGCCCAGTTCTGTTCAATTCCCTCAATCGTGGTCCGAGCGAATTCGGCCCTTCCGAATTCCGGGTCGACGACTTTCACATCGATCTTTGCCCAGGCGCCGATCGTGTAGATCGAAAGACCGATGAAAACAGCCAGGATGCCATAGCCACCAACCTTGGAGCGGGCCGACAGGAAGACGACGGATATGGCGGTGATCGCCAGCCCGATCAGAATGCCGGCCCGCGAGCCGGCGGCCAGAAGAAGCAGCAGGAGTGTTACCAATCCGAGCGCTCCTGACAGGAGGTGACCGCGGAACAGGCCGTAATAAACGACGAAGGGGATGGAGACGAAAAGCAGGGCCGAGAAATGGTTCTGATTGGCAAAGAGACCCGCATTGATCGTAAACGGCAGCAGTCCCTCGATGGCAACGGTATCGGAGAGCGAGTACTGGATCGCCGCCGCTAGGCCATTGCAGATCACTCCCATGAAAAAGAACGGCAGCAGACCATGGACCTGCTCGGCACGCAGGCGCAGGACGCCGAGGAAGAACGCGGCGGCGGCAATGAAATAGAGCATGCACTCGATGGTGCGCCCTACCCCGACGCTGACGAAGCGCCACGGTGTCGCGCCATCCAGCCATGGATCCGCAAGCAGCACGCCGGGCCGCAAACCCTCGAGCAGGGTCGCTGGCAGCGGCATCAGTTGAAAACAAAACACCGCCACCACAAGAGCAAGCAACCACAAGATAGCGCGAGGAATGGCCTGTTGAGCCGGTCGCGAGAGAATGACCGCCGCGGCGACGATCGCCGCGATCTCGATCAGCGTCTCGGTGTAGAGGCCGCTCGCGGTGCCGCCGCCGATCAGCAGGCACAGAAAGAGGACAGATCCAAGCAGATATTTGTCCCACTCCGCGGGTCGTCGCGACCGTTCTCTCACGACGATATTCTCTCGATGCTCAATTTGTGCATGACCAACGTCCCGACATATCGAAACCGCCAACTCTCGGCGATCGCCGCCGTTTCCAGTCTCAGCAACTGCATCGGGCACGCCGCCGGTTCAATCGTGAAGTCGAGGCTCAGGCTTCGCCTGCTGAAGGTGCCATCCGGGATGTTGAAGCGCGCCATTTCGCGTGATGGGTCGATGCATCTGAGCGACCAGAACAAATCCTTTGGCAGTTTAAGGTTCGTGGCCGAAGCGTTCAGGGAAATCCTGTAGGAGCCCGGAGGCAGTTCGATGAATTGCTGAAGCGCCGCGTTCTTGACGGGCGTGTTCAGAAATCGAAGCGTCGCTCCGCGGTCGCTTTCACCCGCGTCCTGCAATCCGGCGAAAGTGATCTCCAGACCCGAGCGGTCATGTACCACCCAGTCGAATGGCTTGCCGCTGTGGACCGGTTCGAAGCCGCCATTGAAAATGTACCCACCCAGTTTCCGCTCCTCATCCGACAGGCTGAAAAGAAAGAGCCGATAGGCCGAGCCATATTGCTTCTGCTTGATATAGCCATCGATCACGGCCGACAATTCGTTGGAGGTTGGAGGAGCCGACGACCCCGCGAGATCCAGCAGCAACTGGTTCGCGGCCGCCAAGCCCTGAGGGTTCTGGCCAAGGGTCGAGAACAGCTTGCCTCGCCACGGAGCTTCCGCCCGGATGGCGGCGAGCACGGCCCTGTATCCCCGGGAATTGGAGAGAATAGCCGGCCAGCCGGCAGCCAAGGCCGAAAACTGATCAGGCCACCGGCGCAGCAAGATATCGATCTCGGCCACGGCCCTTACCAGGTCGCCCGCCTCGACGGACCGGTCGATGGATCTCCGCAACGCGTGTATTTCGGTCTTGGACAGCATTCGCGCCCGATCAAAGAACTCGAACGCCTGATCCGTTTCGCCCTGGCGGTACTTGATCTCACCGATCAGGCTATAGAGGCGCGCATCCGCGACATCGAACCGAAGCGCATTTCGTGCCTTTGCGTCCAACCCTTGGAGATCGGCATGGTCGTTCGTTTGATTCAGTTGGCCCGTGATTTCGCCTATCAAGGCATCCACGTTCAACGGATCCAGCGCGAGAGAGACGCTGGGCGCCGCGGTTTCAAGAAGACGACTTAGCCCGATCGACGAAGCCATCAACACCAGAACGGAGGCGACGAACCAAACGCCTGAACGCAGGAGACTTTGCATGCGCGGGCTGGTCTGCTCCACCATCGACTTTGCCCTCAATTTTCGGGGTACCGTATTGGTAATATTGGTAGTTCATATATTTGTAGGCGTAGTTGTAATCGAACTTGTTCACCTGGAATTTCGACATCGCGGCCCCGATGACATTCGCCCCGGCCGCCCGCAGTCGTTTCAGAGCCGTTTTGGCTGATTTGCGGGTTACCTGGTTGGTGGAAATGACCATCAACGTGCCTTCGGCAAGTCGGCTGAGGATCGGCGCATCCGAAAGGCCGACGACCGGCGGCGCATCGATGATGACCAGATCGAAGCGCTTGCCGAGATTGGTGATGATCAGCGCCATTTTCGGCGAAGAGAGCAGGTCCGCCGGGTTCGGCGGTATCGTCCCCGACGTCAGGACAGTCACGTTGGGATATTTCGTCGCTCTGAAGATGCCGGCCAGATCTTCCTTGCGAACGGTGTTCGTCAGGAGATTGCTCAAGCCGATCGCGTTGTCGAGGCCGAACAGCCGATGCAAATTCGGTTTGCGCAGATCACCGTCGACCAGCAGAACCCTTGCACCGAGCGCGGCAAAGTCCTGGCCGAGCTTGAGCGAGGTGGTCGATTTGCCTTCCGACGGTTCGGAGCTGGTCACCAGCAGCGAACGCGGCGCCCCTTCCGCTCCGGAGAATTGCAGCGATGTCCGCAGCGAACGACAAGCCTCCGAAAGCCCCGATTTCTGATCGGCTATGCTGGCTACGAGTTCCCGGTCGTCGACAAGCGGCAGGATGCCGAGCATGGCCAGTCCAAGCTCTTTTTCGACCTGCTCCGGATTTGTGAAGGTGTTGTTCAGCAATTCTACGATGTAGATGATCGACGCACTCAAGGCCATGAAGAGCGCCAAGGCGATGGCAAGGTTGATGCTGAGGCGAGGGGAATAAGGGCTCAGCGGCCGGGTCGCGAAATCGACGACGGCAGCGGTTTGCGTCTTGAGCTCCGAACTTACCCCGACTTCGTTCAGTTTGGCGATGAGGCCGTCATATTGCGAGCGGTTGGAATCGACCTCGCGCTTGAGGATCGTGTATTTGATGTTCTTGTCGTTGAAGACGATCTGCTGCTTTTCCAGCTCCGCGAGCTTGGCCTTGAGGTCGGCTTCCTTGTCCTGAGCTTCCTGATATTTCAACCGCAGCGAATCGGTAATCGCCAGCACGCCATTGTTGTAGACCCGCTGCAATTCCTTGATCTGCGACTGCAGTTGCTGCATTTCCGGAAAGCCAGGCTTCAGTATGCCCAATTTCTGCTGGTATTGGCTTGTGAGGTCCGCCAGCTTTTCACTGAGCTTCTGCAGGCCTTCGCTCTCCAGAACCGGACCGAGACTGGCGCCGCGCCCCTTGTCCACCTGGTCTACCATGCGCCCGGCATCCAGACGCTCCTGGATCGCAGTCGCGAGTGCTGTGTTGAGGGCCTCGATGTTCGACCCGATGAGCGATTTGTCGCCGCCGGTGACGGTGATGCCCGCATCCTTGGCATAGGCGACCAGTTCCTCCTCGGATTTCTGCAGCTTCTGCTTGACCTGCAGGACCTGCTCCTGAATGAACTGCCTTGCCATATCCGACGTCTCGCTGGTCTGGTCGAGACGTTGATCGATGAAGCTCTGCGCGACCTGATTGGCGACATCGCTCGCATATTTGGGCTTCTGGTCGACGAAGGTGATCGACAACAGGCTGGTGTTCGTCACCAGATTGACCGTCAGGTCGTCGAGGACACGCTTGATCGCCGCCGCCTCCCGCTCTTCAGGGGTCTTTTCCTGGATCGAGGGCGATTTGGAAATTCCGAAGGCGCGATAGAAGATATTGCTGATCGAAAAACTCGGGGTCGGAAACAGGAAGTCCGGTTTCTCGGCAAGGCCAAGCTGAAACACCACACGCTGGGCCAAGGCCCTGCTCTTCAGCTTCTCCCGGGCAGTCAGGAAGGCCCGCACGTCACTGTTTTCGGAAACCACCTCGATGTCCTGGAAGACCTTTGCCGAAGGGACCAGGACTTCCAGCTGCGTCGTGGCTTGATATTTCGGTGTCTGCATCATCGTCACGATGACGCCGGCGACGAGGCCCGCCACCGCCATCATGACGATCAGCCAGCGATACTGGACGACATAGAAGAGAAGACGCAGCGGATTGAAGCCCTCGTCCTGGGCGGCATAGTCACGACCATACGGACTATAGTTCTGAGCCCCATCGTAATAGAGATCCGCGGACAGGGCTTGGCCGTGTCCGGGGCCGGCAATTTGGGGCTGCCTGTTGCGATCGAGCATGGCGCAAGGTGATCCTGGGTTTGTCCGTGGCCGGCCGTGCCTGTCTTACGGAATGACCGCAATGCGGGCCGCGCTCGAGGCGAGGCCCAGGGCTTCCTTCAGATTGTTCATCGCGATTTTCGACTTCGAGGCGAAAACGACAATCACGTCGCCGCCATAGATGCGCGGGTTGCGATTCTTGCCTGCGCGGATTTCCTCGACATTGTAGTTGGCGACCAGTTTGCTCTGGCCAAAATTGCGATAGACAAAGACCTTGCCGGCATCGCCGACGGCGTTGAAGCCGCCGGCGAGCGCGATCGCATCCAGCAAGGAAGCGCTGCTTGACACCGGATAGATGCCAGCCCTGTTGACTTCGCCGTCGACGGTAATGCGCTGGCCGATCGATTCCTTCACGAAAATCGTTACGTCAGGCGATTGCAGGTATTTTGCGCCATACGCGGTCTCGATTTCCTTCTCGAGCTGGCGAACGGTCTTGCCTGCCGCGGTCATCGTGCCGATAAGCGGAAGGGAAATCTGCCCGCCGGCGTCGACCTGGACGGTCCTGTTCAGATTGTCGACCTGGAAAACGCTGACTTCCAGCACGTCGTTGGCGGACAGCGGCTGCTCGCTGCCATTTTGCGTGTTTTGCGGTGCCGGCAGGTCCTTCACCACCTGCAAGGCGCCACCGCTGGCAAGGGCTGTCGGAGACGATGCCGGCTGCAATGCTTCGACGGAACTCGTCGATGATGTCGAAGAAGAGCTGGCGCAAGCAGAGAGCGCAAGCAATGCGACCATCACCGGCATGACTGCATTGTTTCTGGCAAGATCGAAAATGCCCATCACAGAGACCCGCTCTTGAACAGCCGACCCAATCCGCCGAAACGGCCCGCACCGCCGACACCCAATTTCTTGGTGCTCACTTTTCCAATGGGCGCCAGCAACTGATTCTGCAATATCGCGCCCGGGCGTTTCACCGCCATATTGTAAGCTTCATCTTCGCCACACCGACTTGCGATGGCGACAACAGCCTGGGAAAGGCCCGGCCGGCGCCTGGACAGGCCGTGGGCGTCGGATGCGATGATGTCCACCCTGCCCTCGTCGAGCAGCCTTTCCGAATAGTAGAGGGCGGTCCGGCCAAAGGCTCCTATGACAGAATCCGCCGTGAGCTGGATAAGGCAGCCCAATGCGTTCAACCGCTCGATCATGTCATAGTTCGATTTGATCCAGGTCAGCCGTTCAGGATGGGTAAGGATCGGAACATAGCCGGCGCCGATGAGGCGGGAAGCGAGATCCTCGAGGCGCGGCGGCAAGATGTGGTGCGGCGGTTCGAAGAGGAAATACCGTGACCGGTTCAACGTCGGCACCTTGCCGAGCTTCAGCCGGTCAGGCAGATCGGGCGAAACATGAACGTCGGCGCCGACATACAGGGCAAGCGGGATGCCGGCGCGAGCCAGTTCGCGGGCCAACAGCTCTACTGCCTGGACAATGTTTGTCGTGCCGTTCTCGTACACACCGGGCATGACGTGTGGCGTGCACACCATGTGCGTTGTTCCATCGGCCACCGCCAATCGCGCCATCTCGAGCGATTCAGCCAGACTGGAAGAGCCATCGTCGAGACCAGGCAGGATATGGGAATGCAGGTCGATCATTGATGTTTCTGTCTGCATGGAGGCACAGCCGCGCCGTTGCCTCGACAAAGTACAAATGCATCACCCGCGTGACGGCGAATAACGCATTTCACAAGCTTACGCAGTACAGGAACGCTGGGGCCGACTAACGGCTGACGGCGTCATCGTCATCCTGCAAGCCGAGAATAAGTGCCGCGCCGCCGCCAATCGCACCGGCGCCAAGGAGAACAGGCAGAACGCCAGGCTCGGAACTGGCCGGCTCGACTGCGGCCTGTGGCGCTTCGAACGATACGCACATCCCACCTTCGACGGGATCCACCTTGACAGTCACGTTCGCCGGAACGTCGAACGCGCAATTGGTGCCCACGACCAGCGAAGCCGAAGCCCGCGCCCCTGTCATGATGCGTGCGCCCGAATAGACGGGCGCTTCTGTCTCCACGCCGGCATAACCACCAGCCTGTGACATCTGCACGTCACCCTGAACGTGGGTCAACTGGCCGACCACGCTTCCCGAGACCGGCGTGGCGGCAAGGCAGGAACACTGCGTCGCCTGTGCAAAAGCCGCGGAACCGGCGAACAGGACGCTTCCCGTAGCGAGCGTTACAAAAGCAAAAACAGCTGCAACCCGACGCGACATTTCCACCCCTTCGAAACCAGCTATTCCCCCGCCAGGAATCGCCCACGCACTATTTCAACCAGCACTAATGTAATATGGTTAACGAACTCGTCTAAACACAATTGCGTCGTATCCAACGCCCCGCTTCCGACCACGGCAATGGTCTACCGTGTTTAGCGGCTGACAGCGTTGTCGTCGTTCTGCGTTGCTGCAAGCACACCGGTCGTAAGAAGCGCGCCGGCAAAAATCCCCTCGGGCGGACCGAAACCGCCGGCCGCACCGTCAGATCGCTGGACGGCCGCGGTCTGTTCCGAGCCCACCAGCTTGAGGCAGATGTTACCCTCGACACGAGAGACATCCAGGCTCGAATTCGCCGGCACATCCAGATTGCAACCGCCAAAGGCCACGGATGCCGTCCCCTTGGCGCCGACCACCACACGGCTGCCGAAATCAAGCGCGTTTCCCGCCTTGGCCGGGCCGTATCCGGCGGCCTGCGACACCATCACATCGCCGCTGGTGTAAACAATGGAGCCAACCGGATTTTGCGGACCGCGGTAGGCGGTGGCGCAACTGCACGATGCATCCTGAGCATACGCGGACACCGAACCAAAACCGACTGAAACGACAAACCCAACCACTACGGTTCTAACGATGAGATTCATTCGTTTTGCCCTTCCCTCGAACGCCGCTCCTTCGAGTCCGCCAAATCAAAAGACGGTGATATCAGCGCGTAACAGTTTTTTGCCATAATTCCAACCAGTTTCGCGCGGGCGCGAGATTTTTGACTTGTGGCGTGACCTCGGCAGCACATCATTTTAGCAATTGCGCATTAACAATTCTGATTATCATCGACGAATGTATGATTATCCGGAAAGAAATTGATATTTCCTTTGAGCCGTGACTGAGCCCGAGCGCGACTGATCACGGCTGGATAGATTTGGGGGGTGAATTCACGATCGGTGATGCAGCCAGGAGCAGCTTCGGGGCTGATGAATTGCCCTGACTTGGCGGTTGGTCATGACCCAGGAGCGATCAGCCTTAAAGAGGGGAAATAGGTTCGGTATCGGCCGACATCACGGGTGAGGAGCGGAAGGCGACTGGCTGCGGCATGGGCGCCAATGAAGAAGTCCGGCAACACGCCTGTCTTGGCGCGCCCTGATCGACGGTATTGTGTAAACACCTTTCCAGCCAGGAAAAGCGCAGCTCTCGGCATCGCGACCATTTCAAGATCGGCAGCATCAAGAAACATCTCAAGATCCTCGACGCGGTCATAGCGCACAGCAAGCTCGGCGTAGACCGCATCGTTGATCAACAACGGCCCGTTGAGCCTCGCCATCTCAAGCTGTGCTATCAACCAATCCGCCCAGTGCGGATCGTCCGTCACAAGGTCGAGCAGAACATTGGTGTCGACGAGCGTCACGTCTCGCCACGCGTCAGCGCCATGATCGCATCGGTTGTAAGGCCCACGCCGGCATGGCCGCGCAACTTGGCAAAGCGGCTTGCGGGCGATTTTTCGTCGGCGCGGGCTAGCACGATGCTTCCATCAGCAGCCCGGCGGAAATCGACCCTGCTGCCAGGAACGATCCCCAACAGATCGCGAACCGGTTTGGGAATGGTCACTTGTCCCTTGGCGGTAACGGTGGTGCTTATGTTCGTTTCCAGTAATACTCGCTCTTGGCAAGGTATTACCGCGCGGACGAATTACAATCCTGAACCGTCGAAAAGGCAGGCTTGCCCACCCATCACGTTGCAATAGCCGTGAGCTTCTCGATCTGGTGCAGGTACCTGTCGACGACGATCGTTTCCGAAAACTGGCGTTCAACCTTTTTCCTGCTCTCCGTTCCCATCGCGTCCCTGACGGCTCCGGCCAAGACGGTGAATTCGATCATCTTTTTTGCCAGGTCATCGGCATCCCTGACCCGGCAAAGAAAACCGTTGACGGCGTGGTCCACCACCTCCTTGCAGCCAGGCACGTCGGTGGCGATCAAGGGCTTGCCCATCGCGGCCGCCTCGAGCAGCGAGCGTGGCGTGCCCTCCCTGTAGGAAGGCAGAACGACGCAATCGGCTGCGCTGAGGAAGGGGCGAACATCATCGGTGGCACCGAGATACTCGACCAACCCCTCTTCGACCCATTGCTCGACCTCGGCGTGAGTGACCGCCGTGCGGTTCTCGACATCGAGAAAGCCGAGGAGTTGGAAGCGCGCGTCCGGCACCTGCCGACGAACGAGGCGGGCAGCTTCGATGAACTCCCCGACACCCTTGTCCCAGAGCAGCCGCGCCACCAGCAGAAAGACGATGGCGCTCGACGGTGCGCGCTGGCAAGGCGATGGCGAGAAGCGCACGAGATCGACGCCGGAGCCAGGCAGCAACGCGGTCCGCTCCTTGCGCACAATGCGTGCGTTGACAAACAGCATGCGGTCGTCGTCGTTTTGAAAGAAGACCACCTTCGATCGCGACAGCCCCAGGCGATACAAGACTTTGGCAATTCGCTGGAGAAAGCCGCCACGGACGAAGACCGTGCCCAACCCCGAAACATTGTTTATGACCGGAATGCCATTCAGGTTCGCGGCCATCGAGCCGAACACGTTGGGCTTGATGGTGAAGCCAACGA
Source organism: Mesorhizobium sp. BH1-1-4 (assembly GCF_020165665.1). Taxonomy (NCBI): domain Bacteria; kingdom Pseudomonadati; phylum Pseudomonadota; class Alphaproteobacteria; order Hyphomicrobiales; family Phyllobacteriaceae; genus Mesorhizobium; species Mesorhizobium sp. BH1-1-4. The sequence continues at coordinate 61,360 of NZ_JAIUIN010000022.1, forward strand.
ACGCCAGCGGCTTCTCGCGACGCAGGATACGCCAGTAGCGCCACAAAAGCGCAAGGTCGCGAAACGGTGACGTGCCGGAATTGTCGATTTCGATTTCGACATGGCGGCACCCCATCGGCGGGATCAGGGACGAATACTCGTCCCTGGGCGCGACGACGACGACATCATAGCCGCGCCCCCGCAATGCCTCGATCAAACCCTTGCGGAAATTGACGACGTTCCAGGATGTGTTGATCGAGATGACAATCTTCTTTCCGACTTCAGACCCCACTCCCCGCCCCCTCCGGATGACCGTCAGTTCATCGTCATGCGCGGCCGCACGGCGCCATGCCCAAACGTCTCGAACAGCCGCAAGATCACATCGTCATTGGCTATGGAAGAAATGCGCGTGAAACATGCGTCTCTTGCTAGCCTTAGGTTCTCGGGCCCGGCGATAAGACCGGCAATCGCGCGTGCTATGTCCTGCGGGTCGTCGGGATCGAAGTCGAACGTGGGACCCGCAGGAAGGTAATGCCTCGTGCCGCTGTCGCGCGACAACAAGACGGCACATCCCGCCCACGCCGCCTCGATGGGAGATATCGCAGCGGGTTCCGCAAGCGAGGGCAGTATCACGAGATCATGGCTGGCATAGACCGAGATCATCCGGTCGTGGGCTATGTTGTTTTGAAACTGGAGCCTGTCCGCCAATCCGAGCGCCTGGGCCTCTTGCAGCAGCGTCTGACAAAAAGCCGTGTCGGAATGGGTTGCCTCTTCGCCGCAGAACGTCACGGAAAACGGCCCGGACGTCGAGATCGCCGACAGCGCTTTCAGAAGCAAACCGTGCCCCTTTCGCTCCCGGTATTTTGCCACCATCAGGATGCGAGGCGGCCAGTGCAAGGGCCTGCCTTGCAGCTTTCCGCTCTGGATTGGCTCGAAGGGACTTCCGAATGGCAGGGGCACGGCGCCGCCGGCCCCGACGGCACCAGGATAGGACGGGAGCCGTGACGTGAAGTGCGATATCCCGAACTGCCGAAAGACAGATCTTCGGATCCACGTGCCGCTCCATGCCTGAGGGCTGGCATCCTCCTGGTCGTAGATAACCAGCTTGCGCCTCTGCAAAATCGCACACAACGCGGCGATCCTGCAGAACCACCGCGTCACGCCGCGCACGATCACCACATCGGGATTCTCGGCCTGAAGATGTCTCCAGTAGGAAGCAAGGCCGGGAAAGGAAAAGGGCGAATTCGGGATGCCGCCCGGGCGTCTGAGCATCACTCGCCGCGACAGCGCCGACGGTGTCACCACGTTGGGAGAAAGCAGTATGTGGTTCTCGGTGGCCCCTGTTTCGACGACATCGACCGAGACATGGTGCCCGGCCGAGGTTAGTATGCGCACCCAAGGCACGGCATTGGTATGGTATCTTGGCAGGCAGAAGAGGTATCTCAAAATGTCAGCCCTGGATATGTTCCGCGGCGCGGATCCGCCTTTTCAGCAATAATTGGGAAACCACCAGCATTGCCGCGTAGACCAGCGCCGATACGAACAGACCAGACCAGGCAATGCCGGGAATCCCGATCCAGCCCGAAAGAGCGAACGAAAGCGGCAGGTAGACGATGATGGCGGACGCCATGATCTTGAGAAGCGGTTTTGTTCCGGCCAGAACCTGGATCAACGGGTTGAAATGCATTCCGGCCAGGCCGAAGCACTCGGCCGTGAACAAGACGGCGAAAAGCAGCGAGGCTTCGGCATAGGCCGAACCGGCGGCCAGCACGACGATGAATTTTTGCAGCACGATGCCGCCAGCCGCCATGCCGGCGGCGGCACATGCCGAAACCGTCGTGATGCGGGCATTCAACCTGTTTAGGCGGGAAGGAGATTCTTCGTTGGAAAGCTTGGCGATTTCGGGAAAGAGCACCTGGTTCAAAGGACCGGTCAGCCGGGACATCATCGTTGCCAGACGCGATGCCACGGAATAGGTGCCCGCGGCCACCTCTCCCAAAAGGCCGGCGACAAGGAACAGGGCGATATGCCGCCTCGCGCTTACCAGGGTCGAGAGCAGACTGGTTCCGGTGGCCATGACAAGGAATGTCCAAAGGAAACGCCGCCCGGAACGGGAGCGAAGCGGATTGAACAGTTTGATGTTCTCGCGTCGGGCATGGATGAGCAGCCGGACGAACAGCGTCAGATTGTAGAGCGCACCGATCGCCGCCAATACGACCACGTAAGCGATCAAAGGCGCCTCGGTCGCCCAAAGAACCAGCGAAGCAACGACCACGGCGGCGCCCTGGGCGAGTTGATTGCCGGCAATCACGTCGTACCGCCCGTTCAGCCGCAGCACCCCCTTGGAAGTGCCGGCAAGACCGGCCAGCAAGGTAAGACTGTAAATCAACGCCAGAAGCCGATTCTGGTGTGATACGCCGATCGCCTCTCCAAACAGCAGTATCCCACCAACCGCCACGGCGGTGGCGGCAAAGGCGGCCGAAACATCGAGGACGATGCCACAAGATGCCGCTGGACCAAGACGCGAGCGCGACCTGGCGGACAGCCTGATGACGGGCTGCCAACTCTCGAACGTGGCGAGGCCGGAGATGAACGTGACATAGGCCTGGATTACGGCGAGCGTGCCAAAATCCGCCGGGCCGAGCGAGCGAGCGTTGAGCGCCAGCGCAACGATGGAGCACAACGCCGCGACGCCACTCGAGGATGTGGTCACGGTGACGTCCCGGGCGACCCGCCGTGCACGCATCCATCCGGAAGGTTTGGCTATCGCCGTCATGTCCTCAGCCATGGCCCCGACGCGGACCCCGCACGCCCACCACCACCGCCGATGCCCGCGGGAAGCACTTTCGATGGACGTACACCAGGCCGAATATGAACAGCGACACGAGGATGACCCGCTTGGCGGAGATGAATGCGCCAAGCAGTTCCTTGCGCTGGATGTAGAATGTGAGATGGATGATCGCCACGATCAGACCGGCCTTGAGCGCCGCGCTACGGACATTGCGGATTATCGCTTCGATGGCGACACAGGCCAGGGAAAGGATGATGACGAGCAGCGGAAATCCGGCGTATCCGAAATTTGCATAGAATTCAGCCCAGATATTTGCCGCGACACCGCCACTGTAGCCGGGGAAGAGGAGCGGCTGGACCTGCTCGTTGTAAGTACAGCCATCCTTGCCGAAAACCGCATCCGAAAATGGAATAAAAGAAAGCGGCACCAGCCAGAGATTGGAACAAGGCAAGGTGTAGCTGTATTTCACGATAAGATCCAAATGCGCCAGTGTCACAAACTGCTCCAACCCGACAAGGGTGGAATCCGACAATTGGTCGAATTTTATTTTCTGGCCGACGAGTTCGAAATTCCCCGCCTTCACCGCCGAATAAACTGATTTGTACACTGCCAGAAAAAAGAAGCCGGAAAATCCACCAACGACATATCTCTTGTTTATCATCGTCAACGGCACATTTCTGTACCGAACGTATAGTAAAGCTAAAATGGTTATTGCAACTGAAGACCTATGTCCGATGTACAGCGTCAAAACCAGGCCCAGACAGCTCAGAGTCATAACAAGCTTGGACTTCCTCCAACCAGCCAGCGTACCGAAGACCACACCGATGATACAAGTATTGTAGAATATGTATTGGAAGCGTCCGGTTGATGATAAAACATCCGCTTTCGACGCGGAAAAAAGCGCCGGGTTCGCAATCGAAATTCCACCGAAAATAATAATCATCGCAATAATTATTAACGACTCTGCCTGATTATCGTCGTTTATTTCGAAACTCTGGCGTCTCGGAACGAAGACAGCCATCGCCGCGGCAACACAGGCTATGGCAACGGCAATGGCATACCCCGTACCTACATCATATATGAAATCATACTTCCTTCCACCAACATCGACATATTGAAAGCCGCCGGCAACAAACGGGACAAAATATACCAAACTCGATATAAGCAAAAGCATTTGCGGGGTTAGTGCAAATGGAGATACTAGGTAATCTCTTCTTGATTCCTGCACGCTCAACCCATTGCCTTGCTCAAAATATCGCATCTGACACCCAACGCCGGCGCATCCAGCGCGTGGACGGCCTCACAGGCCCACGCCCAGTTGATGTCCACGCCACTCCGAATGCTATGCAACTGAAATCCAGCAGGCGATACGTCTTGCCGGAACGAGGCGGTCGACACCTAGGCCACAGCCACGATTACATGTGCCTGGATTTTGGCGGAAACTTCGCCATTGCCATGTCTGTCGGCGATGGCGGATGCGGCGTGATCGGTAGCAGCGTCCAGTTCTCCAGCGTCCCTGGCCTCGATTTCGTTGCGAAGCGGAGTGCCCTGACAGTAGGCGACGGCAGGAACGCGCGGTGAAGATGCACGGCTTTGTTCTGCTCTCGTCTCGATGACAATTTGGGAGAAACCCGCCGCCTCCACGTCGCGACGGATCACCGCCTTGTCGTGGTAGCCGTGCGGCGTGCGCGCCAGGAAGCGCGGCGGATCGTCGGGAAAAATCCGCGCGAGGGCATTCGTGACATCATCGGCGAATACATTCTCTTCGATACGATCCCACACGTTGAACAAAAACCGGCCTCCCGGCTTCAGGACCCGCCTGGCTTCGCGGTAGGCAGAACTGCGGTTCGGAAAGAACATGGCACCGAACTGACAACAGACGAGATCGAAGGTCGCATTTTCAAACGGCAGAGCCATCGCATCCGCCTGGCGCCATTTGATGCGGCTGTCGAGTGTCTGTCGCGAAGCGGCGTAGTCGAGCATCGACTGGTTAAGGTCGGTCACGACATAGCTTGCATCCGGGGGCAATCCTGGCGTCAATGCGCGGGTGACGACCCCGGTGCCCGCGGCGATTTCCAGAACAGCGCCGGGAGACAAGGCCACGGCACGTTGCGCGATATCCGCGGCGAACGGTTCGAAAATCAAAGGCACCATGTAACGGTCGTAGTTTTCCGGAACCGAGCCCGCGAACAGCTTGTCAGTTTCCAACATGGCAATCCCCACCGTCTGCCTGATGACTCACGAGACTAGCATATAATTGTTGGTCCCGGTCGTTTTCCGCTCACTGCAACATGTCGCGGCGAACAGGATCGCTCGACCTGCCGTAAGCTTATGATTTCATGCATGTCATTGTCCCGGAACCGAGGACACTGCCGGGCGACATGCATTAGCCGTTGAAGGACAATCTCTCCCATAGGGTGCTGTACGACCTTGCCATCCGCTCCAGTGAAAAATCGGACGCCACGCGGTCGCGGCATGCCTGCTGCATGGCCGCCCAGGATCGCCCGTCACGCATTTCCAGGGCCATGCTTGCAATGGAACGGGAAAGCGCGTCCGGATTCTGGCTCGGAACAACAAATCCAGTGTTGCCGACAAGCATGCCGATATCCCCGACATCCGTTGCCACGCAGGGCGTACCGCACGCCATGGCTTCGGCGACGACGTTCGGGAATGCTTCACTCCTGGAGGCAAGCACATGGATGTCGAACGCATTCATGAGCGCGGCGACGTCGTCCCTCGGACCCAGCAGCTCCACCTTGTCGCGAACCCCGTAGCGATCCAGCAGTCCGGCAAGCTCGGCATTTTCAACCGTGATTCCGGGGCCGACAAGAATACATCTGAAAGGGAACTCGGCGCGAACCGACAGGTCGGCCAGGGCAGCAACAAGATTCCGGTGATCCTTGTCGGGATGCCAACGGGCGACGCTTCCAATGACGAACTGGCCTTCCTCTATCGACCAGGCCCGCCGCAGCCGCGTGCGCGCGGTCTCGTCCGGCTCGAAGACAGCCAGATCATAACCGTTCGGTATGATTGTCCAATTCGACGCCGAATAGCCTGCACCGATATGGCGCAATGAGGCCTGTTGCGAACAGCTCACAATCTGGGCCGGTACCACTCCGGATATCAGCGCGCAGACCCTGTCCACCATTCTTGTGGCCAAGGGGGCGGCATGGGGATCCAGTCCCGAATTATGCATCCCCCAAACAACCGGCCTGACACCCGAAAGCCGTGCCAGCACACCTCCAACCAGATTTGCGTGATACATCCAGCACTGAACGACATCAGGCCGATAGGTCGAGAGAACACGCCGAAATGCCGCGAGCCCACCGAGGCTCAGTCTTCCCTTCGGCATCGACAGACACGTCAGTGGCACACCCGCCTCCCGAAGTAGCGGTCCGTATTTTCCCTCGTCGGAAAGCGAGACCACGGCATGCGAATGGTTGTGCTCGGCCGTGCACAGACGGAACAGAGCCGCCTCGGCGCCGCCGTTCCGCAACCCGGTGATGACATGCAGGACTTTAATCCGGGCGCTCCTTTCCGGTTGTGCTCGCCAGACCCATCGCGAGCAGATACGCGTCGGCCACTTTCTCGACACTGAAATCCCGCGCCCGACGCCTGACGTCGGGCGGGCTGATGTCATCGAGGCCGGCCATTATCGCGGCCGCGAAGGCCTGCGCGTCGCCCACCGCGACAAGGCGCCCCCACTTGCCGTCCTCCAGGATTTCGGCTGGTCCGCTTTCGCAGTTCGTGCTCACCACTCTCGCCCCACAGGCCATTGCTTCGATAATCGTATTGGGAAACCCCTCCCTTCGCGACGAATGGAGAAACAGCGCGGCGCGGCGCATCCACGGATACGGATTTTTCGAAAAGCCGACGAGGGCGACCGAGGAACGCAAGTCGAGCTCATCGATCATCGCCTGCAGCGATTTGCGCAGCGGCCCTTCCCCGACAATCGCCAGCTTGACGGATCGCGTCCTTACGACCCGCGAAAAGCTGCTTATCAGAGTGGCGTGGTCCTTCGCGAAATCGAGGCGACCGACCGCTACCAGCAGAAGCCTGCCATCCTCGTCCGCGAACGGATGATCGATGGGCGCGCTGGCCTGTGCCTGGATGGATTCGATATCCAACGGGTTGTGGATCGCGTCGACGGAATTCGGATCGAGCCCAATGCTCCTGATCAGGTCGTCGGCGACGCCGTGCGAGACCGCTATTATCCTGTCAGCGTGACCGTATGTCCTCCGCATGAGGAGGGGCAAAAATCTCTCGCGGATCAATTTCGTGTCGGCAAGGGTCCTGGACAGGTTGCTTCTCTCGGATATCACCGTACGCACCCCTTGCCGCGACAGGAAGGACGCCACTATTCCCAAGATATTCGCGTGAGGCAGGGCCGAGAGCATCACCCGCGGCCGCTCCGCCCTGAGATAGCGGATCAGGCCAGGCAGCGAAAACAGCATGCGAGACGCCCGCAAGTCCACTATCCGGATGCTACCGGGGACCAGGGAAAGATATTCACCGACCGCACGCCCAAGCACGAGATCGGTCACCAGGCCGCGCCGGTCGAATTCCCGCGCCAGGGTAAGCATTGCCCGCTCGGTGCCCCCTGCTCGAAGCGAAGGGATGAAAACGGCAATGCGGGCTTTCGGATCGCCTGACGCATCCGTATCTTGCCGCATGTGCTTCATCGGGTTCGCGGTCCGGTCGGCGCGCTGTCGCCTAGTCCAGCACCACGCGTCGCGCTCCCATTGGAGAGCAAACGCCGAGCGCCAACCACGACCGATGGAGAATCTCCTAGATGGATCACGGTCTGCGCCGAAAGACATAGGCATAGGTTTCGGCAGCGTCCTTGCCGAGCACGAGAGCGGTGATGCCCAGCCAGAGACGCCAGGCAAGGAAAGCCGGCACGAAGGAATAAAAGTACGAACTCCTCCAGAACAGGCGTCGCTGGACAAGCTCCAACCCGTTTTGCGCCGCGATCCTTTCCACCTCGCTTGGCAGGCATTTGTCATAGAAGGCCTGGAAGCCGTCATGGCCCTTGCCTTTGTCGGGATAGATGGCAAACAACAGGCGCCGCTTGATGCGCTCCGGCAATATCCGGTTCAACCTGGCGAAAACGGCATTGCGTGAGGGCGAGAAAATGGCCACCAGACCGCCAGGCCTGACGCAACTGGCGATGCCGCGAAGCGCACCTTCCCCATCGCGGACATGCTCCAGGGTCGCCTGGCATATCACCAGATCGGCATCCTGCCTTCCCCTGAACACAGTAAGGTCCGCCTCGATCTCCTCGTCATAGATGCCATCGGGAGCCTTCGACAGTTCTTCCGCGGCAAGGTCAAGCCCGACCACGACGAGGCCCAGGCGACGCTTCTGCGGTAGGCTGACGAGCGGCCTTGCCCCTCCGCCGAGGTCGTAGACCAATGCGTCCGGAGTCAGCAGCGCCGGCGCGATCTCGGTTGCGAATGTGCGATTGCCGTCCGCGCGCAGGCGGGGCGGCAAGGCCCTGTCGAGATATTCACAGACCGCCACGTTTGCGCGTACAAACCCCCTCAGCAACGACGCTGTCTCCCTTGTCGTTCGCGCTATCCCCGTCCAAAATAATCCTGGTACCAATCGACGAACCGCCCGACCCCGTCCGTGACGGAGGTGCGGGGCTGGTAGCCGACCGCCGCTTGCAGCGCCGAGGTGTCGGCGAAAGTGTCGGGCACGTCGCCGGCCTGCAGCGGCAGAAGCTCGATCACGGCTTTGCGGCCAAGTGCGGCTTCCAGCGCCTCGACATAGGCCGTCAGCTTCACCGGATTGCTGTTGCCGATGTTGAAGATGCGCCAGGGCGCGCTGCTGGTCGCCGGATCCGGATGGCTGGAATCCCAGGCCGGGTTGGCCGCGGCGGGGCTGTCGCTGGCGCGGATCACGCCCTCGGCGATGTCCTCGACATAGGTGAAGTCGCGCGTGTGGTTGCCGTTGTTGAACAGCTTGATCGGCTCGCCAGCCAGGATGCTCCTGGTGAACAGGAACAGCGCCATGTCCGGGCGCCCCCAGGGGCCGTAGACGGTGAAGAAACGCAAGCCTGTGGTGGGCAGGCCGAACAGATGGCTGTAGCTGTGCGCCATCAGTTCGTTGGCGCGCTTGGTGGCGGCGTAGAACTGCAAGGGATGGTCGGCCGGGCGATGCTCGGAGAACGGCATGTCGGTGTTGGCGCCGTAGACGCTGGAAGTGCTGGCATAGGTCAGGTGCCCGACACCGCTGCCCCGGCAGGCTTCGAGCATGTTGGTGTAGGCGACAATGTTGCTTTCGACATAGGCGCGCGGGTTTTCCAGGCTGTAGCGGACGCCGGCCTGGGCGGCGAGATGGATGACCCTGTCGAAGGCATGGTCGGCGAAGCAACCGTCGACGACGCTCCTGTCGGCGAGATTGCCGTGGATGAACTGATAGCCGGCATTGGTGCCGCGGCTCGTCTCGGCCAAGAGCCGCAGCCGCGCCTGCTTGATCCCGGGATCGTAATAGTCGTTGATGCTGTCGATGCCGACAACCTCGTCGCCGCGCTCCAGGAGCCGCCTGGCGACGTGATAGCCTATGAAGCCGGCGATGCCGGTGACCAGAACCTTCATCAGAAGCGCCCGTCCGTGACGTCCCTCGGGAACAGACCCTTGATGTCGTAGATGACGCTGGGGTCCTTGCAAAGCGTCTTCAGGCCAGCAACGCCCAGGCTGCGGAACTGCTGGTGTCCGACGGCGACGATGACGCCGTCATAGCGCCGCGCGGGCATTTCCTTCACACTCGCCACGCCAAAGGCGCGCGCGCACTCCTGCGCGTCGACCCAGGGATCCCAGATATCGATGCCGGCATTGTACTGCCCGAGCTGCGCGACGATATCGGCCACTTTGGAATTCCTCAGATCCGGACAGTTTTCCTTGAAGGCGGCGCCCATGACCAGGATCCGGCTGCCGACCACAGGTATCCCCTTGCGCATCATCAGGCGGGCCGTCTGGTCCGCCGCGTGCTGGCCCATTCCGTCATTGATGCGGCGGCCAGCGAGAATCACCTCGGGATGATAACCGAGTTCCTGGGCCTTGTGCGTGAGATAGTACGGGTCGACCCCGATGCAGTGCCCGCCGACGAGACCGGGCGTGAAGCGCAGAAAATTCCACTTCGTGCCGGCCGCCTCCAGCACTTCGGATGTGTCGATGCCCAGCTTGCCGAAGATCAGCGACAGTTCGTTCATCAGGGCTATGTTCAAGTCGCGCTGGGTGTTCTCGATGACCTTGGCGGCCTCGGCCACCGCAATGCTGGAGGCACGATGCGTGCCCGCCGGCACGATCGAGGCATAGAGCGCGTCGATGGCTTCCGCGGCCTCCGGAGTGGAACCGCTTGTGACCTTCACGATCGTCTGCAGCCGATGCTCGCGATCGCCGGGATTGATGCGCTCGGGACTGTAGCCGAGGAAGAAATCGCTGTTGTAGCGCAGGCCCGAATGTTTCTCGATCAGCGGCGCGCAGACTTCTTGCGTGCAGCCGGGATAGACGGTGGATTCGAAGATCACCACCGCGCCGGGCGATATGACCTCGCCGACCGTCGTCGACGCCATGACGAGAGGCTTCAGGTCCGGCCTGTTGGCCCTGTCGATCGGCGTCGGCACGGTGACGATGAAAATCCCGCAGTCGCGCAAATCGGCCTTCTCGCTGGTGAACTTCAGCCCCGTGGCGGCGGCGATTTCTTCCTTGCTGGCTTCGAGCGTATGGTCCTCGCCGCGTCTCAGCGCCTCCACCCGCGACGGGTTGATGTCGAAGCCGACCACGTCCCTTGTCGCTCCGAAGGCCACCGCCAGAGGCAGGCCGACATAGCCAAGTCCAATGATAGCTATTTTCCTCGAGGCGAGATCCATTGCTTCCTGCACGCGCGATCGGTTTGCGTCCCTGATTTGGCTACCGCGCGCCAAAACCGGTAAACATCGTCTTTATGGTTCTGAGAACGATCAGCACGTCCAGCCAGGGTGAGAAGTTCTTTATGTAGTAAAAATCGTAGTGTAATTTTTCCATGACGTCGCCGACCGCGGCGACGTGACCCTGATTCACTTGTGCCCACCCGCTCACGCCAGGCCTGACGATGTGGCGGTATCGGTAAAACGGCAGTTCAGCTTCATACCACTGCGACAGCACGACGGCCTCCGGCCGTGGCCCGATCCAGCTCATCTCGCCGCGCAGAATGTTGATCGCCTGCGGCAGTTCGTCGATCCTGAATTTACGCAGAAAATGCCCCACCCGCGTGATGCGATCGTCGTCACGCTTGGTGATGGCGTTGTCCTTGTCGCTGCCGAAGCCAGCATGCTGCCGCATCGAACGGAATTTGTAGACGGTGCAGATCCTGCCCCTGTAGCCAACGCGCGGCTGGCAAAAAAGCACGGGCCCTTCCGAGTCCAGCCGGATCAGCAACGCTATCAGCAGCAGGACGGGAGAAAGAACGACAACCAGGACAAGCGCGGAGATCCAGTCGATCGCCTGCTTGATCTTGAGATATCGCGAATGTCAGTCCGCCGATGAGCTGGAAACGAATTCTGAAGAGAAAGTGCCGGCTTCCGACAATCGTTGATGTAGCGACATTCAACTTCGTCCCCTTCCCTTCCCCCGAAGGTGCCCTGTGTCGGCAATCGCCACTACACTTGGCAGGCCGCTTCTTCGCAAAGCGAATCGGACCTCTCGCCATTGGCGATTCGACTCAGTCGAAGATCAAGAGCTACGCCAGCGCGGCCGCGCCAGCAAGCATCTATTTAACGGCAACAATTGGCGGGAAATTTTGATCAGCTGCATTGCTGCATGCAGATCCAAAAGTCGCAGCTAATGTGCCGACTTATTCTCAAATCATAAAAAATTGCGCAGATCCTCCGGCCGATATAAACGCAATGTCTTTGGTGCCTGGAGGCGCGCGCCCGCGCCCAATCCGGCCAACCGCCTGCCAAGCCGCCATCGGCAGTCTGTCCCAGCCCGGAGTAGTCTGGACCCGATGCAGCCAAACGAAATCGAAAAGCGGCCGAATTCAATCGTTTGCCAATACAGGTCGAACTCCGACCTTCGTCCGCTGCGCTCCTGGGTGGCTGGACAATTCGCCGGTTCGCTTCACAATGCGACCAAAAGCGTGAAGCGAAAAGCTCGGGCGAACAGCGTGAGGGAGGATCGGCATGCTGGGACTGATGCAGGAATGGCCGCTGCTGTGCCACAAGCTGATCGACAACGCCGAGCGGCAGCATGGTGCGCGCGAGATCGTTTCGCGTTCGATCGAGGGGCCGATCGTGCGCACCACCTACGCCGACATCCATCGTCGTTCCCTCAAGGTCGCCCAGCGCCTTGAGCGCGACGGTTTTGCCCTGGGCGACCGCATCGCGACGCTGGCTTGGAACACCGCCCGCCACATCGAGGCCTGGTACGGCGTCATGGGCATCGGCGCTATCTACCACACCCTCAATCCGCGCCTGTTTCCCGAACAAATCGTCTGGATCATGAACCACGCCGAGGACAAGGCGGTCTTTGTCGACCTCACCTTCATCCCGTTGCTCGAGAAGATCGCTGGTGCCGTCAAATCGCTGAAAAAGGTGATCGTGCTCACCGACAAGGCGCACATGCCGCAAACGACCCTGCCCAGCGCCGTTGCCTATGAGGAGTGGCTTGAAGAGGTTGATGGCGATTTCGCCTGGAAGAGCTTCGATGAAGGCACCGCCGCCGGCATGTGCTACACGTCGGGCACGACGGGCGATCCCAAGGGCGTCGTCTACAGCCATCGCTCGAACGTGCTGCACGCCATGATCGCGGCCATGCCCGACGCCATGGGCCTGTCGTCGCGCGACACGATCCTGCCGGTGGTGCCGATGTTCCACGCCAACGCCTGGGGTCTTGGCCAGAGCGGCCCGATGATCGGCGCCAAGCTGGTCATGCCCGGCTGCAAGATGGACGGCGCCTCGATCTATGAGTTGCTCGACCAGGAGAAGGTGACCTTCAGCGCCGCCGTGCCGACCGTATGGATGATGCTGCTGCAATATCTGGAGGAGACCGGCAAGACGCTTCCCCATCTGGGCAAGGTCGTGATCGGCGGCTCGTCCTGCCCGCGCGCGATCATGACGAAATTCCAGGACAATTACGGTGTCCAGGTCATCCACGCCTGGGGCATGACCGAAATGTCACCGCTCGGCACGCTGTGCACCTTGAAGCCGGACTATGCCGGCCTGGACGGCGAGGCTCGGCTCGACGTCCAGAGCAAGCAGGGTTACCCGCCCTTCGGCGTCGAAATGAAGGTGACCGATGATGAGAACAATCCGCAACCATGGGACGGCAAGACATTCGGCCGGCTCAAGGTGCGCGGCCCGGCGGTCGCCCGCGCCTATTATGGTGGCGCCGGCGCCGAGCAGTTCGATGAGGACGGCTGGTTCGACACCGGAGACGTCGCTCATATCGATGCCGGGGGCTACATGCAGATCACCGACCGCGCCAAGGACGTCATCAAGTCCGGCGGCGAATGGATTTCGACCATCGACCTGGAGAATCTGGCCGTCGGCCACCCCGATGTAGCGGAAGCGGCGGCCATCGGCGTCCAGCATTCGAAATGGGGCGAGCGGCCCTTGCTGGTCGTCGTTGCCAAGCCGGGCAAGGAACCGACCAAGGCCGAGATTCTGGGTTTCATGGATGGCAAGGTGGCCAAATGGTGGATGCCGGACGACGTCGCCTTCGTCGGCGAGATACCGCACACCGCCACCGGCAAGATCCAGAAGATCACCTTGCGTCAGCAGTTCAGGGACTATCGCTTGCCGACGGATTGAGGGGATGTTGCGTGTTTCGGCTTCAAGCGGCCGCAAAAAGGCACTAAACCTCCGTCCGGGTTGGGGCAGCAGAGAATAATGGTTAGCATTCCCGAACGGCAAACGTCGAAGGCCGCCGGCTGGTCGCGGCGCACGGCCGCCTTTTCCGCGGTGCTTTTGCTGACGAACTTTGTCGGCCATCGCTTCGGCCTCGTTGAAACGCCGGTGTTCCTGTGGGTGCTGGGCATTGTCGCCCTGCTGGCGGCACTGGCGCTGCTGTTTGCCGGCCTGGCCTTTGCGAGGCTGTGGAATTTTGGCGACCGTGGTGGCCGCGATCTCACCGTCGGCGCCTTGCTGGCGCTGCTGGTGCTCGCCCCTTACGGCGTCGCCGCCTACTGGGCGACGATCTATCCGCCGCTGCGGGACATCTCGACGGATTTCGATGAACCGCCCGCGCTCGATGTCGGTGACCGGACCCAGGACATGAACGTGCTGTCCCCGTCGACGCCGGGTGAGCAGACGTTGCAGACCGACAGCTATCCATTGGTCACCGCCCGAAGCTATGACCTGCCGTTCGAGACCATCGTCAACGCCGTCGAAACCGTGCTCGACCGGCGCGGCTGGGACCTTTCGGAGCCTTATCCCGACCTCACCGGACAGACGGAAGTGACAATCACCGCCATCGCCCCGAGCTTCGTTCTGGGCCTTCCCGCCGACGTCGCCATTCGCGTTACGGATGACGGCGACACTGTCATTGTCGACATGCGGTCCGCCTCGCGTTACGGGCGCCACGACCTTGGCGACAACGCCGCGCGCATCACCGATTTCCTGGCGGAACTGGATCAGGAAGTCGCCGGCCAGGTCGGCGCGGCCCCGGCCCAGTAGCCATTTTTCAGCAGATTGCGCGCCACGAAGGTAAGGCTGACGCGTCGTGGCACACTCGCCTATCGGCCCGGCGTGAAAATGCCGTCCATGGCGGGAGATGCCTCCGTCGCCACTACGCCGCGCGCCACCAGATCCTCCAGATGGGCAAGTACCGACAGCCCAGCGGCGCCGTGCAGGTGGGGATCGGTATCCCTGTAGATCGCCTTGACCATGTCGGGGATCGTCCTGTCGCCGGCTCTGATCCGTTCCAGTATGGCTCGTTCGCGCATCTTGCGATGGGTCTTCAGTCCGCGCATGAAAGCGCGCGGCGCCGTCACCGGTCCGCCATGGCCAGGCAGCAGCAGGCGATCGCCGCGCTCGATCAGTTTGTCGAGGGATGCCATGTAGTCCGCCATTGCCCCGTCTGGCGGCGCGACGATGGAAGTAGCCCAGCCCATTACATGATCGGCTGAAAACAGGATGCCGGTGCCTTCCAGCGCGAAGGCTGCGTGATTGGCGGTGTGGCCGGGCGTCAGCACCGTCCGGATCGCCCAGCCGTCACCGCTGACCAGTTCGCCGTCCGGCGATGCGATGTCGGGAACGAAAGCGGTGTCGGCGCTGGCGTCGAGGGCATTGGTTTCCCCTAGATGCAAGGGCCTTGCCGGCCGGTGCGGTCCCTCCGCCAGCACCTTAGCGCCGGTGCGCTCCTTCAGCCGGGCCGCCAGCGGGGAATGGTCGCGATGCGTGTGGCTGACGAAAATGTGGCTGACCGGCCGGCCCGCGATCACGTCGAGCAAGGTCTCGAGATGCGCCTCGTCATCGGGGCCGGGATCGATCACCGCCAGCGTGTCGCGTCCCACGACATAGCTGTTGGTGCCATGAAAGGTGAAGGGGCTGGGGTTGCGGGCCGTTACGCGTTGCACGCCGTGAGCTACATCTACGCCTTGGCCATAGGCGGGGTCGAAACTGGTATCGAATCTGAGAGCCATGTCGGCACATTGTCCCCGGAACGGCAAAACCGATTGCCGCATAGCACGCAAGCCAATATAGGAAAACGCAAGACCGCGTTTGTTGGATCGCGGCCAGATTGGATTGGGGAAGAACATGACTACCGCAACGACGACGCGCCCGCTTGTTTTTCTGGCCCTGCCGCAAGACGGCGCGGCGCGGCTGGCAACGCAGTTTTTCCTGGCGATCGCCGGGACGCTGCTCTTGACCCTTGCGGCCAAGACCAGGGTCGTGCTGGGGCCCGTCGATATCTCGATGCAAACGCTAGCCGTCTTCCTGATCGCCGCCGCCTTCGGCATGCGGCTCGGCGTCGCCACCTTGCTGCTCTACATGGCGGAAGGCGCGATGGGCTTCCCGGTCTTCCAGGGCACGCCCGAAAAGGGCATCGGCATTGCCTACATGCTCGGCTCGACCGGCGGCTATCTCGCCGGCTTCGTGGTCATGGCCGCGATTGTCGGCTGGGCCGCCGACCGCGGCTGGGATCGTCATCCGATCAAGCTTTTCAACGCCATGCTGGTTGGCGAAGTCATCATGATGGCGATGGGCTTTGCCTGGCTGGCGCTGCTGATTGGCCCGGAAAAGTCATGGCAGTTCGGCGTCGTGCCCTTCATCGTCGGCGACCTGATCAAGGTTGCGCTCGCGGCCAGCCTCGTGCCGGCCGTCTGGTCGCTGCTGAAGCGCGCCTGAGATCTGAGGCCTCTGCCGCCATTCTAATGGCAGGGGCTTCAAATACATTACACCGGCTTAAACTCTCGTGATCGGATCGACCGCGGAAAGCGCCACAATCCGGCCATCGTCGGCGTTAAGTTTCGTTAACGGGCAAAGGGGTGCGATTGGCGACTGAAAGAGGTTCGCATGGACGCGCTCGACGATAAGGTTCTCGAGAGTACGCTTGCCGAAAGCCTGGCCGATCTGGTGCCGGACGAGAAGACCGTTTCCGAAGACGAGTTCGTCGAAGTTGTCGGCGGCGCGCTCGAAGCGGTCGGCGGTACCTTGCTGTTCAAGATGTGCGTCCAGAACGAAGGGGAAGGCCAGCACGTCGCGGCGGCATCCGTCGGCGATGGCGGCAATCGACAGTTTCTGCTGCTCACCTTGCCGACCGGCGGCGGGGCACTGAAAGTCGAGACCGTTTCGAGAAGCAACAACCCGGTGGCTGGCATCGCGGCCGCCTATGCCGGGCTGATGGACGCCTTCAAAACCGCCGCCTGAATTTCCGCGGCGCCGCCAAGCCAATGCCGCGCCATCCGGGCGCACGGTTTTTGTTTTGCTTGTGACTGCCGGCCTTGCGCAACCCGACCGTCCACCACACTTAAGGTTGGGCATATTTAAGGTCGGGGCAAGAAGGAACCAGCATGGACAAGATCGCCAACCCCGCACCGGGTTTCCAGCGCAATCCCGACAAGATCATCACGATAGAACCCTATTCCGGTACCGTCACGGTCCGCGCCGGCGATACCGTCATCGCTTCGTCCGCGAAGGCGAAGGTGCTGACGGAGGCCCCCTACCCCGCCGCCTTCTACATACCGTTCGACGACATCGATTTCGACAAGCTCAGCCGGACAGACCACGCGACCCACTGCCCCTACAAGGGTGACGCCAGCTATTGGAGCGTGCTGCCGGCGGGCGAAGCGGGCAAGGACGCGATGTGGGCCTATCGCCAGCCTTTCGATGAGATGACCGACATCCGAGACCACGGCGCATTCTACGCCAGCAAGGTCAGCATCGAAGCCAAGCCGGACTGAGCCAGACCGGTCCAGCATCGCCGGTCAGTCGGTGGTGCCGTGATTGCCCGTCCCGTCGGCGTCGTCGAGCCGCACGAAGGTCATGCCCTTGTCCTTGAGCGCCAGCAGGCCCTGCACCACGCCTTCGCCGGCGGCATGGGTCGGCTGGTTGACGTGAGAGATGATGACGTCGCCATCCTTGGCAGCGGCGATACGCCTGGCGGTTTCCTTGGCGCCGAGCAGCGAGCCGCCATCGCCATTGATCGAGAAGCCTGCAATCTTGAAGCCGAGCTTGCGGATCATCGCGATGGCCGAGGGACTGTATTCGGCGGTTGCGCCGCGGAACCATTTCGGTGCCGGCTCGCCTGTCTTGGCGAGCGCGGCGGCACCCGATTCGACCTCGGCGAGGACCGCTTCCGGGCTACCGGCGCTGCGTATGCCGTAGATCTTCTGTGGCGTATCGACCGCCGGGATATGGCGACCGCCATGATTTTCCAGTTCGAACAGCTCGGGATGCGCCCGCATGATCGCGACGGCCTCGGCGTTACGCTTCAGCCAGATGCCGGTGACGAAAATGGTGGCCGGTATCTTGTTGTCCACCAGCGCCGAGAGAATCCGCGTGTCGGTTTTGCCGCCACAGGCATCGAGCGTGAGCGCGACGCGGCCGGCTCCGCTTGCAGCCGGCTTGATGTGCAGCGTGGGTTCGACCAGCGGCGCGGCCTGGGCGGAGGATAGCTGGGCGCTAGATATCAGCGCTACCGACACGGCGATCATGCAGAGTTGTTTTGGCAGCAGACGCATCAAACCAATTTCCCGACCGGCGATTTCAAGCCGCTATCCCAAAACCCGTATGAAGGCGGAAATCGGACGATGGATAGCAGAAAAACGTCTGGCGCGGCAATTTGACCTCCCCGCTTGGGTGACGCGCCATCTTGCGACAGTCTCGCCGACCCATCCCGCTCAGACAGCGCGTTCCTTTTTCAGCTCGGTGCGTGCCAGGATCTCGCGCGCCGCGTCGACGACAGGGTTCACTTCCAGGCGCCAGACACAGCATGCCTTGCTGGGGTCGGTCCGGCGACACAGGTCCTTGGCCACGCACTCGCACGGCATTGACGGCCGAAGCGCGATGCTGGGCACGCCGACAGGTCCCCAGCGCGACGGATGCGTCAGGCCAAAAAGGCCGACAACAGGGGTACCCGCGGCAGCGGCCATGTGCATCGGGCCGCTTTCGTTGCCGAGAAACAGCCGAGCCTGCGCCAAGACCGCCAGCAGGCTCTCGAGCGACAGCGCTCCGACGAGGTCGACCACCGGCGTCGCCGTCCCGGCCAGGATTTGGGCGGCGGTTTCGCGTTCGCCTGGCCCTCCCACCAGAACGACGCCCAATCCGGTTTCAGCCGCAATCTGGTCGATCGCCTCGGCAAAGCGTGCTGGCTGCCATTGCCGGCCCTCGAAACTCGCGCCTGCATGGACGGCGACGAATGCTTTCGGACGGATACGGTGCCTGCCCAGAAGCGCCAGGGCTTTCGCGGCCTCGAATGGCGGCGGCTGGATGCTCGGCACCGTCACGCGCAGCTCGATGCCGAGCGCTTCAAGGGGAGAGAGATAACGATAGACAAAATGCTGGCCGCCGAACCCGTATGGTTTGGCGAACAGATTGGCGGGCTGCCTCTCCAGCAGCCTCAGCGGCCTCTCGGGAGGATTGTAGCCGACACGCGTCCTGGCGTTGACGAGCCCGCTGACAATTCGAGAGGTCTTGGAATCGGTCAGATCGATCGTCAGGTCGAAGCGGTGGCGGCGCAGCGCCCGCACCATGGCATAGAGCTCCTTTCCACGCTCCAGCGGGGTGCCACGCATGCGAGTGCGCCTGAACGGAACCACCTCGGAAGCGATACCATGCGCAACCACGAAGCTCTCGAACTGCGCTTCGCAGAGAAACACGATCCTGGCGCCGGGAAATTCGAGCCGCAGGTTCCTGGAGAGTGTCGATGCGAGAACGATATCGCCTATGAACTTCGTTTGAATGATCAGGATCGAGCTGAACGGAGCGGGTGATATCTGTAACATCTGTTTCCGGAGACAATTGGCGGGCCGTCCGCAAACTGGTCGGAAACAATGTCGGGATTACGCGATGGCGCCAGCACGTTCGCGTGAGTTTTCATACAAAAATGTAAGCTTCGTTCCAGGACATCCCGACCGGTTCAGCGTCGTTGGATCGCCGAACCGATCCAACGATTTGTCTTGCCCAATCGCTGACGAAAAAGCGCTGCGCGGTTTTCCTGGAATTGCCTATCCGCGCCCCGTCTTCGCCACCTGGACCGCGGCCTGCGCCGCCGCCAGCCTGGCAATCGGCACGCGGTAGGGCGAGCAGGAGACGTAGTCGAGCCCGACCTCCTCGCAGAAGCGAATCGACGAGGGATCGCCGCCATGCTCGCCGCAGATGCCAAGCTTGATGTCGGGCCGGGTCTCCCTGCCCTTTTGCGCGGCCATGCGCACGAGTTCGCCGACGCCCTCAATGTCGAGCGAGACGAATGGATCCTGCTCGATGATGCCCTTCTGGCGATAGGTCTCCAGGAACGAGGCCGCATCATCGCGCGAGATGCCGAAGGTGGTCTGGGTAAGATCGTTGGTGCCGAAGGAGAAGAACTCGGCCGACTCGGCGATGACATGGGCGCGGATCGCCGCGCGGGGGAGCTCAATCATGGTTCCAGTCAGGTAATCTATCTTGACGCCGCTCTCGTCCATGACGCTTTTGGCGACGGCATCGATGCGCGCCTTCACATAATCGAGTTCCTTCACCAGACCGACCAGCGGCACCATGATCTCGGGAACCACCAGCGCGCCGGCTTTCTTGCCCGCCTCGACGGCGGCCTCGAAAATGGCACGCGCCTGCATCTCGGCAATCTCGGGATAGGAGACGGCAAGACGGCAGCCGCGATGGCCGAGCATCGGGTTGAATTCGTGCAACGCCTCGGTACGCTGCCTGAGCTTGTCCGGCGACACATTCATGGCGGCCGCGACCTCGGCGATTTCGGCCTCGGTCTTAGGCAGGAATTCGTGCAGCGGCGGATCGAGCAGGCGGATCGTCACCGGAAGCCCGGCCATGATCTCGAACAGTTCCAGGAAATCGGAACGCTGCATGGGCAGAAGCTTGGCCAGCGCCGCGCGACGGTCCTTCTCGGTGTCGGCCAGGATCATTTCGCGCATGGCGACGATGCGGGCGCCGTCGAAGAACATGTGTTCGGTGCGGCAAAGCCCTATGCCTTCGGCGCCGAAGGAGCGCGCCATGCGGGCATCGAGCGGCGTTTCGGCGTTAGTGCGCACCTTCATGCGGCGCACCGCGTCCGCCCACTCCATGATGGCGGCGAAATCGCCCGACAATTCCGGCTGCAACATCGCCACGGCGCCCTTGAGCACCTGGCCATTGCCGCCATCGATGGTGATGATGTCGCCCTTGCGGAAGGTCTGGCCCATCGAAAGCAGCGTGCCGGCCTTGTAGTCGACGCGCAGCGAGCCGGCGCCGGACACACAGGGCTTGCCCATGCCGCGCGCCACCACCGCCGCGTGGCTGGTCATGCCGCCGCGCGTGGTCAGGATGCCTTCGGCCGCATGCATGCCGTGGATATCTTCCGGACTGGTCTCTATGCGCACCAGGATTGCCTTGCGCCCTTGCGTCTTCAGGTCTTCGGCATCGCCCGAGGAAAAGACGATCTCGCCGGTGGCGGCCCCGGGAGACGCCGGCAGGCCGACGCCGATGACGTCGCGCGCGGCTTTCGGGTCGATGGTCGGGTGCAGCAACTGGTCGAGCGAAGCCGGATCGATGCGCGCGACGGCCTCTTCCTTGGTGATCAATTTGTCCCTGGCCATCTCGACGGCGATCCTGAGCGCCGCCTTGGCGGTGCGCTTGCCGGACCTTGTCTGCAGCATCCACAACTTGCCGCGCTCGATGGTGAATTCCAGGTCCTGCATGTCGCGGTAGTGCTTTTCCAAGCTGTCGGAGATTGCGACGAAGGACTGGAAGGCATCCGGCATCAGCTTCTGCAGGGAAGGCTTGTCGGAACCGGCGGCGATGCGGGCGGCCTCGGTGATGTTCTGCGGCGTGCGGATGCCGGCGACCACGTCCTCGCCCTGCGCGTTGACCAGGAACTCGCCATAGAGCTGCTTTTCGCCGGTCGACGGGTTGCGGGTGAAGGCAACGCCAGTGGCCGAAGTCTCGCCCATATTGCCGAACACCATCGCCTGGACATTGACCGCCGTGCCCCAGCTTTCAGGGATGTCGTGCAGGCGCCGGTAGGTGATGGCGCGGTTGTTCATCCAGCTCGAAAACACCGCTCCGATCGCGCCCCAGAGCTGCTCGTGCGGATCTTGCGGAAACGGTTTGCCCAGCTCTTCCTCGACCTTGGCCTTGTAGAGCGCGATGACGCCTTGCCATTCGATGGCCGTCAACTCGGTGTCGAGTTCATGGCCGAGGCTGGCCTTCTGGTCTTCCAGGATTTCCTCGAACACCTCGTGATCGAGGCCCATGACGACATCGGAATACATCTGGATGAAACGGCGGTAGCTGTCATAGGCAAAGCGCGCATCGCCGGAATCGGAGGCCAGCGCCTCGACCGTCTCGTCGTTCAGGCCGAGATTGAGCACGGTGTCCATCATGCCGGGCATCGACGCCCGGGCGCCGGAACGCACCGAAACCAGGAGCAGCTTCGAAGGGTCGCCGAACCGCCGGCCGGTCAGCCGGCCGATATGGTCGAGCGCGATAGCGACGTCGGCTTCCAATCCTGCCGGGTAGGCACGGCCATTGGCATAGTAGGCATTGCAGACCTCGGTGGTGATCGTAAAGCCCGGCGGCACCGGCAGGCCAAGGCTGCACATCTCGGCCAGATTGGCGCCCTTGCCGCCCAGCAGATTCTTGTCGCCGGCACGGCCTTCCGCCGCGCCATCGCCAAAGGTGAAAACCCATTTGGTCATACTTTGCTCTCCGGTTGCAGGAGATTGGAAAGATTGGCGAAACGGAAAGCTCCGCCCATGTCCGACTGTGGAGCGATATGATGCTGCAGTGCGAAAGGCAAGCGCCGGCAAAGCTGCCGGGCCGCTACAATCGATTAAGAAAAAGCCATGCTCCCGGATGCGTCGAAAAGACTTGCCACCTCACCGTTCGACGCTTAGAACATAAAGGGAACAACGAGGTGCCCCATGAAACAGCCCGGAAAACTGGACTATCTGGAAATGCCGGCGACCGGCGGCACGCTGGACCGGCTGAAAGGCTTCTACAGCGCTGCCTTTGGCTGGTCGTTCACCGACTATGGACCGACCTATTCGGCCTTCAGCGAGGGCCTGGACGGAGGTTTTCAAGCCGAGGCCGCGGAAGCGCCGGCCAAACCCCTGCCCGTGCTCTACAGCGGAAATCTCGAGGAAACTCTCGGAGCCGTGGAAAGCGCGGGCGGCGTGGTCGTCAAGCCGATCTTCGCGTTTCCAGGCGGCAGGCGCTTCCACTTCGTCGATCCGGCCGGCAATGAGTTGGCGGTCTGGAGCGAATAGTCGTTCCGGCATGATCCAGCAGCGCAGAGTTGGCTGACAGTTTGGCCTCACTCATAAGGATTGTGCTTTTCGGCTGCTCTGCTAATAACGCGCCGCACGAGCGACTCTGACGGCTATTGGGGCGTCGCCAAGTGGTAAGGCATCGGTTTTTGGTACCGACATTCCCAGGTTCGAATCCTGGCGCCCCAGCCAAGCACAAATTTCGCTCTAGTCCGAAGCACGCGCCGAACCGGCCCTACCGCGCCAAGCGTGAGCGTGTTCTCTGACGGTGCCAGGGATGCGACCGGTCAACCGGAAGATCCAGGCCACCAAACGAACTATAGCGTAGGCCTGAACAAGTAGCGTGACCAGAACGTTCTGGCCCCGCGGTGGACCGCGCCAGCCCTCCGGAGCCCTGAGGTCTGTCAGGGGCAACTCCCATTGCATTCATGGGAGCAACCTCGTTCGCGGCCATGCTTGTTCTTTGGCGCACTATCGGGACGAACATGCCGTTTTCCCTCCGCATATACTTGCGCGTTTCTCAGGGTTTTCTTGCCAGCACTTGACCCGACCTGGCGCCACTCAAAGGAGTGCTATTTTTGCCACATTTTTTGGCCTTCTGCCTAGAATCTGTGATTTAGTCACAGCTTAATAATGAAACGCTTACGTTAACTTGTAAGATGGAGGACAAGGCCAGGCGGCAAGCCCGGCCGGGGCGCTCTTAAAGAGCGCGGGGAAACGCGGGTGGGAAAATGAAGACGACAGGTCTGTCGACCAAGGTCATGGGCGTTGGTCTCTTGATGACGGCTACCATGCTGAGTGGCTGGAGCGCGCATGCACTGACGCTCAAGGAGGCCATGGCGGTTGCGGTGGAATCCAACCCGGAAATCGGCCAAGCCATCGAAAACCGCGAGGCCATCGAGTTCGAACTGCGGCAGGCAAAAGGACTTTATCTGCCAAGTGTCGATGTCGAGGCATCAGCCGGTGTTCGCCGCCTCGACAACCCGTCACGACGGGCGCTTTCCATCCAGGATGATTCTCTTTACCCGGCCGAGGCCGATCTCGTGGTCACCCAGAAACTCTGGGACAGTGGCGCACGTCGCGCCGAGATGAGCCGCCAGGCCTCGCGCGTCGACGGCGCATCGTTCCGCGTCCTCGAGCGGTCCGAGTTCATCGGGCTTTCGGTTGTCCAGGACTACCTCGAATACATGCTGCAGACATCGATCGTGGCGGAGGCAAAAAAGAACCTCGGGTTCCATCAAGCCATCCTGAGCGACATCCGGGCCGGTATCGAAGGCGGCGGTTTGAACGAAGCCGATCGCCAACAGGCCGAGGAGCGCCTCTTTGCCGCCAAGGCGCGCATGCAGGAAGCTTCCGAAGAGCTGGAAGCGTCGAAGATACGGTTCTTCAAGACCGTGGGAAAGCCGCTGACCAACGCATCGCGTCCGGGTTCGGTGGCCAGCGCACTGCCGAGATCGCTTGACGAAGCGATTGGCCTGGCACGCGCGAACAATCCTCGCGTGCACATGGCCAACAGCGATCTGAACGCCTCCGCCGCCCAAGTGGACGCCGCCCGCGCCAAATATGGCCCCGAAATCATCGCCGAGGGTCGCGCCAGGGGCGGATCCGACATCGACGGCGACGACGGCGATACGTCCGACCTGCAGGCGCGGCTGGTGTTGCGCTGGAACCTATATCGAGGCGGCATCGACAAGGCCAATGAGCAGGAGCAGATCCGCCGCAACAGCGAGCAGCGGCTTGCGATGCATCAGGTTCTGCGTGAGATCGAGGAGGCCGTGCGCACCTCGTGGGACCGTCGTTTCCGGCAGGCCGACCTGGCAAAGACGCTGAAGCTGCAGGCGGCCGCGAATGAAAAACTAGTGGCGTCCTATCGCGAGCAGTTCAAAGTCGGGCAGCGATCCCTGCTCGACGTCCTTGATGCGCAGAACACGCGCTTCAACACGGCGACCCTGGCCGACACCGCGTCCTACGCATCGCTCTTTGCGGAATACCGCCTGCTGGCTGCGACGGGACAATTGCTGAGGACCATGGACCTTCAGCCCGCCAAGCAGGCCGTGGCCTATGCCGAGGGCGAGTTCGCGGTTCCGCCGACGCCTGATACCGAAACCTATGCGCGGACCCCGTCGGAACAGAAGAACGACCTGCCCTTCGACATCCTTGCCCCGGTCAGGAAAAAGTGAGCCGGTGTAACGGGTGTTGAAGGTCCTGGCAGGCGGGTCGTGAATCAGCAGCCAAATATCCTGTCGCCGAAGGAGGCGTTCAAGGCCTGTTTTTCAGCGGTTGCCGCCTATCTCGGCAGGCCGAGCGCGGAGACCGTGCTGTTTGCCGGCGTGCCGATCTCGGACACGCGCATCGACGTCACCGAGATCAGGCATCTTGCCGAACGCATCGGTCTGGAGACGCGCGAATTCAGCCATCGCGACTTCCTGCGCGGGCGTGTCGATCTGCCGGCAATTCTCTTCCGTGTCAGTCAGTTGCCGATCGCCCTGCTGGCGGAAACCGACGGCGAAGGGTATCTCACGGCCCCGCAGGAAGACGGACGCACGACTGTCGGTAAATCCGAACTGGCCGCGAGTTACATCAGCGGCGGCGTGTCCTTCTCGATCACCTATGCCAACGCCACCGAGGGCATGAGGGTCGGATCGGCGCAGCAGATCGAGCGGCGTCATTGGCTGACGGGAACGATGGGCGCTTTCTGGCGCACCTATTCGAAGGTCGTGCTGTCGGCGATTTTCATCAATCTTTTGGCCATCGCCTCACCGATCTTCACCATGAACGTCTATGATCGCATATTGCCGAACAAGGCGATATCGACGCTCTGGGTGTTGGCGCTGGGAATCGGCGCCGTCATTCTTTTCGACCTGCTTCTGAAGACGGCCCGGGCCTCGCTCATCGACTATGCCGGGCGCAAGGCGGACCTGCGCATATCGTACCTGCTGTTCGAGAAGGTGCTGAATTCCTCCCTATCCGCGCGCCCGGGCTCGACCGGCGAATATGCCAACCGCGTCACGCAATATGAGTTCGTCAGGGAGTTTTTCACCTCCAACACCATCAGCGTCTTCATCGATACGGCTTTCGTCTTCATCTTCCTGCTCGTCATCTACGCGATCGGCGGCTGGTTGGTGATCATACCGGCCTTGGCATTCGTGGCGTCTGTAATCGTCGGCCTGGTCACGCAGCGCCGCATCGGCAAACGCGTGGCCGCATCGATGAACGAAGCATCCCAGCGCCAGGCGTTGCTGGTCGAGTCCATCTCCACGCTGGAAACAATCAAGTCGCTACGCGCAGAAGCCTATTTGCTGAGGAAATGGAGCGAGCATTCGAAGAACGCGGCCAACACCTCCGAGAAGATCAAGCAGCTCTCGGCGGCGGCCGGCAACATCACCCAGGCCATCCAGCAGCTTGTGACGGTCGCCCTGGTCGTGGCTGGAGCCTACGCCTTTTCGGAAGGCCATGTTTCGACGGGAGCCATTATCGGCACGGTGATGCTGGCGAGCCGGGCCGTGGCTCCGCTCGGTCAGATCGCGATCACCTTGTCGAGATTTCGCCAGGCCATGCTCTCGCTGAGGATGGTGAACTCCATCATGAGCCAACCGGAAGACCGGCCGGACACGGTGGGCTTTGTCAATCGTCCTATCCGCAATGGCGCGATGACGTTCAAGAATGTCGGCTTCGTCTATCCCGGATCGGAAAACGAGGTCCTGTCCGGCCTGAATTTTTCGGTGAAGCCGGGGGAGCGGATCGGCATCATTGGCCGCATCGGGTCAGGCAAGACGACGATGGGACGCCTGATCGGCAGGCTTTTCCTGCCAAGTTCCGGAGAGCTGCTGCTGGATGGCATCGACATTCGCCAGTATCACCCGTCGGAGGTGCGCGCCGCTGTCGGCATCGTGGCGCAAGCCGGCGACCTGTTTTCGGGCACCGTGAAGGAGAACCTGCTCATGGCGTCCCCGGAGGCGACCGACGAGCAGATCATCGAAGCCGCGAAGGCCGCCGGCGTGGATGAATTCGTCTCCCGCCATCCACGCGGCTACGACATGAATGTCGGCGAGCGCGGGACCAATCTTTCCGGCGGGCAGAGACAGACGGTGGCGATCGCCCGGCTGCTTTTGACCAAGCCGAAGATCGTCTTTCTGGATGAACCGTCCGGCTCGATGGACCTGGCTTCGGAAAGGCAGCTGATCAGGCAACTCAAGACAGCTTTTGATCGCAACACGACGCTGATCGTCTCGACGCATCGCTTCAGCATGCTCGAATTGGCCGATCGCCTTATTGTTGTCGAACAAGGAAGAATAGTTGCTGACGGGCCAAAAGAACAAGTCATTCAGGCACTGCAGAAAACGAATTCCTGAATGAAGAAATTATACCGGCCGAGGCCGGTATAATGATGGGGCGTGGGAAATGCTTGCCAGGGAAGACCGACCGCCGTTCTTTGCGACGGCGTCGATATTTATCATAGCGGCGCTCTTCGTCGCCTTTGTCGCTTGGGCATCGTTCGCCGAAGTCGACGAGATCGCGCGCGGCGACGGCAAGGTCATACCAGCCTCCAAGACCCAGGTCATTCAGGCCAGCGAACCGGGCGTCGTTCAGGAAATCGCGGTGAAGGTGGGACAGGTCGTCCGGAAGAACGACCTCATCATTCGTCTCGACAACACATTGAACACCTCCAGCCTGGGCGAACAGCAGGCCAAGGCTCGGGCGCTGCAAGCACGTATCGCCAGGCTCAAATACGAACAGAGCGGTAACATCACGGGATCATTTCCGTGTCCGGAAAACATTCAGTCCGTGGCGCCGGAAATCTGCGACAACGAGCAGAATCTCCTCGTTGCCCGGCGCGAAAACTTCGACAACAAGCTGTCGGTGCTCAAGTCGCGCCTCGACCAGCGCGAAAAGGAACTCGACGAGGCGAACGCCAATTTCGACCGCCTGACAAAAAACCTGGCCGTGAGCGACCAGCAGGCGAAACTCGTCGATTCGATGGTCAAGAAAGGTCTGATGGCAAGGACCGAGCAGCTCAAGGTCGAGCAGGAGCAAACCGAACTCAACGGCCAATTGAACCTGGCCGGCGAGACGATAAAGAAGGCCAAGTCGGCGATCACCGAGGCGCAGCTGCAGGTCGAGGAACTCGGGCTGCAGCTGAAGCAGGAAGCGCTCGACGACCTGACGCAAGCCTTGGCCGATCTTTCGGTCGTGGACGAAACCATTCGCGGCGCGACTGACAAGGTCGCGCGGACCGATATCCGCTCTCCAGTCGACGGTATCGTCAACACGATGGAATTGAACACCGTCGGCGCCTTCGTCCAGCCAGGTTCGGTCGTTGCCGGCATCGTGCCCACTTCCGAGACGCTGCTGGTCGAAGCGCGTGTTTCGCCCCGCGACGTCGCCTTCATTCGCCCCGACCAGGATGCCTTGATAAAAGTCACGGCCTACGATTTCTCGATCTTTGGCGGCATCGAAGGCAAGGTTTCCAACATAACCGCGGACAGCCTGGTCGATCAGAAGACGGGCGAGCCCTATTATCAGGTGCGTGTCGCAACCGAGAAATCGACACTGGAGCGGGACGGAAAGGCATATTCGATCATCCCCGGCATGATCTGTTCGGTGGATATCAAGACCGGGCGCAAGACGATCCTGAGTTACCTGCTGAAGCCGATCAACAAGGCACGCCAGGAGGCAATGAGTGAGCGGTAGCGCCATCTCTCCCTCGACCCCGAGCCTGCTTCTGCCACTCCCGACAGAAGATTTCGAGCTCGAGTTCCGCGTCGTGGCGCGCGGCGGCGTAAGGCGCGGCATCCGCCTGGAACGGGCTTTCTGGCTTTCGCTGAAGCAGATGGCGGAGAGCCGGAAATGCACGATCGGCATGCTGGTCGACGAAATCGCTGACAGTCACGCTGAGAAAGGAAATCTGACCTCGGCAATCCGGGTGGCCTGCATACGCGAGTTGGGGCACGCGAACCTGAACTTGCGCAGGCTTGCGTCGATCAGGACGGTAAACGCCATTCTGCTTGCCTGTCCGTCGCCGGCTTTCGCCTTGGCCTCGAGCAAGAAGATCGTGACGTTCAATGCTCCGTTCCAGCAACTTGTCAAACGGCAGTTGCCGACGGCGTTCGCCGAAGACGCGCGGCAGGACCTGAAGCTGGCGCTGGATCTCAACGTGGCGGATATATTCGCCCGCCTCGAGACCAATGGCGATGTTGCCGTTGCGAGCGGATTTGTGATTGGCGCCGGCGAGCGCCGTTATCGGGGCCAATTGAACGCCGTGCGGGCGCCGGTCCTGGAGCTGGAATTGCTGATGGCTTTTGTCTTCAACAGCTAGCCATTCAGCAGGGACAACGCCGCCCGCCCCGCTTTACTTGACGTCCATCTGCACACCTTCGCCGGGCGCCACGCTTTCGAAACCACCCTTGACGTCGGCCACCCGCGCGCCCCCCGTTCTGGACCCGTGGATCCATGCCCGGTCGGTGCTGAACGAATAGAGCGGCTGATAGTCCGGAAGCGCGCTGTCCTTGAGCACCGTATTGTTGAGACTGTCGAGAATGTAAGCGCCGCTTGCGGTGCTCACCGAAAGCACGGCGTGGAAGAACCCGCGCTTGCGGTCCTGGAGCACGACGAGCGACATGCTGCGTGCAGGGATGCCTGCCCTCAGCAACGCCGTCATCTTGAGGATGGCGAAGTCCTCGCAGTCGCCAGCGCGATGGGCGAGGATCTCCGACGGCTTCGCCCAGTAGTCGAGCTTGCCGTAAACGACACTGTCTTTCCTGTAGGCGATCAGGCGGTTGATGCCGCTGTTGATGAACGACAGTTTTTCGACGAACCCCTTGGCTTGGGCAGCCGCGACCATGGCGGCGAAGGGCTGGCTCTCGTGGTCGCAGGGACTGCCCGCCGTGCAACTGGCTATGGCCTGATAGACCGGCGCCCAGCGCGCTGAAACGGGAAAATTGCGCATGGACAGCGCAACCGACCCGAACACGCCCGGGATGATCGCCGCTGTCTGGATGGGGTCGATACCCTGGCTTTCCGCAGCCGTCGAGGCGCTGGATCCGTCTTGTGCGGAAACGGGACCGTAGCCGTTCGAGACGAGGCTGGCTTGGTAGGAGACGGCCGGCTGCCATGGCTGGTACCTGCGCAGCGAAATACCGCCGAGACTGGGCGGTGCCTCGACGGTGCCAAGCAATGCTGTTTCGGACAGGACATCCCTGATGATGGGCCCGGCAAGGGCTGGCTGCGCCAAGCCGGCGATTCCCACCGCCAGCAGAAGCAGCTTGAGCTTGTTCTTTTCCCGAGCATTCTTTTGTTTTTTCATGACGCCCACCTTTGACCGTGGACGCTACCAATCTTGTCTCAAATTACTGGAAAGGAAGGTGGATAACTTTCCTGCAAAGCAACTTTGCTACTTTGCGTAAAATTTTACATAGTTTTATACTTATATTTACCAAGTTTTCCGGGCCGCCCGCGGCAAAATCTCGTGCATTCCGGATATCATATAACCAATTATATATTCACAGTTTACCAAGCGTAAAAAAAGCCATCGCAGGCATATCCAAATATATAGAATGGGTTGACGGACCGTTGCAAAGTCAAGGCGTCGCCTGTCTCTTTCCGGGAAATGCCGGAGGGGTTTAAGCTATGGCGACCAGTATTGAATTGGACAACGTTTCGAACTCGTGGGACGAACATTCCGTTTCCAACGATCATCACGACCTGACAGCGCCGATCCAGATGGTGGCGCAAGCCGCGCTGGCGGAGCAGGCGACGGCGCCAGCTCAAGCCGCGCCGGCCGCGGCCGAACCCGTACCGGTCGATGTCGGCGGCGGCGCGCCAGCGGTTGCCCCGCCGGCGGCAAATGCCCCGCACGAATATGTCGCGGACGCCAGCAACGTCGTCAGGCTCCCCGCCAACGTCTCGATCGACAATATCAAAGTCGACGGTCACAACCTCGTGCTCGAACAGGCGGACGGCTCGGTCATCGTCATCAAGGACGGCGCCCTGAACGTGCCGACCTTCATCATCGGCGAAGTCGAAGTGCCCCGCGTGGCGCTGATCGCGGCGCTGGAAGCGAGCCATGTCGATGTCGCCTTTGGCGCGGACGGTTCGATGTCGGCGGGCCCAGGAGGGTCGACCTCCAGCGCCGGCGGAAATTTCGAGCAGCCCTCCGGCGGGATCGGCGACGGCTTCGGCCTGTCGGCATTGCTGCCGCCCACCGATCTGCATTTTGGACAATTGGAGCGGCGCGAGCTGTTCCCTTCCCTGGTCGACAGGGGCGTCTCCGTGGTGGCCATGTCGCTGACCGACCCTGGCCAGGCGGCCAGTGAAACCGGCCTCGATGGCGGCCCGCAACAATCGCCGGGCAGCGAGGCAGCGAGCAACTCCGAAACCTCCGGCGTCGGGGCGATCACCATCGACGCACCCGACGGCATCGGCTCGATCGTCATCAACGGCACTACCGTGACCGGCGTCGGCCAGCAGATCTCAGGACAGTTCGGCTACATCACGATCCTGTCGTACGATCCTGGCACCGGTGCCATCCAGTATGACTACACCGTCACTCAGTCGGTCACGCATCCCGTCAGCACGACCGGATACGACGCCAACGATACGGTTCCGGATAATTTCAGCATCACCGTCACGGATGTCGACGGCGATACGGCGAGCACGACCTTCACCATTGCCATCATCGACGACGTGCCGACGGCGGTTGCCGACACGGACAGCATCGCGGCCGGCCAGTTCGGCCCCGCGACGGGCAATGTGCTGATTGGCGGCACGGATGCGGGCGACGCCAACACGACGGACGGCGTTGCCGACACCCAGGGCGCCGACGGCGCGACGGTGGTGGGCGTTGCCAAGGGGACGACGAATGTCGATCTGAACAATACGACCACACTCAACAGCCCGATCCAGGGCGAATATGGCAAGCTGACGCTACACAGCGACGGCAGCTATACCTATGTGCGCGATGCCGGCACACCCGGAGGCGTCAACGACGTCTTCACCTACACGATCAAGGATGGCGACGGCGACACCTCGCACACCACGCTGACGATCTCGATCGGCAACTCGACACCTGAGGTCTCCAACCTGACGCCGGAAGCCAATGGCGGCGACGTCATCGTCAACGAAGCGGCATTGAATGTCGGCACGCCGGGTGGCCCGGGGTCCGATCCGGCAAGCACGGCCGAGACCGGCGCCGGCGCCTTCACCATCTCCTCGCCCGACGGCATCCACGATCTGTCGATCGATGGCCACGCTTTCATCACCGACGGTGTGTTCACCGCCAACTCGTTCACGACGGCGCTGGGCAACACGCTGACGGTGACGGCCTACAATGCCGGCACCGGCGAGGTGAGCTACACCTACACGCTCAACGACAACGAGACACATACCCCTGTCCAGGGCACCAACAGCCTGTTCGAGAACTTCACCGTCACGCTGACCGACCAGGATCTGCAGAGCACCAACGGCACGCTCACCGTCAACATCGTCGACGACGTGCCGACGGCCCATGACGAAGCCTCGCAAGCGGTTGTGGAAGGTGCCCCGGCGGTGACGGGGACACTGGACTTCGTCGCAGGCGCCGACGGCGCGACAGTGACGCATGTCAACGGCACGCCGCTGACCTTCGATCCCGGCACCGGCTATTCGCAGTCGATCGACATCGGCGCGGGCACCATCCAGGTGAAGGCGGACGGGTCCTACTCGTTCACGGCCGATGCCTCGGTCGACAACAGCGGCGGTCCCGTGGCGGTCAACGCGACCTACACGGTGACGGACGGCGACCACGACACTTCGACGGCCAACATCGCCTTCACGGTCACGGATGGTGCGGGCCCGACCGCGGGCGCTCCAATCACACTGGCGCTCGACGACCAGAACCTGAGTGACGGCTCGACGCCGCTCGGTCCGGACTCTGCCTCTAACTCGATCACCTTCACGCCGGGCTCGGACGCGATCACCTCGATCGTCTTCAGCACCGACCTGGGCGGGTTGAACACGGCAAACCTGACCTGGACCCGGGTGTCGGACACCCAGGTCGTGGGCAAGGACGGCGCCGTGACCGTGGTGACGCTGGATCTATCGGTCGCCAGCAATGTGGCGACGGTGACGGCGACGCTGAACAACAATTACGACGCGCATCCCGGCATCAATCTCGACGACCTGGTCGATCTGGGCCATGTCGGCGTGGTCGCCACCGATACCGACGGCACCCAGGCGACCGGCACGGTCAACCTGACAGTGTCCGACGACGTGCCGACGGCCCATGACGAAGCCTCGCAAGCGGTTGTGGAAGGTGCCCCGGCGGTGACGGGGACACTGGACTTCGTCGCAGGCGCCGACGGCGCGACAGTGACGCATGTCAACGGCACGCCGCTGACCTTCGATCCCGGCACCGGCTATTCGCAGTCGATCGACATCGGCGCGGGCACCATCCAGGTGAAGGCGGACGGATCCTATTCGTTCACGGCCGATGCCTCGGTCGACAACAGCGGCGGTCCCGTGGCGGTCAACGCGACCTACACGGTGACGGACGGCGACCACGACACTTCGATGGCCAACATCGCCTTCACGGTCACGGATGGCGCGGGTCCGACCGCGGGCGCTCCAATCACGCTGGCGCTCGACGACCAGAACCTGAGTGACGGCTCGACGCCGCTCGGTCCGGACTCTGCCTCTAACTCGATCACCTTCACGCCGGGCTCGGACGCGATCACCTCGATCGTCTTCGGCACCGACCTGGGCGGGCTAAACACGGCAAACCTGACCTGGACCCGGGTGTCGGACACCCAGGTCGTCGGCAAGGACGGCGCCGTGACCGTGGTGACGCTCGATCTATCGGTCGCCAGCAATGTGGCGACGGTGACGGCGACGCTGAACAACAATTACGACGCACATCCCGGCATCAATCTCGACGACCTGGTCGATCTGGGCCATGTCGGCGTGGTCGCCACCGATACCGACGGCACCCAGGCGACCGGCACGGTCAACGTGACGGTGTCCGACGACGTGCCGACGGCCCATGACGATACCGACGTGGCTCAGTCAGGCCAGACGGTTGTGGGCAATGTCGAGACCAACGACACAGCCGGCGCCGACGGCATCGCTTCCATCGCCTGGACGAATGTTGCGGGCAGCACGGTGACGGGCACCTATGGCGTGCTTACGGTCGATGCCAATGGCGGCTACAGCTATCACGCCAACCCGAACGCGTCGGGCATCGACGTCTTCAACTACACTATTACGGACGGCGACGGCGACACGTCACCCTCGACGCTGACAATCACCCTGTCGAGCGGCACGCCGCAGCCGGTTGCGGCAACACTGACGGTCGACGAGGCCGCGCTGGACACCAGCACGACAGGCGACGACATCGACCATGGCACGGTGACGGGTTCGAACCCGTTGAGCACGGCCGAGACTGTTAAGGGGACGCTGACGCTCGGCGATCCGGACAGCCCGCATGTAACCAACATCGCCGGGGCCACGTCATCGGCGGTCGGCGGCAGCCCGGTGACCGTGCAAGGCATCTATGGTGTGCTGCAGATCGACCAGGACGGCCACTATACCTACACGCTGACGACGCCCTTCACGACGTCGCCTGCCATCAACAACGGCGCTGCGACGGAGCCCGGCAGGGACGTGTTCACCTATACGGTGACCGACAGC
Organism: Mesorhizobium sp. BH1-1-4; assembly: GCF_020165665.1. Classification (NCBI taxonomy): domain Bacteria; kingdom Pseudomonadati; phylum Pseudomonadota; class Alphaproteobacteria; order Hyphomicrobiales; family Phyllobacteriaceae; genus Mesorhizobium; species Mesorhizobium sp. BH1-1-4. The sequence continues at coordinate 95,693 of NZ_JAIUIN010000022.1, forward strand.
TTCGGCAACAGCTCGACCTCGACCATCTCTGTTAACATCATTGACGATGTGCCCTCGGTGACGGCGAGTGCGACCCAGCCTCCGCTGACGGTCGACGAGAGCAATCTCGGGCAGAATGCGACGGCGAGCTT
>NZ_JAIUIN010000023.1:0-94981 GCF_020165665.1 Mesorhizobium sp. BH1-1-4
CGGCGAACCCATCATAAGGGGAGAAACTGTTACCTATGTATCCGGTTCAAACTGTTACCCATCTATCGGCTGGACACTGAAACACGCTGTCGGCGCCCCGTACTGACAATTGGCGAAATCATCGATGACAGCGTCTTTCTCCCCGTCTCTATACGGGGAGAAATGCCCGGCAGGGTAATGAGGGGCGGCGCCAACCTTGGTCGGAAAGCGCCTATACATGCGAAGCAGCGCCCAGCCGACGCCCTCAGATAAACTGCACCTGGACGATCTCGTACCCGCGTGCACCACCGGGCGCATTGACCTCGATGGCGTCGCCGACTTCCTTGCCGATCAGCGCACGCGCGATGGGCGAGGAGATCGAGATGCGGCCGGACTTCACGTCGGCCTCCTGGTCGCCGACGATCTGGTAGGTCTTCTTTTCCTCGGTATCCTCGTCGACCAGCACCACGGTGGCGCCGAACTTGACCTTGTCGCCGCTGAGCTTGGTGACGTCGATCACCTCGGCGCGCGCGATCAGGTCCTCGAGTTCGTTGACACGGCCCTCATTGAGGCTCTGCGCCTCCTTGGCGGCATGATATTCGGCATTTTCGGACAGGTCGCCATGCGAGCGCGCCTCGGAGATCGCCTCGATGATGCGCGGCCGCTCTTCCTGCTGGCGCCAACGCAGTTCTTCCTTCAATGACGCGAACCCCTCGCCTGTCATCGGGACCTTGTTCATAATGCCTGACCTTTCCTGCCACCGCCCCCGCGTTTCGGGGGAAGCCTTGTCGTTGGGTACAAAAAGAAAACGGTCCGACAGCCTCGGGCTAACGGAACCGTTTCACCGCAATTTGCTAAGATATAGCAATCTTTGCGGGCTTTTCACGCTCAAAAATCAGTTTTGCAAAAAACTTCCGCTGTTTTGATGGGCGGATGCGGCCGCCATGGCAAACAAAAACGGCCGCGATCGCTCGCGGCCGCTTCGAGAAACCATCGAGGCCCGATCAGCTCCTCATGAAATGTTCGATCTGCTCGGCCAGCATGCCGTATTCGCGCGAACCCTTGCCGGTGCGCTTTTCGATCTCCGCCAGCTGCTGCTGGGCGCCGGCCAGGTCGCCGATCTGCAGATGCGCCTCGCCGAGATATTCGCGCACCAGCGTGTAATTCGGGTCGATGCGCAGCGCCTCCTCGTAATAGCCGAGGCCGACGGTCACGCGGCCGGAATGGCGGTGCGAATAGCCGAGATAGTTGAGGATGCGCGGATCCTGCTTGTTGGCGGCAAGGACGAGAACCGAGATCGCCTCGTCATAGCGGCCGGCCATCGCCAGCGCATGGCCCGCGTCATAGATGCTGTCGTCATCCAGCATGCCTTCCTTGGGCGGCACGCATTTCTGCTTCTTCTTGTCCCAGACCTCCCCCTTCTTGCATTGGGTGACAGTCTGGTCGCTACCACCGCCGCTACTACCGGCGGCAAATGTCGGAACGGCAAGAAACTGCAGAGCGATAAGCGCGCTCGCCGCCTGGATCAGCACTCTTTTATGCATCGAAGCCTCCTGGAGGGTGTGACAATGCAACATTAACGCTGAGTGGCCCGGGTTTCATCCCGAAAAATCAGGCCTGGAGAACATCAGGTGACGGATGCCGCAAATCCGCTATCATCCGGCAAACGACTGACGGAGACGGCCCGTGCAGCGACGGCTTGAAAAGGACTGGGATCTCACGATCGGCCCCGATACCGTGCGGCTGTTCATTCTCAAGGCCAAGGCGCTGAGCGCGGCCGTCAACGAGGACTACGCCGACGGCGCCGAACACGAGATCGAGTTCGACGGCGACACGCATGACAACCACCACCATGACGGCCTTGCCGAGGAAAGCTCGGAAAACCTCACCGAGGAAGAGCTGCGCGAGCTGATCAACGACCTCAACGTCGATGAAGCCGCCGAGCTCATCGCGCTGGCCTGGATCGGCCGCGGCGACTATGACGCCGCGGAATGGTCCGAAGCGGTGGCGGCGGCACGGGAGCGCGCCAACAAGCGCACGGCGAAATATTTGCTCGGCATGCCGCTGCTCGCCGACTTGCTGGAGGAAGGGCTCGAAGCGATCGGTGCGTAACGTCCCGGTAACCGATTGTGATCCGTTCGCAGGGCAACCTAGGCATGCCGACGCCGTTTGCAGGCGATGGCAACGCTGAGCTTTTCCCGATTTTGCACTCTGGCGCTGCTTTTGGCGGCCGCGGTCCTGCTGGTGACGCCGGCCGACGCCAGACATCGTCACAGACACCACGGGCCGCTAAGCCCGCGCGTGGATCAGCCGCTGACGCAGCGGGCCGACCAGCCGCTGCGGCCAAGAAGCAAGCGACAGTCGAGAGCGCGGGTCAGGCAGCATATCGCGCCAAATTCGGCACCGCAAAAAACGCCGGATGCCCAGCCGTCCGCCGATGTTCCGGTGCCCGAGCCACGTCCGGCGGACGCTCCAAAGGTAGACGCTCCAAAGACGCAGGACCGGAACACCGAAGGTCCAAAGAGCGGCGGAACATCCGATCTGCTGAAGGACGAAGAGTCCCATCAGAAAAGCCCAACACCGCCCGAACCACCAGCCGAAACGGAAAGCGAGCCGGAGCCGTCCGCCGTGGTGCCAACACCGACGCCAAAGCCCGACACCACGACGCCCGAGCCTCAGCCGCGGACCGTCGCCCCCCAGCCAACGCCAAAACCGGCGGAGGCGGACGATGAGGAGAAGATGCTGCCCGATCCGCGCTCGGCCGATCTCCCCGCCGACAAGATGCCGGCTGAGGAAGTCGCCTGCCGCGAGCGCCTGAAGACGCTCGGCGTCGAATTCGAGGAGCACAAGGCCGAGAGCAACCCCGAAATCGGCTGCTCGATCCCCTACCCGATAATGCTGAAGACGCTCGGCAAATCGATCGCGATTACCCCCGGCACCGAACTCAACTGCCCGATGGCGGAGGCGGCCGTGCGTTTTGCCGCCGACGTCATCCAGCCGGCGGCGAAGGCCGAATTCGGCGCCGACCTCAAATCGATCAGCCAGGCGTCGGCCTTCGTCTGCCGCCCGCGCCACGGCACGCGCAAACTGTCGGAACACGCTTTCGGCAACGCGCTCGACATCGCCAGCTTTACGCTGTCCGACGGCAAGACGATCGAGGTCGGCCCGGCGCCGCCGGAAAAGGACGGCAAATTCCTTGACGCCGTGCGCAAGGCCGCCTGTGGGCCGTTCAAGACCGTGCTCGGACCCGGCGCCGATGCCGACCATTCCCTGCATTTCCATTTTGATCTGGAGCCACGCCGCCACGGCGGCACGTTTTGCCAGTGAGCGGAATCATCCCTGCCGCAATTCAGCCGCAGGCGTGAACGCGGGCGCTGAGTTTTCCTTTACCCTTGATCGTTAAAATGCCGGATATCCAGAAGTAGGATTCCGCCAATGGCCGGCAAAAATCGCGCCGTGTTTCTCCCCATCGCGCGCCAACTGAGATCTACGGCGCTGCTGACGACAGGCCTGGCACTGGCCGCGGTTTCGGCCTGCAACACCGGCAGCGTGCTGTCGCTGCAGCCGGCTGTCGATGTCGGCTCGCAGACCGCGGCCGTGCCGCAATATCAGGGCATGCAGAGGCTTGTCCCGTCCAATCCTTACATGACGCAGGCCGCCTATCCACGCATGGATGAACCGATGTCGCCGGTGGAGCAGATCCCGGCCAGCGAAACCGATTGCCGCCAGCAGCTGAAGCGCCTCGATGTCGCCTACACCGACCTCGCGCCGATCCACGAAGGCCAGTGCGGCATCGGTTATCCGGTCAAGGTCTCGGCCATCGGCAGCGTCCAGATGAAGCCCGCCGCGACGCTGACCTGCGACATGGCCGCCACCTTCGCCGCCTGGACGAAGAACGAACTCGTTCCCTCCGCCCGCTGGCGCTACTTCTCCGGCGTCAAGACCATTCACCAGGGCTCGAGCTATTCCTGCCGCAACATTGCCGGCGAAGGCGTGCTGTCCGAGCACGGCAAGGGCAACGCGCTCGACGTCATGAGCATCGAGCTGAACAATGGCGACGACATCGACGTGCGCAAGCCCGGCCTGTTCGCCTTCCGCACCCGCGGCTTCCTCAACAATGTGCGCGCCGACGGCTGCCAGTATTTCACCACCGTGCTCGGCCCCGGCTACAATTACGACCACCGCAACCATTTCCATTTCGACATCAAGAACCGCAAGAGCGGCTACCGCGCCTGCCGGTAGGAAAAGATCAGGCGTCGCCGGTGGACGCGATAATTCGCCGGGCCACGAGATCCTGGATGCGCCAGAGATTCTTATCGCGAATACCGCTTTCCTCCAGCTTGCTGACGGTCCGGAACAGATACTGCGCCGACGAACCCCAGTGTCCGGCGGCTCGCGCCAGCGTATCGGCAACCTGCTCCAACGGCAGCCGTCCGGCATAGGCCTTGCCATCCGGCGCGGCAACGAAAGCCAGGGCGCGCAGCGGCCCTTCCCTGGTCCTGACCTTGATCCAGCAGGGCACGTTGGTTGGCGGGTTGGCATCGATCTCGCGGCGCATCAGCTGGCCGATTTGCCCGAAATGATCTTCGTCAGGCAGCCGGTAGACGATCCCATTGCAGCTGCCGCCGCGATCGAGCGCCAGCATCAGGGCCGGCAACTGGCGCGTTCCACGCCAGCGGGTCAACTTCAGGCAGAACGAGCGGTGCCATCCGGGCGCCGTCGCCGGGCGCTGCTCGACAGGAACGAATTCGGGATTCCAGATCAACGAACCATAGGCGAAGACCCACAGCGTTTCGGGCCGATATTCGGCAAGCAGTCGAGCGACCAACTCATCGAACTCCGCGTCGGTGTGTTCGGCCGTTCCAGGCTCGGGCCCGGGATCCGGTTCGACGCGCTCGACCCTGGCGACGAGATCGGCGGTCAACGCCATCGCTCTCCGGCCCGTCGGCTTCCACTTCATTTCCGCCCCCACGAAAAAATGATGGCCGACGATAGACCGCCTGCCCGTCCCTGGCCATTGATTTCCAAGAACGGTCAGGCAACAGATACCGCACAGATCGGGCCTCCTTCATGAGTCGACGAAGCCTCCAGCGACGCATTGCGATCTGGATAGCGGCCCTGCTGGGTGCCTGGCTGGCGCTCGCCTATGTCGCGGCGCCGGAATTCTGGATATTCCGTGATCGCGGCTTTCGCGACCGGCGTTTCGAGATGGTGACGCACACGCCGCAGGGCATTCCGGGCGATCCGATCAATGTCGGCCTGGTCGGCACCGAGAAGGAACTGGTCCATGCTTTCGCCGTCGCCGGCTGGGACACCGCCGACGCCGTCACCTTGAGAACCGCCATCGATATCGGCGAAAGCGTCCTGTTTTCCCGCCCCTATCCCGATGCCCCGATGAGCCGCCTGCTGTTCGAAGGCCGCGCCCAGGAACTCGCCTTCGAGAAGCCGGTCGGCGACAGTGCCGACCGGCGCCACCACGTCCGTTTCTGGCAGACCGATACGGTCGGCGACGACGGCAGGCCGCTCTGGCTGGGGGCCGCCAGCTTCGATCGCGGCGTCGGCTTGAGCCACGACACCGGCGCCATCACCCATCATATCGGCCCCGACCTCGACGCCGAACGCAACTTCCTGATCGGCGATCTCAATGCCGCCGGGCTGCTGCTCTCGACCAGCGACATGGCGGGCATCGGCGCCACCACAACCGGCCGCAATGGCGGCGGCGACCCTTATTTCACCGATGGCAAGGCCATCGTCGGCGTGCTGAAGCAGTTGCCGTGACCGGGAGATCAGGCCGTGGCGATGACGATCTTGCCGAACGGCCCTTTCTCGAGATGCTCGAAGGCTCGCGGCACCTCGTCGAACCCAAACACCTTGTCGACGACCGGCTTGATCGCCAGCGCCTCGATCGCCTGGTTCATCCGCTCGAAGGCACGGCGGTGGCCGATCGAAATGCCCTGCACGACAATGCGGTTGCGCAGGAAGGGAACGATCGGAAAGCTGAGCTCCATGCTGCCCAACAGGCCGATGACCGACAGCCTCCCGTCGGCGGCCAGCGCATCGAGCGAGCGCCGCGCATTGTCGCCGCCGACCATTTCGAGGATATGGTTGACGCCGGCCGCGCCCGTCAACGCACGCGCCGCCTCGTCCCATGCGGGGTTGGTGCGATAATTGATCACCTGCCAGGCGCCGAGCGCCTTCGCCCGCTCGAGCTTGGCGTCGCTGCTCGACGTGACGATGGGGCGCAAGCCGAAAGCATGGGCGAATTGCAGCGCGAACAGGGAAACCCCGCCCGTGCCCTGGATAAGAATGGTCTGGCCGGGCACAGGCCTTGTCGCCTCGGCCATGGCGAACCAGGCGGTCAGTGCCGCGATCGGCAGCGTCGAGGCCTCCGCATCGCTGAGCGACGGCGGCGCCGGCACGGCGGCAGCCTCGTGCAGCAGCAGGTAGTCGCTCAACGTGCCGGGCAGTGACGACCCCAGCGTATGCTGGTGCAGCACAGGCGGCGCGTCGCCATCCGGCCAGTCGGCAATCACCTGCCCCAGCACGCGCTGGCCGGTCTTGAAGCGGCTGACGCCGCCGCCAACCGCCGTCACTTCGCCCACCGCATCGGATGTCGGCACGAACGGAAAGGCAAGGTCGGGGATCAGCACGCCATCGACGATCATCCTGTCCTTGTAGTTCAGCGATACCGCCTTGATCCGCACCAGCAGCTCATGCGGCCCGGGCTCGGGGATCTTTCCCTCGGCCAATTCCAGCCTGGGCAGGCCGAAGCCGGTCATCCGCCAGGATCTGTTGATGTCGCTCTTCATTGCGTCTGCTCCCGATTGCGTGGCTGTCGGGACGTCTACTATGGAAATTTGCGCTTCCATGCGGCATAATCGGCAACGAATTGGCTACTAGAAGTCTACAATAGGATACTCCCGATGGACTCTACTGATCTGCAAGGCATCGTCGCCTTCGTTCAAACGATCGAGGCCGGAAGCTTCACCGGCGCCGGAGAGCGGCTGCGCGTGACGAAATCGGCGGTCGGCAAATCGGTCGCGCAGCTGGAACAGCGGCTTGGCATCCGCTTGCTCAACCGCACCACGCGCAGCCTCGGCCCGACAAGCGAAGGCCTGTGCTATTACGAGGCCTGCGTCAGGGCGCTGTCCGAGATCGAAGCCGCCCAGGCGCTGCTTGCCTCGCGCCGGCAGGTGCCCTCGGGCCGGCTTCGGGTCGACCTGCCCTCGGCCTTCGGCCACCGCTGCGTGGCGCCCGTGCTGTTCGACGTTTCCAGGCGATTTCCCGATCTGGCCATGGAGATTTCCTTCAATGACCGCCGCGTCGACCTCATCGAGGAAGGCATCGACCTCGCGGTCCGCATGGGCGATCTCGACGACAGCCTGTCGCTCGCCGCGCGCCGACTCTATACCCAGCGCTCGGCCATATGCGCCGCCCCGGCCTATCTCGACAGAACCGGCAGGCCAAAAACGATCGAGGATCTCGCCGGCCATGACCTGATCGGCTACACCCGCAACGGCGTCGCCCACCCCTGGAGCATCCGGCAATCCGACGGCCATGTCGTGAAGTTCACGCCGCGGGCAAGGCTGGTGCTCGACAATGGCGAACCGATGCTGGGCGCCGTCCTTGCCGGTTGCGGCATCACCTTCCTGCCGACCTGGCTGGTGGCCGACAGCCTCAAGAGCGGCGCGTTGGAAATGGTACTGGTCGACACGCTCGTCGAAAGCATCTGCGTCCATGCCATCTGGCCGCTGACGCGAGCCTTGACGCCCAAGGTGCGGGTCGTGGTCGACGCGCTGGTCGCGCATTTCTCGTCGCCGCCCTGGGATGCTGTCTGACCGACCCGCATCCACTGTCATCTTTTTAAAATGGCCGCCGACTATTTTCGAAAGCCGTGCGGCAATGCTATTGAGCCCTCATGTTATACGTTGAAATCGCCACCGTGGTCGTCCTCATCTGCGTGAACGGCCTTCTGTCGATGTCCGAACTCGCTATCGTCTCATCGCGGCCGGCTCGCCTGAAGGCGATGATCGACCGCAACGTCAAGGGTGCCGGCCGCGCTTTGGCGCTTGGCTCCAATCCCGGCAAATTCCTGTCTTCCGTACAGATCGGCATCACGCTGGTCGGCGTGCTCTCGGGCGCCTTCTCCGGCGCCACGCTAGGTCAGAGGCTGGCGCAATATCTGGCCTCGGCGGGAATTCGCGAAAACATCGCCGATCCGCTCGGCGTCGGCATCGTCGTGGCCATCATCACCTATTTCTCGCTGATCATCGGCGAACTGGTGCCCAAGCAGATCGCGTTGCGCGATCCCGAGCGCGTCGCGGCACGAGCGGCGCCGGCGATGACGATCCTCGCCACCGTCTCGGCCCCTCTGGTCTTCCTGCTCGACATTTCGGGCCGTGCCGTGCTGTGGCTGCTCGGCCAGCGCGGCGAAAGCGAGGAAAAGGTCACCGACGAGGAAATCAAGATGCTGGTCGCCGAGGCCGAGCATCACGGCACCATCGAATCCGACGAGCGGCGCATGATCGCCGGCGTCATGCGGCTTGGCGACCGCGCCGTGCGCGCCGTGATGTCGCCGCGCACCGATGTCGACTGGATCAACCTGCAATCCGATGAAGCCACGATCCGCAAGCTGCTGATGGACACCCAGCATTCGCGCCTGCCCGCCGGCGACGGCGGGGTGGACGCCATGATTGGCGTCATCCAGACGCGCGACGTGCTGGCCGCGCTGCTCGGCGGGCGTGCGCTCGATCCGCGCAAATATGTGCGCACCGCACCCATCGTGCACGACCAGGCCGATGCGCTCGACGTGCTGCAGAAGCTGAAGGAAAGCGACGTGCCGATGGCGCTGGTGCATGACGAATACGGCCATTTCGAAGGCATCGTCACGCCGGCCGACATTCTGGAAGCCATCACCGGGGTCTTCCGCTCGGACCTCGAGGCCGGCGAGGAAGAAAACGCCGTCCAGCGCGACGACGGCTCATGGCTGCTCGCCGGCTACATGCAGGCCGACGAGATGGCCGAGGTGCTGGGCATCGACCTGCCGGAAAATCGCGACTACGAAACCGTCGCCGGCTATGTGCTGTCGCACATGCACCATCTGCCGGCGACCGGCGAATGCGTCGACGCGCAGGGCTGGCGCTTCGAGGTGGTCGACCTCGACGGCCGCCGCATCGACAAGCTGATCGCCACCCGCCTGCCCAGCGGCCACCGCGAAGTGGCGCGCTGACGGTTCAAATGCCCAGGGCCGATGGCGGTCATTAGAGCAATTCCAGGACAAGTGTGAAACGGTTTTCCGTTCGGAATTGCGTAAAAACAAAGAGTTAGAGCCCGTTCGCGATTCCGTGAAACGCGGAACGGCTCTAGCATCGCGCCGGCTGTTTGCCGGTCCGAGATCTACTGCTCCGCGAAAGCGCGCGCGAAGGAATCGAGCATCGGCCGCGCGAGATACGCAAAGAACGTCCTATCGCCGGTACTGATGAACGCCTCGACCGGTGTCCCCGGATAAAGCTGCTCGCGCCGCACGCCGGACGGCAGGTCGGGGGCAATCGTCAGCTTGGCGCGGAAATAGGGTTCGCGCGTGGCCGGGTCGGTGAGCCGATCCGCCGAAATCTGTGTCACGGTGGCTGAAACCTCGGGCGTCAGCCGCGCGTTCAAGGCGGACAATCGCAGTTTCGCCGGCTGGCCGACACGGACCTGGTCGATGTCCTTCGGCCGCAGCTTCGCATCGACGACCAGCCCCGAAGCGGTGGGCAGGATCTCCATGATCTTTTCGCCCGGAGCAATCACGCTGCCTTTGGAATTGTAGGTCGACGACACCACGATGCCCGCCGCCGGCGCCTTGATCGTCGTTCGCCGCAGCACCGCCTCCGCCGCCCTGATCTGTTCCTCGACGTCGGCCAGGTTGGAGCGGACGTCGTCCAGTTTCGTCAGCGCTTCCTCGACGCGTTGCGTGGTCAGCCGCTCGGTCTGCTGCTGGGCTTCGACGATCTGGGTGTTGGCCGCGGCGAGATTGGCCTCCAGCGCCCCCGCCTGCCCGACCAGATCGGCCTCGCTGCGCAACAGCTGCGAGTATTCGGTTCGATTGGTGAGGCCCTTATCCAGCAAGCCGGTCTTGATGCCGAGCTCCTTGTTGACGATCTCGGCCTGTTGCTGGACGGCCCTTTGCTGAGCCTGCAATCCCACCACCGACTGCCGATGCATGGCGACCCGTTGCGCCAGGATCGATTGTTCGGAGCGGAACCGGGCAAGCCTGGCGTCGAATTCCTTCCGCTGTTCTCCAACCAGGGTCTCGAAATCCTGCTGCAAGGGCGCTGGCGCCGCTTCGGTGATTGGCGCCAGCCCGTCCAACCCGTCGCGTTCCGCCTCCAGCCGTGCAGCACTTGCCCGGAGCGCGATCGACTGTCTCGTCAGCCGGTTGAGGTTGGCCTGCGCGGCTGTCGGATCCAGCACCACCAGATCCTGGTCTGGTTGGACGCGATCGCCTTCACGGACCAGCAGCGCCTGCACGATGCCGCCCTCGGGCTGCTGGATCAGGATGTTTCCGCCCGTCGCCGAGATCGTGCCTTGGGTGATCACCGCTCCCGACAAGGGCGCGCTGACGGCCCAGTAGCCGAAGCCGCCCGCCAGCAGCGCTATGGCGGCATAACCGGTGAACGCCACGCGTCTTATGTTGGTGCGTGGCTGGCTATCCCAGGCGAGGCTCTGTGTGGTCATCGCTACGATCCGAAACCGCCATGCGCGCGGATCGTCGGGACGAACGACCCGGTCACCACCGTGCCCTGCCGCGGGCCCTTGCTGCTGGCCGAGCGCCGCAGCACCTCGCCGCTTGGGCCGAAGGCTTCGATCATGCCGCCACGCAACAGCAACACGCGGTCGCAGGCGGCGGCGATCGAAGGACGATGGGTGACCACGATGACCGTGACGCCCGCCAGCCGCGCCGCCGAAACCACCGTTTCGAGCGCGGCCTCGCCGGCACCGTCGAGATGGGAACTGGGCTCGTCCAGGACCAGCAATCGTGGATTGCCGTAGAAGGCGCGCGCCAGCCCGATCCGCTGGCGTTCGCCGCCCGACAGCGCCCTGTCCGACGGGCCGACCATGGTCTGGTAGCCGTCGCGCTGCGCCAGGATCAGCTCGTGCGCCTGGGCGCGCGCCGCCGCCTCGATGATCGCGGCGTCGTCCGCTTCCGGGTCGAAGCGGGCGACGTTCTGCGCGATCGATCCTGGAAAGAGTTCCACTTCCTGAGCCAGGTAGCCGATATGCTTTCCTAGCTGGTTTTCGTCCCAGGTCCCGAGGTCGGCGCCGTCGATCCTGATCGAGCCGCCGGTGGGTTGAGCGGCTCCCACGAGCAACCGCGCCAGCGTCGATTTGCCGGCGCCGCTCGGGCCGACGATGGCCAACGCCTCGCCCGCGCCGATCGCAAAATTCAGCCGCTTGAGGATGGGCTCCGTGCCGGGTCGGGCATTCGGCGCCATGAAGAAGACGTCCTGCACGGAAATCGCCCCCGCCGGGTCGGGCAGGATCAGTTTTCGCGGCGCGGCCGGGCCTGCCGCGAGCGCCTTTTCCAGCCGTGCCCAGGCGCGCCGGGCGTCGGCGATCTGCCGCCAGGCGCCGATCAACTGGTCGAGCGGCTGCAGGGCGCGCGACGAGACCAGCGAAGAGGCGAATATCATGCCGGCCGTCATCTGCCCCTGGATCACAAGCCATGCGCCGGCGCCGAGGATCGCCAGTTGCAGCACCATGCGCAGCGCCCGCGAGGCGCCGCTGAAGATCGCATTGGCGCTGGAGGAACGGTCGTGGAAGGTGAGCGCCGCCGCCACGTGCCGTCCCCAGACCCGCGCGGCGTTCTCCACCATGCCCATGGCGCGCAACGTGTCCGCATTGCGGGCAAAGGCCTGTTCCGCTTGGCTCGCCAGAGCCGAACGCTCGGTGGACAAGGCGTCGTTCCGGCCGATGGCGAGTTGGTTGGCCACGACCAGGAAAATGAGAAGCACCGCGCCGCCGACCGTCACCCAAAACAGCACCGGATGGATGAGGTAGAGCAAGGCGAGGAAGACAGGGGCGAAGGGCAGGTCGAACAACACCGCCACGCCGCGCGACCTGATGAAGGCGCAGACCGAGGCGAGGTCACGCAGCGGCGACAGGCCGCCGGCATATTTCGCGCCAAGCGAAATGGCGAAGGTGCCGGCACCGAGCTTGCGGTCGACGGTCGCCGCGACGCGCTGGGTATAAACGGCGCGGATCGCGTCCAGCAGCCCGAGGAAAGCGAGCGCGAAGACCGCGATGCCCGAGAGATAGACGAGCGTCTCGATGCTGGAGGACGGCAGCACGCGGTCATAGACCTGCAGCAAATAGAGCGGAACGACCAGAAGCAGGACGTTGATCAGCAGCGAGAAGACGCCGACATCGGCGACGGCGCGCAGGAAGACCGGACGCAGGCCGGACGGTCCAGTCATTTCCGCATCCCCTGCCGCTGCATGATTTCGAGACCTTACGAGTGGCCCCCGAATTCGGAACCATTGTGCAGCGTGCTGCTGGCGATGCTATGCGTGGCGGTGCTGGTGGTGTGCAAAGCGCTCGCCGGCGCATTGTCCAGCGTATAGGCGCGGATATAGTCGATCTTCATCTCGGCCGGCGTCGCCAGATGGTCCGGGGGCGCGCCGGCAAAGCCGCCGACCGCGAGATCCGCCAGCATGTACATGGGCTTGTGCATGTCGGACGGCGTCGCCGCTTCCGCGACCTGCACACCGTCATAGGTCCAGACCAGCTTGTCCGGTGTCCAAAGCAGGCCATAGGTGTGGAAGCCCGCGGTATCCATCGTATTCACCGTCGACGTGACCTTGGTGTGCGTCCCCGTTGCATTCGAGTGCGCCGTCATGATCAGCGAGTTCGGGTCCTGCCCGCGCGTTTCCACCACATCGAGTTCCGGCGGCCACGAACCGTCCTCCGGCAGCAGCCAGAAGGCCGGCCAGGCGCCGGTGTTTTCGGGCAGGTCGGCGCGCATTTCGAAATAGCCGTAGGTCTGCGAGAACGTGTCATGCGTCGTGATGATGCCTGACGTGTATTCGTAGTTGTTGATCAGCGGCTTGATGTCGGCCGGCGCCTGCGCCGCGGTGATGGTGAGCACGCCGTTCCCCACGCTGAACGGATGGACTGAACTCGTCGGCGCGTAATTTGCGTCGATGTACCATTGCAGTTCGCCATTGCTGGTCAAGGTGCTGCCGTTCGGAGCGCCCCACGAGAAATTGGTATCCCATGTGCCGCCCTGGGCGTTATGAAGATTGAGCGCGTTGAAATCGTCGCTGAAGGACAGCTTCATCGTGGACATGTCGATCGGCAATTTGAACTGGCCGGGCTGCAGCTTGTCGATGGTCGTGTCCTTGAACTCGAGGATCTCGCCGGATCCCAAATTCAACAGCACGTTCGAACCCGCCTGGATCATGTTCGAGTGGATGGCGTCGAACGACGTGAACCCGTAGCCATTGAGACGGACGGTGTCGGTGGCGGCGAAATTCGCGATCAGGTCGCTGCCATTGCCCTTCGAGATGACGAACGTGTCATAACCGCCGCCGCCATCGATGAGCACATCGTTTCCCGCGCCGCCATCGATCGTCTGGTGTCCGGCCTGGGCTGTGATGATGTTGTCCAACGTATTTCCGAAGGCATAGTTGTTCGGGTTCGTAACGATGAGGTTCTCGACATTGTCGGGGAGCTTGTAGCTCATCCATGTACTGATCGTGTCGATGCCCGCGCCAGCGCCTTCGGCCACCTTGTTACCCGCCCCATAGAGGTAATAGATGTCGTCGCCCGTGCCACCATGCATGGTGACGTTGGCGCCGCCTGCTCCGTAGAAAGAGTCGTTCCCGGTGCTGCCGTACAGGTCCGGCCCGGCTCCTGCCGCCGAGTACCAATGGTTGGAAGCGCCGCTATAGGGAAGAGGGACGCCGAGTGCGTTGACGAAGAAGCTCATCGGATAAATCCTCCTCGCGATGCCTGGCCGTCTCGAACCGTTCGCTTACGATGGCCACATCGGATCAATGCTGAAAGGAACGGTTTCGTTCCGGGGAATCATTAGCGTTCCAGCATAACATCGATCTTTCAGAAGACATATACTTATCGTTCGGAAAAAAGCACCGCTTAAGCCAAGGTATTTAGTAAAATGGTGTATAAATTAGAAATTGCAAAGGATCTACTTAGATGAACAATCTACTTAGATGATGGCCATCCTCCTACGAGCCCGTCAGCCTCCCTTCTCGGTGCCTGGCGTACGGCAAGCGCGCCTTCAGACGGCGGCTTCGATCGGCTCGGCAAGTCTGGGATTTGACCGCGCCGCGATCAGGCAGCTGGCCACGATGAGCCCCGCACCCGCCAGCGTCGTCCAGGTTACCGCCTCGTCGAAGAAGAACCAGCCAAGCGCGATCGCCCAGATGAAGGCCGAGTATTCCGTCGGGATCAGATATTGCGCTTCGGCGCGCGCATAGGCCCAGCTCATCAGGAACTGGCCGGCGAGCGACAGCGCCGTCACTCCGGCAAGCGGAAGCCAGAACTCCCTCGGCAGGGAAATGGCGAGCCAGGGCGCCGCAAGACCGAGCATGATTGCCACGCAAAGGTTCTAGAACAGCATGATCTCGATCGGTTTGGCCACCTGCGCCTGCTGCCGGGCGAGGATCAGATTGTAGGCGTAGAACGCTGTCGATACCAGCACCGCCGCCGTGCCGAGCAAGGCATCCCTGGCGTGGTTTGCCTGACCGAACTGACCGCCAACGATGATTGCTACACCCGCTATGCCGGCCAGCGAGGCCCAGACCGCCTGACGCTGTATGCGTTCGCCGAGCAGCAGCGCGGCGAGCAGCAAGGCAAACAAAGGTGCGACGAAACTGAGCCCGATCGCCTCCGCCAGCGGCAGCCTGGCGAGCCCCCAGAAGAAGGACAGCAGGACGACGCCAACGACCGCGGCACGCAGCGCATGCAGCTTCAGTACCGAGGGAGCGGGTAATTTGCGTGGCCCCATCGACCAGCCCGTTGCGGCGACCACGGTTGCCAGCATGCTGCGCCACAGCATCGTGTTGTAGACGCCGACCGCCAGGACCAGCACCTTCATCGCCGCGTCCATTCCCGACAGTAGGAAGATGCCGAGCGCGCAGACAAGCACCGGAACCATGGGAGAAACGGCGCCTGCCAGGCTGGATGACTTCACGAGGCCCCTCATGTGATGGATCGCAGCCGGATATATCAGGGCGGACCAGCGGGACCAGATGGCAGCCCCGCCGATATGGCGGTCCAACCATGCCGGCATGTGGCATGACCGGGGAGCCGAGCCACTGGGTCCAAATTTTTTCGCCGCACGTGTGTCGATTTCTCCGTCGCCGGTTCGTCATATGATTGAACCAACCCCACAAGGAGAAGACCATGCGGTTCATGATGCTGATGATCCCCGGCGGCTACGCTACGGCCGCACCCGATGTCATGCCCAGCGCCGAGGCGGTGGAAGGGATGATGAAATACAATCACGAACTGAAGAAAGCCGGCGTGTTGCTGACGCTCGACGGCCTGCATCCGCCGTCCTCAGGAGCGCGGGTCACCTTCAAGGGCGGCAAGCCCGTGGTCGTCGACGGCCCCTTCGCCGAGGTCAAGGAAGTGCTGGGCGGCTATTGGGTGATCGACGTGCGCTCGCGCGACGAGGCCATCGAATGGGCCCGTCGCTGCCCCGCAGGCGAGAACGACACGATTGAAATCCGCCAGGTCTTCGAAATGAGCGAATTTCCCGAGGACGTCCAGAAGGTGGCGGACCGCCTCGGCAGGATCAAGGATTGATCGCCCATAGAACCATCGAAGCCGTCTGGCGGATCGAGCAGCCGAAGCTCACCGCCAGACTGGCGCGCATCCTCGGGGATGTCGGACTGGCCGAGGAAATCGCGCAGGACGCCTTCGTGCTGGCGCTGGAGCGCTGGCCTCGCGACGGCATCCCGCGCAACCCGGCCGCCTGGTTGACCGAGGTCGCCAGGAACCGCGCGCTCGACCGGCTGCGCCGCACCACCATGATCGACGGCAAGCATCGCGAACTCGCCATCGACCTCACCGAGCTGGAGCGCGAGATGCCCGACTTCGAGGCGGCGCTCGATCGGGATATCGACGACGACCTCTTGCGGCTGATCTTCACCGCTTGCCATCCCGTGCTGCCGGCCGAGCAACGCGCCGCGCTGGCCCTGCGGCTCCTGGGCGGCCTGTCGACGCCGGAGATCGCCCGCGCCTTCCTGGTGCCCGAACCCACCGCCGCCCAGCGCATCGTGCGTGCCAAGCGGACGCTTCGCGATGCCGGCATCCGGTTCGAGACGCCGCGCGCCGAGGAACTGCGCGACCGCGTCAGTGCGGTGCTGGAGGTGGTCTATCTCATCTTCAACGAGGGCTATGTGGCGACCACAGGGCCGGACTGGCTGCGCCCCGATCTGTGCGCCGAGGCGCTGCGCCTCGGCCGCTCGCTGGCGGCGCTGTTGCCCGATGAGCCCGAGGTGCGGGGACTGGTGGCGCTGATGGAGTTCAACACATCGCGTTTCGCGGCCCGCACCGGCAAGGCGGGCGACCCGATCCTGCTGCTCGACCAGGACCGCGGCCGGTGGGACTGGTCGCTCATCCGCGGCGGCCTCGACGGCCTGAACCGCGCCATGGCGCTGACCTCGGCGCCCGGCCCCTATCTGCTGCAGGCGATGATCGCCGCCTGCCATGCCCGCGCGGTGACCGCCGAAGACACCGACTGGATCGCGATTTCGGCCTACTATCAGGCGCTTGCCTTGGCGGCCCCCTCGCCCATCGTCGAACTCAACCGCGCGGTGGCGGTCGGCATGGCGTTCGGTCCGGCGCAAGGGCTCGCCATCGTCGAGGCGCTGAAGGACGAACCGCGCCTGAAGGACTCGCATCTCCTGCCCACGGTGCGCGGCGATTTCCTGGAAAAGCTCGGCCATCAGGCGCAAGCCCGCGCCGCATTCCGCCAGGCCGCCCAATTGACCGGCAACGACAGGGAGCGCGCGCTGCTGCTCGCCCGCGCGGGCGATTAGGCGACTCCTCCGGCGGCGGGTTCACCCGATCGCCGCGCGACGAATGGCGGCTTGCGCCTTCGTAGCCCCGGGGCATCGGCGCCCGGCTTCCGAACAGTTCCATCGCGCCATCGACAACACGCGCCGAAACGATGTTGTTGCCGCCGAGAAAGCCCGCGACGAAGCGTGAGGCGGGCGCGCGGTATATGTCGCGCGGGGTGCCAACCTGGACGATTCCGCCATTGTGGAAGACCGCTATGCGATCCGACATGACGTAGGCTTCCTCCTGGTCATGGGTAACATAGACGAAGGTCACGCCGGTTTCCTGATGCAGCCGTTTGAGTTCGCGCCGCATGGTATCGCGCAGCGTGCGGTCGAGCGCCGACAGCGGTTCGTCGAGCAGCAGTATCTTTGCCCGAAGGCCAGCGCGTGGCCGATCCTCTCAGTTCAGCCGCGAGTACAAGCGCCTTTTTGGCGAGCCGCCGCGACGAGATGCTGAGATGGTGAAACGATTGCGAAACCGGCTTCTGACAGGTGGTGGGCGAGCGCATCGGAGCAAAAAACGACGTGCGCACTGACGGCCAAGTTGGGCCTATGTCTGGAAATAGTATGACAGTACGGGGCGCCGTGCGCGATGCCATCGGACCAGGGATACGCGTCGGCTTTGAGACGCGTGTATCGATCCTGTTTCGGGTCGACGGAGATCGGGGGCTGATCTACCCCTCCCATCCGGAGGACGACGCGGACGCCCGATCCGCGCGCGTCGGCTCTAGAGCAATTCCAGGAAAAGTGTATAACGGTTTTCCGTCCGGAATTGCGTAAAAACAAAGGGTTAGAGCGGCTCAGCGATACCACCAAACGGTGAACCGCTCTAACGAGAAAAGGGCGGCGCAAGCGCCGCCCCCAGATTCCTTGGGAGGACAATCCGATCCGGTGGATCAGGCCGCCTGGGCTTCCCCGGCGATGGCATCGGCGGCGCGAGCGGCCTTCAGCACCTTTGCCCACCAGGCGACGTCGTTGACCAGCGCGGTGGCGGCCTGGTTCAGATGTTCGAGATCCTCGAGCTTCTTCTCGCCCTGGCGCACGGCGAGGAAGTCGCCCCAGGCGATGTGGACGGCCGACTTGACCGGCGCCATCTGCAGTTCGACCGCGTGGAGACGAAGCTGTTCGACGGCGCGGGCGCCGCCGACGCTGCCATAACCGACGAAGCCGGCCGGCTTCTTGTTCCATTCGTTGGCGGCGTAGTCGATGGCGTTTTTCAGCACGGCCGTCGGGCCGTGATTGTATTCGGCGGCGGTGAAGATGAAGCCGTCGAACTCGGCGACCTTCTTCTGCCAGCGCTGCGCGACTTCGTTCTGCGACGGCGCCCAGGCGGAGGAGGCCACTTCGTCGAAGAAGGGCAGCGGGAAGTCACGCAGGTCGACGACTTCGACATCGATGTCGGCATGCGACTTGGCGATCTTGGCGATCCACTGCGTCGGCACGTCGGCGAAGCGGGCGGCGCGCGTCGAACCGACGACAATGGCGATCTTAGGCTTGGACATAAGGGGCTCTCCTTGCGGGAATTTGGTATCGTTTGGATACCGGCGCTATATGTGATACTGACAATTCGGCGCGCAAGGAGGCACGTTTTTGTTACTGAGGCACCCGCATAACACCGAGGACTGCCGGGCCGTGTCGGAAATCCTGCAGCGTGTCGGCGACAAATGGACCGTGCTCGTGGTCGGCAAGCTTGGCGGCGGACCGTTGCGTTTCAACGAGCTGCGCGCGGCTGTCGGAGGCATCTCGCAGAAGATGCTGACCACCACATTGCGCGGCCTGGAGCGCGACGGTTTCGTCACCCGCAAGGTGTTTCCGACCATCCCGCCGCGCGTCGATTACGAGCTGACCGAGCTCGGCCACGAGTTGCTGGTGCCGGTCGCGGCACTTGGCGAATGGGCGCGCAAGAACACCCAACGCGTCCAGTCGGCACGCGCGAGATTCGACGAGATGCGTGTCTGAAACCCTTGCGTGGCAAGGGCTGCGGAGTTTCGAGAGCAAGCGGCATTGCCTGACGCGGTCGAATTCGTGACTCGTTGAGCCGACCTGCAACCTGGTCTTGCGCCCGTCCGGATGACGCCCTGCGAGTTCCGCTCCGCTGACAACGGTCGGTATCCCAAAGGCGTGAAAGTCAGGCTCCTGGCGCCCCGTCCTCGCAAGCCGCCGGAGCGCACTTTGCGCACGGTGCGGCCGGCTGCTTCACGCCCGCATTGTCATGCAAGCAGGTGGTGCGTGGCCTCTCTTCTTTGACTTCGGCATAGGCGGTGATGCCGAGCAGGAAAACGAGGGCGACCATGGCTGCCACGAGCCCGCCGTTCAGCATGTGTTGACGCATTGTCTCTCCCCCAACGCCGTCAGGATCGGTGGTGAAGGCAACCATTGGATGTCGCCACGCGCATCGCCCGCGCGCGCGAAGTTACAAATGCCGCGGATTGGGAGAATCGCCTCGCGTCAGCCTTCCGGCGGAACCGCCTTCGGCTTGCCCTCGCCGTCGAGCGCTACCATGACGAAATCGGCGTGCGTCACCTTTTCCATCAGGTCGGAGAGATAGCGCTGCGCCCAGGCTTCGACCTTGAGCGTCATCGAGGTGCGGCCGACGCGTTCGACATGGGTGTAGATGCACAGCGTGTCGCCGATCTTCATCGGCTTGGCGAAGGACATCTCCTTGACCGCCGCGGTCACCACCCGGCCCCTGGCGCGCTCGGCGGCACGGATGCCGCAGGCAAGGTCCATCTGCGCCATCACCCAGCCGCCGAAAATGTCGCCGGCCGCGTTGGCGTCGGATGGCATGGCCAGCGTGCGCAGCGTCAGGTCTCCGATCGGCCGTCCATCGGCATAGTGCACCATGCGAGATCCCTCGATATCGACTGCCCTCGCTCCCGTAGCGTCAAGGCGCCCGGAGGTCAACGCGCGACCGGGTGATGTCATGGCGGAAGCAGTCAACGGGGATTGGCGGCTCGGTCAGGGGCAACGAAGGCGTTGATTTCGAAGGCCAGCATATCCGGAATTTCCTCCGCCATGTGATGGCCGCTCGGCAGTCCCTTGCCGGTGAGAGTCGAGCCTGCCCAGGGCCTCCAGATTGCCAGGATATCTCCATACAAGGCTTCGAGATCGTCTTTCAGCGACCACAACACCGCCATCGGGCACTGAATCCGGCGACCCGATCGACGATCTTCCGCATCGTGGAGATGGTCGATCGACAGGCCGGCCCGATAGTCTTCGATCATGCCATGGACGATTTCGGGATTGCGGATCGCTTCGAGATAGTCCGCATACGCCTCTTTGCCCATCTCTCCTGGCGATCCGCCGTACCATTGTTCGGGGGCAGCGCTTATGGCGCGCTCGGGCTTGTCCGGCTGCGCGAAGAAGAACCAATGCCACCATGCGGCGGCAAATCGAGCGTCGCAGCGCTCCAGTGCTTCGAGGATCGGAACCCCATCCAGGATCATCAGACGGCTGACGGCGGCCGGGTGGTCCATCGCCAGCCTGAAGGCCGTATAGCTGCCGCGATCATGCCCGACCGCCGCGAAACGGTCGAACCCCAAATAACGCATGAGTTCGATGCAATCCTGGGCCTTCGCTCGCTTCGAGGATCCGGAATGATCTATCGTGTCATCGGGAATCGAGGATTGCCCGAACCCGCGCAAGTCGGGGCAGACAACGGTATGATCCTTCACCAGGAGGTCGGCTACCTTGTGCCAGGTGACATGCGTGCGCGGATGCCCGTGCAGCAAGAGGATTGCTGGTCCGCTCCCGCCGACACGAACGCGGAGCGTCGCGCTCGTAAGGCGGACCTTCTCCAGTCGGAAACCGTCGAACATGATGTCGAAATCAACGGTGCCAGGGAAGGTTCCCAGCCCAGGTCCAAGTCTAGGCCAAGGCTGATGGGCTCCTAGAAATAACGGCCGAGGCTAGCTCGGATGCGGTCCAGCACCGTGTCGCCGGACAGGTCGGGCATAAACGTCTTGCCGGTGATCGCCTCATAGGCCCGGGCATAGATGCGCGAAGCCTGTCCGACGATCTCGACCGGTATCTCGGGGATCGGGTCCTTGTAGGGATCGCAGCGCGCCGTCACCCACGAGCGGATGAAATCCTTGTCGAAGCTCTCCGGCCGCGTGCCGTTCTCCAGCGCCTGTGCGTAGCTCGCCGCGATCCAGTAGCGGCTCGAGTCGGGCGTGTGGATTTCGTCGGCGAGAATGATCTTCCCGTCCTTGTTGGTGCCGAATTCGTATTTCGTGTCGGCAAGGATCAGGCCGCGCTCGGCGGCGCGCGCCTGGCCGCGGGCGAACAGCTTCAAGGCGTAGTCCGAGACGGTGTCCCATTGCGCCTGGGTGAGCAGGCCCTGCCCGATGATCTCGGCCCTGGACAACGGCTCGTCATGGCCGCCATCGGCCGCCTTGCTGGTCGGCGTGATGACCGGTTCGGCCAGCTTCTCGTTGTCGCGCATTCCGTCCGGCAGGCGCATTCCATACATCTCCCGCTCGCCCCGCTTGTACCGGGTCAGGATCGAGGTGCTGGTGGTCCCAGCCAGATAGCCGCGCACGACGATCTCGACCGGCAGGATGTCGAGCCTTGTGCCGACGACGACGTTGGGGTCGGGATATTCCAGCACATGGTTCGGACAGATGTCGGCGGTTTCCTCGAACCAGTAGCGCGCCGTCTGGGTGAGGATCTCGCCCTTGAACGGGATCGAGGTCAGGATGATGTCGAAGGCGCTGAGCCGGTCGGTGGCGATGATGATGCGCCTGCGGTCGGCCAGGTCGTAATTTTCGCGGACCTTGCCCCGGTAATAGCCCGGCAGTTCGGGAATGAAAGCATCCGACAGGACACGCATGGGTTCTCCTGCCTTGTGCAGAGTGGCCGATGTCACCGCATAGTCCGTCGACCCCATGCATATCAAGCACGATTGTCGGTATTCCCCGCAACTCGCCCCTACATCGCGGTCGCTTTTTTCACAACGCATGCCGGAAGGCCCGGCGACTTCTCGACACCGCCACGTCTAGGCTGCGCCCTGTTTTCAGGAGCCTCCCATTTCCATCATGCAGACCTATGACTTCATCATCGTCGGCTCCGGCTCGGCCGGCTCGGTGCTCGCCGACAAGCTCTCGGCCTCCGGCCGCTTCTCGGTGCTGGTGCTGGAGGCCGGCGGCAGCGACCGCCGCTTCTACGTGCAGATGCCGCTCGGCTACGGCAAGACCTTCTTTGATCCCCAGGTCAACTGGAACTACAAGGCCGAGCCGGACCCCGGCCTTGGCGGCAATGTCGACCACTGGCCGCGCGGCAAGCTGCTCGGCGGCTCGAGTTCGATCAACGCCATGGTCTGGATCCGAGGCGCGCGGGAGGATTTCGACGATTGGCGCGCCGCCGGCAACCCCGGCTGGGGCTATGACGATCTGCTGCCCGCCTTCAAGGCGCTCGAGGACAACGAGGCTGGCGCCGACAGATGGCGCGGCACCGGCGGGCCGCTTCACATCACCGATACGACAAGCGCCGTTCATCCGCTGACCAAGCGCTATCTCGCCGCCGGCCAGCAGGCCGGCCTGCCGCTCAATCCCGATTTCAACGGTGCCGCCCAGGAAGGCGTCGGCACCTACCAGATCTCGACCAGGAACGGCCGCCGCATGTCGGCCGCGCGCGCCTTCCTGCGCCCGGCGATGAAGCGCGCCAATGTGCGCGTCGAGACCAACGCGCTGGCCAGCCGCATCCTGTTCGAGGGCAAGCGTGCCGTGGGCATGGAGTACCTTCAGAACGGCCGGACGAAGACCGCGCGCGCCGGCCGCGAAGTGATCCTGTCCGCAGGCTCGATCAACTCGCCGCAGCTGCTGCAGCTTTCCGGCATCGGCCCTTCGGCCCTGCTCAAGGCGCTGGGCATCCCTGTCGTCCACGCCAGCGAGAATGTCGGCGCCAACCTGCAGGACCATGTCGGCATCAACTACACCTTCAAGGGCAAGCTGCCGACGCTCAACCAGATCCTGCGCCCCTGGTGGGGCAAGCTGCTCGTCGGCATGCAGTACATCCTGACGCGCTCCGGGCCGCTGTCGCTGTCGATGAACCATGGCGGCGGCTTCTTCCGCACCGATCCGGCGTTTTCGCGGCCCAACATGCAGCTCTATTTCCAGGCCTTCTCGACCCTCATCCCCAAGAACGGCGAGCGCCCGATCCTGACGCCCGATCCATGGCCGGGTTTCTCCATCGGCCTGTCCAACTGCCGGCCATCGAGCCGGGGCGAGATCATGATCCGCTCCAAGAATCCGCTGGATTATCCGAAAATCGTCGCCAACGCCTACTCGACCAATGCCGATGTCGACGAGATGCTCGCGGCGGTGAAGTTCGTGCGCAAGATCGCCTCGATGCCTGCCATGGCCGAGATCATCGCCGAAGAGGTGTTGCCCGGTCCGTCGATCCAGTCCGACGCCGACCTGATCACCGATTTCAGGAAGCGCTCCGGCACCGTCTACCACCCGGTGTCGACCTGCCGCATGGGGCCCGATCCCCAGCGCGCCGTCGTCGATCCGCGCCTGAAAGTGCACGGCCTTGAAGGGCTGCGCGTCATCGACGCCTCGATCTTTCCCGACAACATCACCGGCAATACCAACGCCGCCTCGGTCATGACCGGGTGGAAGGGCGCCGAACTGGTTCTGGAGGACCACACATGAAGATCACCGACGTCAAGACCTGGGTTGTCGGCAACCCGCCGCCCGGCATCGGCGGCAAATACTTCATCTTCGTCAAGCTGACCACCGATGGCGGCGTGGTCGGCTATGGCGAGGCCTACAACGCCACCTTCTCGGCCCACATCACGGCCAGGATGATCGAGGACATGGCCGAGCGCTACCTCGTCGGCCGTGATCCGCACGACATCGAGAACTTCTTCCGCCGCGCCTATTCCTCCGGCTTCACCCAGCGTCCCGACGTCTCCGGCATGGGCTGCTTCTCAGCACTCGAAATGGCCTGCTGGGACATCATCGGCAAGGAGGCCAACAAGCCGGTCTACAAGCTGCTCGGCGGCCAGGTGCACGAGATGCTGCGCTCCTACACCTATCTCTATCCGCACACCGGCAGCGTCCATTCCGAGGACGCGCCGGACGGCAGGAACGTCTACAACGACCCCGAGATGGCTGCGGCCTGCGCGCTCGAATATGTCGAGCAGGGTTTCAATGCCGTCAAGCTCGACCCGGCTGGTCCCTACACCGCCTTCGACGGCCACCAGCCACGCCTCGTCGACATCGATGTCTCGACCCGCATGATCAAGGCCATCCGCGAGGCGGTCGGCACCCGCGCCGACATATTGTTCGGCACGCACGGCCAGTTCACCGCATCGGGCGCGCTGCGCATGGCGCGCGCCATCGAGCCCTATGATCCCCTCTGGTTCGAGGAGCCGGTGCCGCCCGATATGCCCGAAGTGATGGCGCAGGTGGCGCGTGCGACTTCCATCCCGATCGCCACCGGCGAGCGGCTGACGACGAAGTTCGAATTCGCCCGCGTCATCGAGAACCGCGCCGCGACCATCCTGCAGCCGGACCTCGGCCGCTCCGGCGGCATTCTCGAAACCAAGAAGATCGCCGCCATGGCCGAGGCCTACCACATCCAGATCGCGCCGCATTGCTATTGCGGGCCGATCGTCGGTGCCGCCAACATCCAGCTCGCGGTGACCTTGCCCAACTTCCTGATCCTGGAATCGCTGAAGCAGTGGGACGGTTTCCACGCCACGCTGCTGAAGAAGAAAATCGAATGGCAGGACGGCAATGTCATTCCCTCGAAGGAGCCCGGCCTCGGCGTCGAACTCAACGAGGCGGTCTGCGACGCGCATCCCTACACTGGCAAGGACCTGCATCTGCAGATGATGCAGACGCCGCTGATGCCGTGAGCGAAAGCTACGCCTTCATCGGCCTTGGCCATCTCGGCGGCAACCTTGCCGCCAGCCTGATCCGCCATGGCTTTGCCGTCACCGTTGTCGACCGCGACCCCACCGCCGTCGAGCGCCTCGTCGCGCTCGGCGCTACGTCAGCGAACACCCCGGCCGAAGCCGCGGCACGGACCGGCAATGCCATAAGCTGCCTGCCCTCGCCGAAGGTCAGCGAAGCGGTGCTGGCCGGCCCGGGCGGATTGCTGGAAGGCCTGCCAAAAGGTGGCACCTGGATCGAGATGTCGACCAACGGCCGCGACGAGATTTTGCGGCTTGCCGCCCTCGCCTCGGCCAAGGGGATCGAGACACTGGAATGCCCGGTCACCGGCGGCGTGCATCTGGCGGCGGTGGGAAAGATCACCGCGCTGGTCGGCGGCGACGCCGCCCTCTACGAGCGCCACCGCAAGGCCATCGAAGCGATGTGCGCGAAATCGTTCCTGATGGGTCCGGTCGGCTCGGCGGCGGTGATCAAGGTCATCACCAACATGCTGGCCTTCATCCATCTCGTCGCCGCCGGCGAGGCGCTGATGCTGGCCAAGCAAGGCGGGCTCGACCTCGCGCAATCCTACCAC
This sequence comes from Mesorhizobium sp. BH1-1-4, assembly GCF_020165665.1. Classification (NCBI taxonomy): domain Bacteria; kingdom Pseudomonadati; phylum Pseudomonadota; class Alphaproteobacteria; order Hyphomicrobiales; family Phyllobacteriaceae; genus Mesorhizobium; species Mesorhizobium sp. BH1-1-4. The sequence continues at coordinate 25,527 of NZ_JAIUIN010000023.1, forward strand.
GCCATCGTTGCTTCTTCCGGCAACAGCTTCGTTCACGAGACCGAAAGCCAGCTCGTGCTGAACGGCTCCTACGACATCGGCTTCACCATGGACCTGGCGCTAAAGGACCTTGGCTTCGCGCTCGCCATAGCCGAAAAATCCGGCGTGCCGCTCGAGCTTGCATCGCGCGTCAACGCAATGTTCGAGCAAGGCAAGGCAGCCTATGGCGGCGGCGCCTGGTCGACGCAGATCGTCAAATTGCTGGAAGACGCGGTCGGAACAGAGCTACGCGCGCCTGGTTTTCCGGCCAGATTGGAAATTTGATTCCGGTAGACCAGCGAATGAAATCAAGGCGTTGGGCGGGCATCTGGAATCGCAGCGATAACAACTTGAATCAGAACTGCAACAAACGCCCGACGCTTCGTCATCCACGGGCGGAGCGGGCGCGAAGCGCACGCGTAGGCCCGAGGATCCATTCCGTGACTTCAGCCGAAGAGCGCAGCGGAGCAGAATTCCGCACCGCCGCGGCGCTCGAAAGTCACGGCATGGATCCCAGGGTCTGCGCCGCGTCGCTTCGCTCCTTGCTTCGCCCAGGGATGACGACGCTTTATGATCCGCCGGGCGTGCCTTCAATATCTCAGCGCCAGCACCCCGGGCAGGATCTCGAAGGTCGCCGGTATGCGCCCGGGGGACTCGCCGTCGATGTCGACGAGCGCACCGTTCTTCTCGACGTCGCCGAGCGGTTCGACAACCACTTTCCGGCCGCGCAGGATGGTGATCGCCGGGTGGTTGCGGTGCCTGCCGCCATAGAGCAGCCTGATGTCCCAGATCAGCTTCAGCTTGCCTGCCGCGCGCAGGATGACGATGTCGAACTGTCCGTCGGCCAGCTCCGCATCCGGCGCGATCATCATGCCGCCGCCGAAGAATTTGCCGTTGGCCACCGCCACCAGCGCCATGCGTGCCTCGACCGGGGCGCCATCGTCGACGGTGATCCGTACGTCCTGAAAGCGGTAACGGGTGAACTCGACCACGGTGCGCCACAGGAACAGCGCCTTGGCCGACGTCCTGCCCTTGCGCTTGTCGGCATTGACGGCGCGGTCGGTGGCGCCCGACAGGCCAAGGCTGGCGATGTTGATGAAGTGCCGGCTGGCCAGCGCGCCATGATCGTCGATATAGCAGATGCGGCCGGCGTCGACCGCCCTGGCCTTGGCCTCGGCAATCCGCTTCAGCGTCGCGTCGATCTCGTTCGGCAGGCCGAGGCCGCGCGCGAAATCGATGCCGGTGCCGCACGGCAGGAGGCCGAGTTCGGTTGTCCTGCCGCCCTCCTCGCGCGCCTGCAACAAGCCGTCGGCCACTTCGCTCGCCGTGCCGTCGCCACCGGCCGCGATCACCAGGTCGAAGCCGTTTGCCGCCAGATCGAGCGCCAGCCGCTCGGCATCGCCCTCTGCCTGCGTCTCGCGCAATTCGAAATCGCCGAAGTGCTTTTTCAGCGCGGCCGCGACTTCGGGCCAATGCCGTTTCAGCCGGCCGCCGCCGGCAATCGGATTGAGCACCACCCCGACCTTCAAATTCTCGCCCTCCCCGGGCCGGGCATGGAGAACCCGATCCTTTGCCGGCCCCGATCCTTTGCCGGCCCCAATCCTTTGTCGGCCCCGATCCTTTGCCGGCCCCGATCCTTTGCCGGCCCCGATCCTTTGCCGGCCCCGATCCTTTGCCGGCATTGAAACCCGCGTCCGTCGGCAGGGCAAGGGCCGTGTGGGTTCGTGCGCCGAAAAAGCGGGCAGGCTGTCTACGGCGTTCGTGCTTGAATTTCCTTGGCCTCTGGCATCGGTCCCCGATAATCCCGCTATCCACAGGGGCACGGGCATTCCCCAAGACGCTTACCCTGCGTAAGTTCAACCCATCTCAGGCGGCTACCGATCGCCAAGCCGAAAGGCGAAAGTGAAAGGCGGATTTCCTGAGGCCCGTACGGCCCGAAGCGAGAGCAGGCTTGCCTGTTCGAGGGACGGAGCCGAGACCTACGGGGCCGCGGAAAGCGTGCCAACGCCGACGGCGGACCGATGCTGCCATGAAGGACGGCAAAAACCTTCGATGGCACGCAGGGCAAAGCCCGCAAGGGTGAAGACCGGCGTGGTCTGGAACGGGCATCGCCCTCGGGTGATGACTGGCAGGACCGTCAAAATCAAGGCCGGCATGGCGCGACGACTTTACGGAAGTTGCTGCCGCGACCGTGTCCTGATCTGACAGGGAGGCGCTGGGAGAAATCCCGGCGCCGACCGTCTTTTGGCCCCTCGAAGTTCTTTCCCGGCGAAGTTGCGGGCGCCGCTTCACCGCGCGTCAAAATCGGTTAGTATCGCTGCGTCGTCAGAGTCCGTCAGCAACGGCTCTTCGAAGGGGGATACTTCATGACGCTGATCCAGAAGCTTGCCGGTGCCTACGCCTTCCTGTTCTTCGCGGTCGTCGCCATCGGCTACATTCCCGCCTTCAACGATGCCAACGGCAATCTGTTCGGCCTGTTCTCCCTGCAATGGTATGACGATTTGCTGCACGCCTTTTCAGGTGTCTGGGCGCTGGCCGCGGCCTTCATCTCCCACCGCCAGGCGGTATTTTATTTCAAGCTGTTTGGCTCGGTCTATCTGTTTGACGGCGTGCTCGGGCTGATCACCGGCTCCGGCTGCCTCGATGCCGGCATCTTCATCAACGGTTTCCGCTCCCTCAACGACATCGAGTTTCCTGCCCGCTTTTTCGCCAACCTGCCGCACATCGTCATCGGCGGCTTCGCCGTCTATGTCGGCTTCTGGCTGTCAAAGCGCATCCATGACCACTTCGCCACGGCCTGACCGGCCATGGTCCTGTTCCGCTTGATAAAGCGCCTCATCAAGACGATCCTCTGGCTGATCGTCATTGTCATCCTGATCCCGATCGTCGGGCTCGCCTATGGCTTCCTGACCACCCCGTCGCTCGACAAGACGCCGCTGCCCGGCATTGCCGACGGCGCGCCGCCCAAGGCGCTGGCCGACAAGGTGCGCGCCGAAATTCCCGGCTACCAAAGGCCGGAGGAATCGACCTTCCTCACCTACCCCGAATGGGCGATCGTCTATGCCGCGCGCGAATATGCCGGTTTCGTCGCCAAGGACCAGCCGAGCGGCTTTCCCTATTGGTCCTATGTCGGCCGCTTCTGGCAGGATTACGCCACGGTGATCCGCGCCAGTTCCGCCTACAAATTCAACTACGCCAACCACCAGATGCTGGTCATCATCGGCACCAGCCATTCGATCGAGCATACCCTGCAATGGGCCTATGAGAACACCGTCGGCCGCGTCACCGAGGCGATGTCGGCCAAGCGCACCGCCGCCGACATCTACCAGGCCAAGGTGGCGGCGGACTATGCGGGCTTTCTCGACCAGGTGCCGTGGTACCAGTTCCCCTATGCCGAGAAGCGCGCCGGGCTTTTCGCGGTGCAGCCGGCGCCTGGCGACAGTTCCATCCGCACCAGCGAACGCAAGCTTGCCTTCGGCCTCGCCGACACCATCAAGCAAGGCTATGCCGACCTGATCAAGCAGGCGCTGGCCGCCACCTCCGACCCGGCCTTCCTCGATGTCCATGTCTGGGCCAGGGGACCGGTCGGCGAAGCCACGCGCAACGAGCCCGACACCTTGCTGGAGCGCGACTACGGTGCCGACGGCACCATCTTCGTCACCAAGCGCTACCAGGTGTTCACCGACATGATCCCGCGCCTGATCGACAAGGGTGTCTCCTTCGTCGAGATCGGCGGCAATGACGAGATCATGGTCACCATGCTCTCGACCGACGCGATCGCCGTCCCCGAAGGCATGCGCATCCTGTTCAGCTATCCGCTGCCGGCCGACCCCTCGACGCGCCGCACCGGCATGGTTGTTGCCGTGCGCAAGCTGCATCTGGTGCTGCCATCCCTGATGAAGGCAGGCGCGAAGCTCGAACACGTCTACGACTACTGAGGCCTTTGAGCCACGCCTGCCAAGGATCGGGCATCTCGAGCGCTCCGCCACGCTCATTTCACAATCGCGGCCAAATCCCGCCTTGTTCGCGCGCGAAGGGGACGGCTGGATTGCCGGGGGGCATCTCGAAGGGACAAGACCGTGATCAAGACCGCCCTTGTCGCCATGACCATTGTCGGCTGCGACTGCGACGCCAAGCTGTGCGAATATATCGGCGAGACGCCGGCCAAGTGGTCGACCATCGCCGATTGCGAAGCCGCAATGAAGAGCCAGATCCTGCACGAGCGCAATTTCAACTATCCGCTGGTCTCCGGCATCTGCCGCGCGAAAGGTTCGGCGTCCTCATCGCACCTGGCCGCGATCGCTTCGGGTCCGGAACTGAAGCCCACCAGCCGGACCGTCGAGCCCGAAAGCCCTTTGCCGCCGGAGCTCAGCCATCGGCCGAGCGTGCCCGTGGGATCACCGACGACGGCCATGGACGCGGCAGCGGCCCGGCCCGTCGCCTATGAACAGGTGGTCGACGGCGGAACCGGCGTGCTCTATCGCACGAAGAACGGCTATGCCGTGGTCAAGACCGATCTCGGCCGCGCCGCCTCGGCAACCGCCGACGCGGCAAAGCGCTCGGTGAACTGGCTGGCCAGCCTGGTGCCGACGGGGCTGTAGGCCCGCCTACATCTTGACCTTCAGGCTCTCCCAGAACTTGTCGATCAGCGGTTGTTCGGTGCCCAAATCCTCGCTGCCGACGCGCGTGATGAACAACAGGCCCTGATCGGCAAGACCGTAGCCGACGATTTCGAAATAGGCGGTGTCGGTGCGCGTCTTTACCTCGGCGCGGATGCCGGTCAGTTCCTTGCCGTCGGCAAGCTTGCGCGTCGTCGGCTGCTGTGTCAGCGCGGCACCCGCCTGCACCGATTCCCTGGTCATCTCCTGCAGCATCAGCTGGTTGAGCGACACCGGGTTCATCTTGCCGTATTCCTGCACGACGACGATCGTGCCGAGCGCCGAGGCCATCAGATATTGCGTGATGTTCTCGCCGAGATCGGTCTTGGTCACCGAAATGCCGCTCGGATGGTTGAAGGAGAAGCTGTCGCCGGAAAAGGTCGCGAAGTCGTTCTTGTCGAGCTTCACTTCAACCTGTGTGCCGTCCGGCAACGTCACGTGGGTGCTCTCGCCGGCGTCGATATCCAACGACTTGCCGTCGATCGTCAGCCTGAAGGCCTTGAGGTCCTCGGCTCCGGCCGATCCAGCGCACAGCGCGATGAGAGTGAGGGCCGCCGCTGACACTAGCCGCATTGACTGTTCTCCTGCTCTATTCCTGAGCAGTTCCGGACGGGAAAAACGCTTCACACTTTTCCTGGAACTGCTTCCTACACCAACCCGCTCAGCGCCTTGATGGCACGGTAGAAGGTCGAGGAAAACAGTTCCGTCGGGTCATGGTGCCGCTTTGCCGCCAGGAAGGCCGGCAGTTCGGGATAGGACGCCAGCAACTCCTTGCCCGTATAGTGCAACTGGTAAGGCAGGAAGAACCGGCCGCCATGCTTGATCGTCACGTCGATCAGCGCCCGCGTCAGCGCCCGCATTTTCGCGTTGCCCTCGGCATCGGCCGGCTGGTTGATGTAGAGCACCAGCGAATAGGCCGGCTCCGGCGCGTAGGTCAGCGCCACATCCTCCTTGTGGACGATGCGCACCGAAGCGTTGAGCACCGGCAGGTCCTGGTTGCGCAGGATGTCGCGCGCTTCCAAGATGAATGGATTATACGCGGCGCGAGGAATAAAATATTCGTGCAGTATGTCGGTCTCGTTCATCAGGTCGTTGAACAGATACGGCACCGAATCGTGCATCGGGTTGTTGCGGGTGACGAGACAGGCCTCGCCCTGGGCAAGCGCCGAGGTGCGCGCCACCGTACAGCTCTCGAATTTCGGCTCCAGCGTCTTTTCGGTGAACCATTTCAGTTCCTGGAACGCGCTGCCCCATTTGGCCATGTTCATGATCACCCGCTTCAGGCCGACCCCATCGGGCTCGCCAAGCGGCGGCTGGTCCGCCGGCGGCTCTTCGGCCACCTTGTCGTAGCGGTAGACGATCATGTCCTCGAGGAAGTTGCCCGGCGCCGTCGACAGATGGCCGTAGAACAGGCCGATATCCCTGTTCGGCTCCAGCACCTCGGCGAAGAATCTCGGGAAGTCGTCGGATCTGATGATCTCGCGCGAGGTGCGGTAGACGGCATTGTCGACGATATCGAGCGTCGCCTCCACCACCACGCCGAACAGGCCGTAGCCGCCGATGACATGGCGGAACAGTTCGTTGTTTTCGGTTGGCGAGCAAATCGTCACCGAACCGTCGGCCAGCATCACCCGCATCGAGCGGATCGAGCCGGCCACCGAGCCCGCCTGGTGGTCCATGCCATGCGCGTTCACCGACAGCGAACCGCCGACCGAAAAAATGTCGGTCGACTGCATCGCCTTCACCGCGAAGCGCGGATGCAGCATGGTCTGGATGTCGTGCCAGCGCGCGCCGGGCTGCAAGGTCATGGTCTTGGTGGCGGCGTCCACCGTGACCTTGTTGAAATTTCTCAGATCCAGGACCAGCGCATTGTCGTCGAAGGCATGGCCGCCCATTGAATGGCGGACGGCCGCCAGCGACACCTTCAATCCATTGGCGCGCGCGAAGGCCAACGCCTTGGCGACATGCTCTTCCTCGCTGACCTCGACCACGCCATAGACAGGGGTCCTCGACAGGCCGCTGGCATCGTTGATGTCGCCGCCTTTTGCCAGCCAGGGCAGCGACGGATCGAAGGCCGGCGGGCTGTCGATCGGCTTCAGCGGCAGCGCGATACCATCTATGTCGGCGATGCGTCCGGCATCCTTCGGCCCTGACGGGCCGCGCGCCAGCCGCGCCACGGTTGTGCCGCCCCACAGCACGGCGCCGCCGAAGACCGTCGCGCCGAGCAGCAAGCGCCGCGACAGAAGAAACCTTTTGCGTTCCCCGACCATGCACATCCCCCGTTGGCCAAGGGATAGCGCGGCTTTCTGGCGAAAACCATAGCGGCGCATGGCAGAGCCAAGGCGGATATTGGTGAGGTTTTCGACATCATGGGGACAAATTCGAAGGATTGCGCCGCCCCTCACCCTTACCCTCTCCCCGTGAAGGACGGGGAGAGGGGGTCGCCGGCGTCGCGAGTAGCTCCCTTCTCCCTGTCCTATACGGGGAGAAGGTGCCGGCAGGCGGATGAGGGGCAGCGCGGCGCTGGCTGTGTTCAACCAGCGCCGGATTCCATGCTCTACGAAGCCTTCTTGATCGACGTCACCATGCCGGTCTTGTCGTCGACGGTGACCGCCACCTTGGCGCCGACCTTCAATTTCCCGACCGACGCATCGGGCGACAGCTGGTAGATCTTGCCGTCGTCGAGGGTGACCGACTTGGTTGTCGGATCAACCGCCTGGATGGTGCCCTGAACGGTCGCGGCATAGGCCGTGCCGAGAAAGGCGAGCAGGGCGGCGGTGGTTGCGAGGGTCTTCTTCATGGATAGCACTCCGTGCTGTTTCGGTTTTCTGGCGCCGCTTGGGAGGGGCAGCACCGAACGGCCCGAGACTGGAGCGGAAAGCGCGCCATCGGCAAATCACGTTGGGTGTATTTTTGCAAAGGAAATCATTGGCTTAATTCCGACACAATAGGCTCCAAGCCCGCCTATGCAGACGGCTTTCCGCCCTGATGGAAAGCCTCTTCTCCGTACGAAAAGAGTCGCTTGGCGGATTGTGGCCCGCCCCGTCGGCGATCACGCGGCCGCCGCAATCCGCTCCCGGCCGCATCACGAAACAGGCCACCGATTTCTCATCGGTACACATTTTATGTCGTGGGCCGGCGCGACCCTCCCATTCGGCGGAGACGAATTTCGCGCTCAGGTTGCAAAACGGAAGCGAATGCGGGATGGTGTCGCGCAGTGACAAGGGGACTTCCATGAAAATCGCCGTCCGGACCGCCCTATCCCTGATGCTGGCGATTTTACCCGGCCTCGCTGGCGCGCAAGGCGCCGATCCGGGCGACGATAAGGCGATGATCTTTGCTCCCGGCGATCCCGACATGGCGGCGGCGACCGCGCGAGCCCTCGCCAGCCTGGATGAATTCCTGGCCTTGTCAGAAACACCTCCGTCCGGCACGGACAGGTTCAAACTGAAGGTCAAGGTGCGCGACGGCAACGTCACGGAACACTTCTGGGTCATACCGTTTCGCCGCACGGAAACCGGATTTGTCGGCATATTGGCGAACGAACCGGAAGAAGTTCACAACGTCGTGCTCGGTCAGAATATAGAATTCAGGCGCGACGACATTTCCGACTGGGGATATACCAGGGACGGCCATCAGGTCGGCAGCTTCACCGTCTGTGTGATGTTCAAGAGAATGCCCAAGGAAGAGGTCGACTATATGCGCGGCAAGTTCGGCTTCGACTGCTGACGGCGAGGCCGGTCACACTCAGTCCTTCGCGCGGACCTTGCGAACCAGCGCCGCCGTCGCCAGCATCGCACCTATGTCCGAGATCATCGGCGCGACATGGGTCTGATAGTCGAGCGGCACCGAAATAGCCGGCAGTTCAAAGAAATTCCTGTCCTGCGGCAGCAGCAAAAAGCCGTCGCCGCCGTTGAGCGCGACCCGCGCCGGGTCGTCGCGCCAGCTTTCACCCAGCCACCTCAGCGCCTGCGCCAGACGGCCGGTCACCAGCGGCCGCGCCGCCTCGACATTGTCGGTGCGGAATTCATAGGCGGCGTCGAGCAGAGGATCGCCCGATTGCAGATCCTGCATCCTGGACCCGAACACGCCGCGGAAAAAGCCGACCACCGCATTGGATCGCCGCGTCGCCACCAGGATGCCCGGAAAAGGCTCGATGGCCTCGAAGGCAACGATGACGCCCTTGAAGGCCGTCGACGAGCCCTTGCCGGTCCCTTCCCGCAGTTCCGCCTCGTAGAGTTCGAACGGAAACGCGTCATAGCGGCCGGAAATGACATCGTCGAACGATTGGCGGTTGAAAGGCCCGACCGCCTCGCGCGGCAGCCGGTCGAAGGAATTCGGCCTCTCGCCGTGCTGGTAGCTGACATCCCTGATGAAGCCGAAGATGATCGGCAGCAGCGTGTTGCGGAACGATTGCTGCAGCCGTGCTGCCGGCTTCAAAGCCTGGAAATAGAGCAGGATCGACGCAGCGAAGCCGATGACATAGAGGAACACATGCGGCGTCGAGAACCATTGCTCGTGCGGATCGGCGACCTTGTTGAACAGCCAGGCAATGAGTGCCACGAAGACGACCACCAGGCCAACGAACAAGGGGACGCGCCACTTGACCCTGCGCGCCACCGAGGCCCTTGTCGCTTCGTAGGTCTCGATATCCTTCTTGATGGCCGCGATAGCAGCCGCGCCCGGCATGAAATCCGCCGTTTCCATCGCCAATCCCCCGCCGCGGAAGTCACTTTACGCCATTATGATAGCTGCTTTCGCAGGAACGACGCCAGCCGCATAGAGCGGTGATGCCTTCTCACCTTGTGGGGGACGGGAAGATCGCCCTCCGCCGACCCTCGACCTTTCGCCGCATTCCGTCTTCCAACATCTCGACCGGCACCAGCCGTTCGTGGTCTCCCGCACGCAGGCGGACAAAAGGATGCAGCCGATAAGCCGCAACGGCCCCGCGCGTTTCCGCATCAGCGCTGACGTCGACAACGAATATCCCGCCGATGCGCCCAGGCCATGGCTGGCGGGCAAAGGCGGTGCCGAGGAAATCGCCGAGCCCATAGGCGACGATCGCCTCGCCGATCCGCTGCACCGGCTGCACGACATGGGCATGATGGCCGGCAATCAGCCCGACGCCTTGCCCGGCCAGCCGCCGCGCCAGCGCCAATGTTGCGGCACGCGGAAAATGCCGGAACTCCCAGTCCCAATGCGGCACGGCGCAGAGCAGATCGACCCCCGCGCTCGCCTCGCGCGGCCAGCGCGCCGGATCGCTTTCCATCAAGACGCGGCCGGCAAACAGGCTTTCGTCGGCGTTGCGCCAGAGCGTGAAGGCGGCGAAGCCGAGAGCGAGCGGCCCGGCCGCAAAGCGTTGGATCGGACCATCGGCGGCCAGGCCGATGGTCCGGATGCCGAGCCGCTTCAAGGCGGCCACTGTCGCGTCGAAGCCGGCGACGCCCTGGTCGAACACATGATTGTTGGCCAGCGACAGCACGAGTTTTTCGCGCCCTATCCCGACCGCCGCCAGCGCCTCCACCAGAAAACGTTCGCTCATCGCATGATGCGTGCCGAGCTTGGTTCCAAGGACCGCGCTCGGCCTGTCGACAACAGGGCTTTCGCAATTGCCGATGATCAGATCGGCCGTGTCCAGCAGTGCCTTGATCGCGGGGTCGCATTCGGGCGCGCTCCGGTTGGCCACAGCCGAGATATCGCCGACGAAGGCCAGCCGCACCGTCTGCTTCGGTGGCGGATCCATCAGCGTCCCTGCCATCGGCGCAAACCCGGTGGCGTCGCCGCCGGACGACGGCCTCAGGAAACGCGGCAGCCAGGACAGTTTGTAGGAAAGCGGATAGTTCGACACGGCTACGCCCAATCGTTTGCCTTCTGTAGACCGTCCGCCGGGCTGGTTGAAGCGCGCCTGTCGACAATCATGCAGCGATGTGGACAGCATCCCGGCCCGGCACACGCGACGTCGAAAATCCGTGTATGGTCTCGCCGGCAACATGGGAGGGAAAAGATGACACGAATAGCAAGCCTGCTGGCATCGGCTTTCATTGTGCTTCTGCCGCTGTCGTCCGCATCGGCGGCCATGCCCGAAGTGGCGACCGCTCTGTTCGAGGCAAGGACGGTGGCCGCGCGCGACAGCGCCCTTTCGACCCTGGAGGCCGCCGCGCCGAAAGATCCGGCATCGGCCTATGCCGCCGGCGCCGGCGAATTCTTCACCGCGCTGGAATTGCTGGCCAGCGGCCTGCACCGTCATGGCTTCGAAAGCCCGCAATCCTTCATGCTGCCGCTGATGCAGCTGCCGGTGCCGCCCAATCCCAACCCCCAGCCGCTGACCTACGAAGAGTTTCGCGCCATCCTCGTCGCCTTCCGCGACCGGCTGGCAAAATCCGCCGCGACACTGGGCTCGGTGCCGGCTGATGCCGATATCGGCATGGTCATCGACCTCACCCATGTCGGCATCGACCTCAACGAGGACGGCACCATCGCGCCGGATGAAAGCATGGCCGCCATCATGGCGGCGCTGTCGCGCGGCGGCATGGCAACGGATGGCGCCGCCCCTTCGCTCACCTTCCGCTTCGACCGCGCCGACGGCTACTGGCTGCAGGGCTATGCCGAGTTCCTGATGGCGCAGGCCGATTTCTGGCTGGCGCATGATTTCAGGAGCACGTTCGACGGCTCGTTCCACATGCTGTTCCCGCGCGCCAGGCTGCCGTTGCAGGATGTGCTTGTGCCGCCTCCCGGCGATATGGGCTCAAGCATCTTTTCCTCGGAATGGCGCATCGCCGATTTCATCTCGATGGTGCATCTCATCAACTGGCCGGTTATCGAGCCGGAGCGCCGCAAGGCGGCGCGCCAGGAGCTGCTCGAAATGATCCGGCTGTCGCGCGAGGACTGGAAGGCGATCCGCGCCGAAACCGACAATGACCGCGAATGGCTGCCGGGCCCGCAGCAGAAGGGCGAAAACCCGCTTACCGGGCTCGAAGTCGGCGAGGAGCAGGTGCAGGCCTGGCTCGCCACCTTGACCATGGCCGAGGACCTTCTTGAAGGCCGCAAGCTGCTGCCGCATTTCCGTGTCACCGCCAGCACCGGCCAAGGCATCAACATGAAGCGTTTCTTCGACGAGCCGAAACCCTTCGACCTCGTGCTGTCGATCACCGGCCCGGGAATCGCGCCTTACCTCGAAAGCGGCGAGATCGTGACCAGCGGCGATTTCGACCAGATCCAGCGCGAGTTCGGCGGCGGCGGGTTTTTGACCTTCGCGCTGTGGTTTAACTGAGCGGCCATCGTGGGGTGAAACCTATCGCTTCGTCATCCTATGGCGGAGCAAGGAGCGGAGCGACGCGGCGCAGACCATAGGATCCATGCCGGGACTTCAAAGCGTTGCTACGGTTCAGAATTCTGCTCCGCTGCGCTCTGCCGTTAAGGTCACGCAATGGATCCAGGGTCTCCGCGACGTCGCTTCGCGACTGCTTCGCCCTAGGATGACGAAGTTTGGCTAGGCTTCAGCCAATAGAAAACGATGGGACAGGCGCCTAGAAAATCGCCCCCTGATACAGCACCGCCTCCGCCTCATCGGGCGCGAACCGTCTGGCCAGCGAGCGGAACGCGCTGTGCACCCCGTCGCGGTCGATATTGCAGCTTCTGAGATGCCTGACCGCCAGCGAAGGGTCGAATTCCGTGCGGCCGTGCAGGACACGCTGGTTATCGAAGACCAGCACCTCGCCCGGCTGCAACTGGTGCTGGAACTGGTTTTGCGGGTCGCGGATCAGCCGCGTCAGTTCGGCAAGCGCCTCGATCAAACCGTCGATCCGGTCCACAGGCGCCCATTGCGGCGCCAGGCAGCGGTCATTGTAGCGGATGCCGGTGACCGCGCCCGCCACGTCGAGGCTGATGACATGCGCCTCGGCGCTGAAGAACACTTCGCCCTCATGCTCGCGGTGGAAGGTGACGCCGTGCCGCGTCAGCAGATCGAACAGCTCCGGCGTGCGCGCCCGCATCAGCTCGGCGACTTGAAAGCCGTCGACCATCAGCGATGTGCCGCCGCTGCCCGCGCCAGTCCTGATGGCATGGAAGAAGATGAAGCCCGGCGGCGCATAACGGAATGGCTCGTCGGTATGCGGAATCTGCGCCCGCGCCGTCTCGCCAGCAACCCGCGCATCAGGCCGCGAGATCAGGTCGAACACCTTGCCGTAGCTGGTCTCACGGATCGGCCCGTAGCGCCCGGCGACACGCGCGGTCGCCTCGGTCTCGGCGGGCACCCCGGTCAGCATGGCGATGCCCTGGTCGCGCAGCGCCTGGAGCGAAGCGAACAGCGCCTCGTCATCCGCCACCACCGCATCGAAGCCAAAGCGCCCGAGCCGCCCGGAGAGGTCGCTGTTCCAAAGGCATGGCCGGAACCGCGCCGGGCCGGAACCATCGACATGGTCCGCGAGAGCGGCTGCGTCGTAATGCGACACATGCCCATCCTGCCAGATCGCGGTGACCTGGCCGGGCTTGGAGAGGTCGAAGCTGTCGGCATGGACGGTCTTAGCGACATCGGCCGGCGTCAGCCATCGCTTGCCGGAGGCAGTGTCGCCACACACCTCGCATTCACAGGCGAGCCGAAGCCAGCGCGTCGAGAGTTCTGCCGAGCCGCCATCCCCCAGCTCGACGGCGATGCGCGTACCCTCGGCGCGCATGGCGCGGATGGGCACTGCCGGATGGGCGGCTCGTCGTTCCTGTGCGTTCTTTGGCGTGTCGAGCATCTGGCGTCCCCGCGGTTAAATTTGTTCGGAAAGCTAGGCAGCAGCAGCCCCGGATTCAAACGAGTTCCCTTCCCCAAGTTTTGAGATAAACTCAAAACATGACGCTGAGGGATTTGCCACTTTCAGGTTTACGGGCGCTGGTGGCCGCCGCCAGGACCGGCAGCCTGACGCGCGCCGCCGAGGAACTGGGCGTCACGCCGGGCGCCATCGGCCACCAGATCAGGCAATTGGAGGAACGGCTCGGCGCCAGGCTGGTCCGGCGCGAAGGCAATGGCATCGTATTGACCCGCGCCGCCGAGGCCGCCCTGCCCGACATCGATCGCGGCTTCGACGCGCTGGCCTCCGGCCTGCGCCGGCTGCGCTTCGAACGGCGGGCCGAGACCTTCACCATCTCGGCCGATCCCTCCTTCGCCTCGCTGTGGCTGGCACCGCGCCTGGCCATGGTGCGGCCCGCCCTGGGACGGCTGGAAGTCCGCATCGTCACCTCGGTCGCGTTCGACGCCATGGCGGAGGAGGGCGTCGACCTCGCCATCAGCTACCGCACGGGATCGGCATCGGACATTCAGGCGCTCGACCTCTTTACCGAGCGCGTGATCCCGGCCTGCGCGCCGGCATTGGCGCAGGGTCGTGCCAGGCCGGATGGTGCCGAAATTCTGGACAGGATGCCGCTGCTGCATATCGACCCGATGATGGGCGACGATGTCTATCCGTCATGGCGGGACTGGTTTGTCGCGGCGGCGCGGCAGAGGAAGGACATCGACCAGGGGCCGCGCTTCGGATTGACCATCGTCGCCGCGCAAGCGGCGATCGCCGGCATGGGCGCGCTTCTGGCCAGCGAACTGGTGTTGCGCCGCCACCTCGACGCGGGCCATCTCGTCGAGATTGCACGCGAGGTGCCGGCGCTGACCATCAAGCGCCGCATCGTCTGGCCCGAACACGGTCCGAAGGCCCGCCGTGCCGCCGCAGTCGCGGCGGCACTCATGGCGGCCGCCGGCGCCAGCATCGATGGTGCCCTGCCGCGATGAGGCGCGCCAACGCTCAGAAGAACCGGCGTTGCAGCCGCAACAGCCCGGCCACGACCCCCGCTATCAGGGCATTCGATATCACGCCCACCGCTCCGCCCATCCAGGCGATGTCGCCGGATTGGCCAAGGATCACGAAGGGATAGCCGACGGCGATGATGACAATTGCCACGAGCAGCCCAAGCCAGCCCGCGCCCGGCCGTTTGACCCTGAGGCTTAGGAAATACGCTGCCCCGACGAGCAGTATCCTGAGCGGATCCAGTATCTGGGGCAATGACAATAGCGGTCAGAAGCATGGCCGGGCACTAAGCTTCAAAGCCAAACCTTTCAAGTGCCCGGGCTTAAGGAATACGGCTCGGCCGGCCTGATGCCAACAGATCCTACCGCGAAAACCCGCGCAGCCGTGCCAGCAGCCACTGCAGCGGATTGTTGACGAATGCCTTGGTGACGAAGCTGTCGTGGGCGGCGTCCGAGGCGAGAAGGGCGACGGTGCCGGCTTCCAGCCGCCGCGGCTTATCGGCGCTTGCATCGATGCCCCTACCCGCCAGCAACTGCCTGATTTCGGCATTGCCAGCAGCCGAGGATTTGCCGTAGGCGCTGACGAAGAAGTTCTTCCTGTGATGCGCGATCCAAACGGCGAAGATATCAGCCTCGTCGAAGACGGCGTCGAGCAGGATGACGCCGAGCAGGCGCGTACCGACGTCGCCATTCTTGAGAATTGAGGCCGCCGGATTGTAGCCGCCGCTATAGGCAATCAGCACCACCGGCATGGCTTGGAATTTAGCGGCCTTGGCGCCGGTCAGCCTGGCAAGGCCTTGCGCCGCCTCGGCCATGAAGCCGGCAAAATAGCCCGGCGTCCAGAAATTGCCGGCGCTGGAATCCTGCGCGTCGCGGGCAAATTGCGGTGCCACCAGCACGGCGTTGAGGCCTGACGCCTCGACCTGCGCGACGACGCGCTGGCGGCCGACCACGTCGCGCTGCAAGGTCGCGCCATTGCCGTGGAAGAACACGATGATGACGGCAGGCTTGGCGGGATCGAAGCCTTTCGGCACAGCCAGCAAAGTGCCGCGGTCGGAATAGGTCTCGTCCTCCCAGTAGATGCCGCCGCGCGGCGAAGTGTGGCCGCGTCGGCCGTCCGCTCCGGTGACGTCGAGAAACGGCGCCGAACCGTCGGGCAGTCTGTCTCGATAGGGAAAGGGTGACGCCTTGAACGGCACGATGCTCGATATCGCCTTCTTCAACCCAGCGCCCTCGCTCGTGGCCGGAAATACCGCCGTGGCCAGCAGTCCGGCGACGATGGCGCGCCGGTCAGGCATGGGCGACCTGCCCGATGGGCATGGCCTTGGACGGCAAGAGCACGGCGAAGAACGCCGGTATGGCGACGAGATAGGCGATCGCTGCCCATTGCAGCACCGCGCTCAGCCCGAAACTGGTGGCGACGATCGGCACGGCGGCAGAGCCGATGACCGAGAAGCAGCCATTGATGCCCCAGGCCCAGACGAACAGATGCTCCTTGCCGAGCCGCGCCAGCCAGGTCATGGCGGTGGCCATCGGCATGCCCATCAGGAAGGCCGGCGGCGACACCAGCAGGAAGCACAGCAGCAGCCGCACCGCATAGGGATAGGCGCCGATCCAGTCGAGCACCGGCGACAGGTAGAAGCCATAGGCCAAAAGCAGCACGCAGACCGCGAGCAGCACCATCGGCAGCAGCGTCCTGGCACGGTCGAAGATACGCTCGGCGAACAGGCTGCCAAGGCCGGAAAACACCAGCATCGAGGAGATCAGCACCGAGGCTGAGACGGTCGGGTTGGCGAGCGCCACGGTGAAGCGGCTGATCAGCCCGACCTCGACCATGATGTAACCGAGGCCGAGGCAGGCGAAATAGAGGATGGTGCCGAGCTTGCCGCGCGAGCGCGAGAACACGATGCGCCAGCCGAAGAGGACCGGCAGCAGCACCAGCGACGCCGCCGTGACGCAGGCTATGCCGAGCGTTGCCCAGATCAGGAGATAGCCCCAGTCGTCCTGGAACAGGTCGAGCCGGTCGAGTGTGCGCGGCAGGTCGGCGACCTTCACATAGGCCGCGAAATAGGGCTGGTCGTTGCTCAGCGCACGCGCGTCGAAGACATAATCGCTCGCGAGCTTTTCCCAGCCGCCGGTCAGAAGCGCGTGCCATGTCATGCGCTGCAATTCCGTCGCCGGCAGCACCTGCGGACCGGCATTGCCGCCCGCATCCGCGCAGGCATCCAGCGTCGGATCGGCCGGCGCGGTCGGGTCGCAGTTGGGATTTGCGGGCGCGGTCGGGTCGGCGGGCGCCGTTGCGTCGGCGGGCTGCGTCAGCATCGCGTCCTGTCCGCTGCCGAAGATCGAGGCGCGGTAATCATCGAGTATCCTCTGCGCGCCCGAGCCGTCATAAACCATTCCTGGATAATAGACCTCCTCCCAGGACATCGATTTGGTGTAGTCGCGCAGCGTCTTGATTTCGGTTTCCGTGAAGCCGCCGCGCTTGAACAGCACGGTCGTCGTAGACAGATAGCTCGACACCGCGAAGATGTCGTTGGCGGCGCCTTGCGGATCGAATGTTTTGGCCGCCTCGGCGACGGTCGAATAGAGTTTCAGCACCGATTTCGGCGGCTCTTCCTTGTTCCACAAGGTGATCGACAGCACGCCGCCATCGGCCAGCGCGTGCATGTAGCTCAGCATCGCCTCGCGCGTGTAGGCATATTTCTCCGAAATGGCGAAGCCGCCGGGATTGGACAGGCCGACACTGTCGGCGAGGCTGAGGTCGATGACGTCGTAGCGCTCGGCCGTGTTGGCGAGGAACAGCCGCCCGTCATAGTCGATGACCTTGAGCCGTGGCTCGGCCAGTATATTGCCGGTGACATCCCTGAGCACGGGATCGCGAAACGCCCGCAACGTCATCGGATTGCTCTCGGCGACGGTCACCGAGGTCGAACCGGCGTTGAGCGCGGCTTGCGTGGAAATGCCGCCGCCGAACTGCACGACGAATGTCTTTGGCTTCTCCTTGATGACATAGGGATAGTGCATCGGCAGATAGCGGAAATAGACCTGCTCGGCCGGTGCCAGGTTGCGCATGATGCCTTCCGGCCCGTCGCCGTCGCGATACATGCCGACATAGGTGTTGGCCGGAACCTCGGGCATGCCGAAGGCGGCGTTGTCGCTCAGGCCCGGCGCGAAATGCATGTAGGAGCTGGCATAGACCTGCAGATCGCCGAACGGCGAGACGCTGCGGTAGATGCGCTTGCCGTCGGGAAAGTTGCGGGCATAGGCGACGCCCTTGTACTGAGAGACGGTGATGTCGGGTATGCCAGTCAGCCCGGGCAGCAAGAGGTAACCCGCTATCGACAGCGCCGCGACGGCGACGCCGGCGACGACGCTCTTCCAGGCGCCGAAGGCGGCGAACCACAGCAACGAACCGGCGGCCCACAAAAGCAGCGGCACGACGATGATGGTTTCAGGCGCGAACAGATAGAGCGACACCAGCACGACGAGGCCGGCAAGCCCCGAGCCGGTGAGATCGGCGAAATAGACGCGGCCGAAGGCGGTGCGGCTTTTCAGGAAGACGATGCCGAGGAAGAAGGCGCCGGCCAGGAACGGCAGGAGGTAAAGCAGGAAATTGGCCAGCAGCCGCCATTTCTGCGCGGGATCCGAGACCAGGAAGATGGCGTTGAACGGCACCGTCTGGGCGACGAGGTTGGCGCCGACGGCGAGCGGGCCGATCAAGAGCAGGGCCGCTGTCGCCGACCCTTGCCAGTGGCGGTCGAACCAGCCCTTGCCGGCGAAGATGACGACGCTGGACAGGGAGAAGCCCAGCATGGCAAGGCTGACCACCAGCGAGCCGAAATGCGACCAGCTGCCGACGGCGAACACGCGCATGACGGCGATCTGCAGCGCGATGATGGCGCCGGCGATCAGCCCGACCGCGAGATAGTGCGCAAGCCGCGGCGCCTCCAGCGAGGCCATGCCTGGTCGAGAGATCGATGCGACGGCTGCCATCCGGGCCCCTTGATGCGAATTCAGCAAGGCCGGTGCCGCGGCCCGGCAACTCAGCCGTTATGCGTGCCGACGATCTGGTCGCCTTCCAGCTTGGTGAAGGGCACGAACGGCACCACCTTGCCATTGTAGATGTCGGAGCGGACGATGTTGAACGTGCCGTCGGCAAGCTGCTGCTTGACCACCTTGAGAACATGCTGGGCGCCCGGCGGACCGACGGGGATGACCATCACGCCATTGGGCTTGAGCTGCTGCAGCAGCGATGGCGGAATGTGGTCGATGCCGCAGGTGACGATGATCTTGTCGAACGGACCGACGCTCTCCCAGCCATAATAGCCATCGGCATTGCGGCTGGTGACCGAGCCGAACTCGCTGTAGCCGCGCTCGATCAGCCCGTCATAGGTGCGCCGGGTGCGTTGCGCCAGCGGATTGATGATCTCGATCGTGTGCACCTTGTCGGTGAGGTTGGCCAGGTAGGCCGACTGATAGCCGGAGCCGGTGCCGATCTCGAGCACGGATTCGCCGAACTGCACGTCGATGGATGTCGTCATGCGCCCGACCAGATGCGGACCCGAAATCGTCACGCCATAGCCGATGTCGAGGAAGGCATGGTCATAGGCGCGCCCCAGATTCTGCGGCAGCACGAATTCTTCACGCGGCGTCAGCAGGAAAGCGCGCTTGTTGCGGTCGTCCAGCACGTCCTTGTTGTAGACCATGATCTGGAAGCGATCGAAGCGCTCGGCGAGCAACTTCGGATCTTCGCCGCGATTGGCCACCATCCAGTCGATGAACGACTTTTTGTCCTTGAACGGCACGTCCGCGTTGCGGTCGTAGGGAACCGGCACGGCAGCCTTGACGGCGGCCGGAAGAATGGAAAACGCCGCCGCACCCGCCGACAGCGTCAAGAAGTCCCGACGCTTCATGGACAAGTCTCCAAAAGTGGCCCTCGCCACCTTAAAACCAAGCACTTGACCGGATTGCACCGCCTCCCAAAACGAGTCAATCGGCCGCCGGGATGCGATCCTCCAGGCCGAAAAAATGTGGCAGGACGGCAACAGTATTTGTGGGCGCCGATGGCGTTCGCGGAGGCTCGGTCGATGCAGGTCGGCGTCCCCCGTTGCCGCGTAAAACGCCCGAAGCGCTTCTTTGCAAGGATTAGCAAAGGCTGTTTTGCTTGACTCGGCTGGCAAAAACAGGCAGCAAAACAGCCTTGGAAGGGCTGCAATACCGCGTGCATGGTCGTGGACGAGCCTTTTTCGGCACAAAGTCCACGTCTCTCGATTGGTTTTGAGAGGGATTGGTTAACCAACTTTGTCCATATTTTGAAGCAATCGGCAACTAACGACAGGCGCGGCAAACGCGTCGGGGACCACCTGGGATCACTCACAGAATGGTCGTCGCGGCTATCCCGGCCGCGGACGTGGGAGCCGATTGGAGCAAGATTGGTTGCATGGCGTTCTTGAGTCGTAAAATTGTCGGGGACAGGCGTTGCAGCGGCGAGACCGCCATCGAAGCGCCACGTGCCTCATCCTTCACCCCTGAACGGGTTGTCCGCTGGGTCGCCGTGCCGGGCGTCGGTGCCGCCGTCGGCCTATGGCTGATCGGCACCATGGCCGGCCTCAGTTCCGTCGGCGCCTCGCTCTCGGCGACGTCGGCCGGCCTGCCGCAGACGCTGTCCCTGCCCGGCTCGCTCGCTCTCGCCGATCCGTTGAAACAGCATTTCCTCAGCTCTTCGGCGCCTTTCGTGCTGGCCAACGCCCATGGTGGCGCGCAGGCGCTGCACGACCATGCCGTACAGTGCGGCGCCGACTGCTTCAAGCTGGCCGCGATAGCCCCCCAGGCGCAGAAATCCGCGCGGCTGGTGGCACGGGCCAAGCCGGCGCCCGTGGTGGCGAAGTCGAAATCGCAGCAGCGCTTCGAGCTCATGGAAGCGTCGCTGTCACCGACAAAGCTTGCCGCTGCCTTCGCCGGCGCCGAAAAGCCGGCGACCCCGGCCAACATCCGTCCCGTGATTTCCAGCGCCGCCCCACAAATCAACGAGGCGTCTCTCGTTCCCTCCGTCCAGGTGATGGCCAGCCTGTCCGACGACATGCCGGCTCCGGCGGCGGAACGCTTCGCCCGTGTCGATGCCGGCTCGGCGGTTGTCCAGACCGCGCCGGTACCACAGGGCTTTGCCCAGTCCGAGACACCTGACAACACGCAGCTGGCGCTGGCACTCGTGCAGTCGCTGCCGGTCGAGGACGAGGCCTTCGCCTCGCCGCTGCCGATGACCGAGTCCCCGGCCGACGTCGCGGTTGCGCCTGTCGAGACCCAGCAGCAACAGCCAGGCGATGCCGCCTCGCTGCCGGATGCGCTCACCGACGACGTGCCGCTGCCGACCCGCCGCCCGCAATTTGACACGCCGCAGCCCACGGTCGTGGAACAGGACAAGCCCGCCGCACAACCCAGAATCGTGCAGCAGAAGCCCGCGCCCCAGGCAAAGCCGGTCCAGGTGGCCAGGCAGCCTGCCCGGCAAGGCCGGTCAGGCGAAAACGGCGACGTGCTGGCCTATGCCAAGCCGGATACCCCTGCGGGTGGCCTCGGCCAGGCGTTCAGGAACCTTTTCAACGGACCCAGCGCCGGAAGCGGCGCCGGCCATGGCGTGGCGGTCTACGACATCAGCGCAAAGACCGTCTACATGCCGGACGGCCAGCGGCTCGAGGCCCATTCCGGCCTCGGCGCCATGGTCGACCAGCCGCGCTATGTCCACGTGAAGGACCGTGGTCCGACGCCGCCCAACACCTACAATCTGTCGCTGCGCGAATCCCGCTTCCACGGTGTCGAGGCGATCCGCCTGACACCGACGAGCGGCGGCAACAAATACAACCGCAACGGCCTCCTCGCGCATACCTACATGCTGCGCGGCGGCCGCGCCGAATCCAATGGCTGCGTCGTCTTCCGCGACTATGCCCGCTTCCTCGCCGCCTTCAAGAAGGGCAAGGTTACACGCCTCGTCGTGGTGGATCGCCTGAAGGGATCGGCGACCCGGGTCGCGTCGAATGGAAGCGGCGCTTGAGATAAGGCGAGATCCTCCGCCACCTCCTGACAGCCTTCTGTCAGGAGCATGACGCGGCCGCCGGCCTGTCCTCATAGCGCCCTTTCCATTTTGGCTGAGAAATCCCATATTTGGGGCATGGCCAAATTCCCCGACAAGAAAACGCCGCCGACGGCGAATGACGACCGCGCCGCGCCGAAGCGGCGCAGCCCGCTGACCGATTTCCTCGACGCCTCGGAGCCGCTGCACAAGGGCGGCTTCGCCGAGATGCCGCAGGCTGAGCTTTCGGGCACGCCGCTGACCGGGTCGATCGCCGATTGGGCCGAGCAGATCGAGCAGGAGGCTGAGCGCGAAGGCCGCGCCACGGGCAAGGGCGGCGGCGCCAAGGCGCCGAAGAAGATTCCGGAACGCTCGGCCGCCCCGGGCCGCACCGCGCGCGGCACCTCGATGGGCGGCGCCGCGTCGGCTCGCGAACGCACGGCGGCCGGCCTCAATCCGGTCGCCGGGCTCGACATCTCGCTGGAAGAAGCCGAGACGATGTCGTCCAGCGGCGTCACCGCCACGGTGGCCGCGCTCTCGGCGCTGATCGAATCCGGCAATCCGCTGCACAAGGACGGCGTGCTGTGGACGCCGCACCGCCCCGCCAGGCCGGAGAAATCCGAAGGCGGCATCGCCATCAAGATGGTGTCGGACTTCGAACCGGCCGGCGACCAGCCGACCGCCATCAAGGATTTGGTCGAGGGCGTCGAAAACAGCGACCGCACCCAGGTTCTGCTCGGCGTCACCGGCTCCGGCAAGACCTTCACCATGGCCAAGGTGATCGAGGAAACGCAGCGCCCCGCCTTGATCCTGGCGCCCAACAAGACACTGGCCGCGCAGCTTTATTCCGAGTTCAAGAAATTCTTCCCCGACAATGCGGTGGAGTATTTCGTCTCCTATTACGACTATTACCAGCCGGAAGCCTACGTTCCGCGCACCGACACCTTCATCGAGAAGGAATCCTCGATCAACGAGCAGATCGACCGCATGCGCCATTCGGCGACGCGTTCGCTGCTCGAGCGCGACGACGTCATCATCGTCGCCTCGGTGTCCTGCATCTACGGTATCGGCTCGGTCGAAACCTATACGGCGATGACCTTCCAGATGCAGATCGGCGACCGGCTCGACCAGCGCGCTTTGCTCGCCGACCTCGTCGCCCAGCAGTACAAGCGCCAGGACATCAATTTCGTGCGCGGCTCGTTTCGCGTGCGCGGCGACACGATCGAAATCTTCCCGGCCCACCTGGAAGACCGCGCCTGGCGCATCTCGATGTTCGGCGACGAGATCGAGGCGATCACCGAATTCGACCCGCTGACGGGCCAGAAGACCGGCGAGCTGAAGAGCGTCAAGATCTACGCCAACTCGCACTATGTGACGCCGCGCCCGACGCTCAACCAGGCGATCAAATCGATCAAGGAAGAGTTGAAGCAGCGGCTGGTGGAACTGGAACACGCCGGCCGCCTGCTCGAAGCGCAGCGGCTGGAACAGCGCTGCCGCTTCGACCTCGAAATGCTGGAAGCGACCGGCTCCTGCGCCGGCATCGAGAACTATTCGCGCTACCTCACCGGCCGCCAGCCTGGCGATCCGCCGCCGACCTTGTTCGAATACATTCCCGACAACGCGCTGGTCTTCATCGACGAAAGCCACGTCACCGTGCCGCAGATCGGCGGCATGTATCGCGGCGACTTCAGGCGCAAGGCGACGCTGGCCGAATATGGCTTCCGCTTGCCATCCTGCATGGACAACCGGCCGCTTCGCTTCGAGGAATGGGACGCCATGCGGCCGCTCTCGGTTGCCGTTTCGGCGACGCCAGGGGCCTGGGAGATGGAACAGGCCGGCGGCGTCTTCGCCGAGCAGGTCATCCGCCCGACCGGGCTGATCGATCCGCCGGTCGAGGTGCGCCCGGCGAAAAGCCAGGTCGACGATGTCGTCGGCGAAATCCGCGAAACCACGGCCGCCGGCTATCGCACGCTGGTCACCGTGCTGACCAAGCGCATGGCCGAGGACCTGACCGAGTACCTGCACGAGCAAGGCGTTCGCGTGCGCTACATGCACTCCGACATCGACACGCTGGAGCGCATCGAGATTTTGCGCGATTTGCGGCTTGGTGCTTTCGACGTGCTGGTCGGCATCAACCTGTTGCGCGAAGGCCTAGACATTCCCGAATGCGGTTTTGTTGCCATTCTCGACGCCGACAAGGAAGGCTTTTTGCGCTCCGAGACGTCGCTGATCCAGACGATCGGCCGCGCCGCCCGCAACGTCGACGGCAAGGTCATCCTCTACGCCGACCAGGTTACCGGCTCGATGGAGCGGGCGATGGCGGAGACCAACCGCCGCCGCGAAAAGCAGATGGAATGGAACGCCTCCAACGGCATCACGCCGGAATCGGTCAAGTCGCGCATCTCCGACATTCTGGATTCGGTTTACGAGAAGGACCATGTCCGCGCCGACATCTCGCAGTTCACCGACAGCGCCGGCGCCATGATGGGCAACAATTTCAAGGCCCATCTCGACGCGCTGGAGAAGCAGATGCGCGACGCCGCCGCCAATCTCGACTTCGAGAAGGCAGCCCGCATCCGCGACGAGATCAAGCGGCTGCGCGAGATGGAACTGTCGATCTCCGACGATCCGCTGGCGAAGTATGCCGATATGGAAAGCCCGGCGTCGGGTCGCGAAAAAGGCAAGCACAACAAGGGGGTCGCCAAACATCGCACCGTCGAGGAACAAGAGCGGTTCCGCAAGCTCGACGAAGCACGCGCCGCCGAAGAGGCCGCCAAGGCTGCCCGCCCCAACCTCTTCCGCAAGCCCGACCTCGACGAGATGGGCGCCGACGGCGCCGTGCCGGTGAAGAAGCCGCTGTTCGCCAAGCCGTCGCTGGACGATATGGGGCCTGGTACCGACATGCCGACGCCATCGGGCGCGGTGTCGCGCTCGCTGTTCAAGAAGCAGTCGGCCGAACAGGCGCACGGTTCCGATTTCGGCATACCGGGCGACGCCACCAAGCCGCTGTTCAAGAAGAACTCGCTCGACGAAATGACGGTACGCCGCACGGAAAAACCGGTTGAGGGAAAAGTGCCGGCGAAGCCACAGCCAATCTCCCCCCTCGTGGGGAAGATGTCCGGCAGGACAGAGGGGGGCGCGAAGGATCGCGGCGATAGCGACAAGCCAATCGTCCGCCAACGCTCTGGCATCGGCTCCTACGAGGATCCGGGCGACGCCCGCCGCGAGAAGCGCCGGCCAAGCAAGACCGGGCGGCCTGGGAAATAGTGACTGTAAGCGTCAGGTTTCGACTGGTTGCGAACCTCGAACGCGATCAATTAAAGTAGGCGATGATCTCCGTTCGCAGACTTGATGAAAAAGAGTTCAAGGCTTGCTTCGCTGAGCCGATGACGAATGTCACCGCCGGGGTGAATTCCGTCGTAGACATTTGGTCATATGTCGACGCACTGGACCTTAACGAAATCGGCGTGGCCTACGTGAACGATGTACATCACGTTTATCGGGACGCCCAAAATCGGTTTGATCAAGTTTTGATTGGCACGGGGAGGTTCAACGCTCTTCTTGTAATCGTCATTGATCTTGGCAAGAGCACGGTGTTTGGGCATTTCCTGCTCGATCTTAACAAAGAATATGGACTAAGCGCCGGTCATCTAAGACCTGTCTGATCCGCCTGGACCATGCGCCCGCCCTTGTCAGTGACTGGGTGAAGCGATACCGCCATGCAGCGTTTCCTCCAAATCAGCCAACTCCCATGAAACCCAGAGACATCGCCTCCTACGTCTTCCTGGCTGTCACCTGGGGACTGTCGTTCCTGGTGCTGCTCGAGGTGGTGCACGCCTTCGGCTGGGTCGGCGCGGTCACCTTGCGCGCGCTGATCGCCGGCATCACGCTCTTCCTGTTGGCGGCCGCGACGCGGCGGCGCCTGGATTTCAGCGCCGGCTGGCGGCATTTCGCGGTGGTCGGCGCGACGACCGTCGCGGCTCAGCTGATCGGCCTGTCCTACGCCACCCCGCGCATCGGTACGGCGATGGCCGCAATCCTGGTTGCCGCGATCCCGCTGTTCTCGATGATCCTTGGCCAGTTGTGGGGGCTTGAACGCATCTCTGTTCGCGGCCTCGCCGGATTGCTGCTCGGCGCTGCCGGCATCATCGTCCTGGTCGGCTTCCCCGCCGTTCCTGTCACCACGTCCTTCGCGCTCGGCTGCGCCGCCTCGTTGTTCAGTTCCTTCTCGGCCGCCTTCGGCAGCAACTACGCCAATCGCCATCTGCGCTCGGCCGGCTCGCTGGAACTCACCAGCGCCGCCTTCCTGTTCGGTGGCCTGATGACGCTGCCGCTGCTGTTCATCGTGCCGGTCCCGACCATGCCACGCCCCATCGATTTCCTCTATCTCGCAATTCTGGCCTGCGTGATGAGCGCGATGACCTATGTCGTCTATTTCCGGCTGGTGGCCTCGATCGGCGCAACCCGGACGATCAGCGTCGAATTCGCCGTGACCACGATCGCCGTGCTGGCCGGAACGATCCTGCTTGGCGAGGAGCTGACCATCATCCAGGGCTTCGGCGCGGTGGCAATCATCGGCGGCTGCATCCTGGTGCTGGACCCCTTCCCGCGCCGCGCGAAAGCGGCGGCCTTGCCATCAGCCCCGCCTTTGGTGTAGCCAGTCGTCACACTCGAACGTCTTGAAAGGAGGGCTCACGTGTTTACGTTTTTTCGTCACCATCGTCAGCGTGGCCCGATTTCTGCCCTGCGAGCTTGCTTGCAGGGCTGACCAGGGACGGTCCGGGTTTTTCCCGCTTCGATTTTTTGGTCTGCCCTTCGTGGTGCGCAATCCTGAGCCTGATGGCCGGCACGCGCACCGTCAAAGTGCATTGAGCCGGACTTCCCGGACAGACCAGAGAAATCGAAAATGGCCCTGATCAGCCTCAAATCCCTCGGCGTCACCATGAGTGCGCCGCTCTTTTCCAACCTCGACCTCAGCATCGGCACTGGCGACCGGCTCGGCATCGTTGCCGCCAACGGCCGCGGCAAGTCGACCTTGTTGAAATGCCTGACCGGCGAGGTCGAGCCGACAACAGGCGACATCACCCGCACGCGCGGCCTGCGTGTCGGCCATGTCGAACAGTCCGTAGCCCCTGCCCTGTTCGGCCGTACTTTTTATGAGGTGGTGGCCGACGCCTTGCCGCCGGAACAGGCCGACAGCGAGACGTGGCGCGTCGACGTGGTGCTGGATTCGCTCGACGTGCCCGTGACGATGCGCGAGCGACGGATGCAGGCGCTGAGCGGTGGCTGGCAGCGGCTGGCGCTGATCGCCCGCGTCTGGGTCACCGATCCCGATGTGCTGCTGCTCGACGAGCCGACCAACCATCTCGACCTCGCCCGCATCAGCCTGTTGGAAACCTGGCTCAACGCGCTGCCGCGCGAGGTGCCTATCGTCATCGCCAGCCACGACCGCGCCTTCCTCGACGCAACCACCAACCGCACGCTGTTCCTGCGCCCGGAACAGTCGCCGGTGTTTTCGCTGCCCTACTCGCGTGCCAGGGATGCGCTGGACGAGGTCGACGCCTCGACCGAACGAAAATTCCAGCGCGACATGAAGGTGGCGCAGCAATTGCGGCGGCAGGCCGCCAAGCTCAACAATATCGGCATCAATTCCGGCAGCGACCTCCTGACGGTCAAGACCAAGCAGCTCAACCAGCGGGCGGAAAAGCTCGAAGAGGCCGCCAATCCGGCGCATCGTGAAAGATCGGCGGGGGCGATCAAACTCGCCAATCGCGGTACGCACGCAAAGGTGCTGATCACGCTCGACGACGCGGCGGTGGAAACGCCAGACGGAACGCTGCTGTTTCGGACCGGCAAACGCCACATCTGCCAGGGCGATCGCATCGTGCTGCTCGGCCGCAACGGCGTCGGCAAGTCGCGCTTCGTCACCTTGATCCGCAACGCCATCCTCGAACCGGATACGGTGCGCAATGTGAAGGTGACGCCGTCGACCGTGCTCGGCTACAGCGACCAGGCGCTGTCCGGCATCAGCGGCGACGACACGCCGCTGGCCATGGTCTCGCACCGCTACGATGTCGGCGAACAGCGCGCCCGCTCGCTGCTCGCCGGCGCCGGCGTGGTCATCGAGATGCAGGAGAAAAAGATCGGCGTGCTGTCGGGAGGCCAGAAGGCGCGGCTGATGATGCTGGCGCTGAGGCTCGCCAATCCCAACTTCTACCTGCTCGACGAGCCGACCAACCATCTCGACATAGACGGCCAGGAAGCACTGGAGGAGGAGTTGCTGAAGCACCAGGCAAGCTGCCTGCTCGCCTCGCACGATCGCTCCTTCATCCGCGCCATCGGCAACCGTTTTTGGCTTATCGAGAAGCGCAGGCTGATCGAGGTCGAGGATCCGGAAGGCTTCTTCCGCGAGGTGGCTGAAGGAACCGGCTGAGCGGGGTGTTGCGGGGGGTCGATTCTTCGTATCATCGCATGAGACGTTCCCTTGACTCGCCGAACGTATCATGCGACGGTACGTCCGTCGGAGCCGACCGATGATACGCTCGTTCAGGGACAAGACCAGCGAAGCCGTTTCGAACGGCAAGGCTCCAAAGGGTTTCCCTTCGGACCTTGTCCGGTCAGCCCAACGGAAGCTGTACATGATCGACAATGCAGCCGAACTGTCGGACCTCAAGACGCCTCCCGGCAACAGGCTTGAGCCGTTGAAAGGCAACCGGACCGGTCAGCATTCGATCCGTATCAACAATCAGTTTCGCATCTGCTTTCGCTGGGTGGATGGGCAAGCAGAAGATGTTGAAATAACCGACTACCATTGAAGGCAGGTCCCAAATGCTTGATATCAACCCGCCAGTCCATCCCGGAGAAATTCTCCGCGAAGAGTATCTCGTCCCGCTCGGTCTGAAGCCTTACACGCTTGCCAAAAAGCTTCATGTGCCGCGCACGCGCATCGAGCGCCTGGCCAGCGAAGCGACACCGGTAACACCAGACACTGCATTGCGCCTTGCGAAGTTCTTCGGAACCACACCGCAATTCTGGATGAACATGCAGGCAAGCTATGACCTCGCCGTCGAGGGGAAGGCCAAGAGAGCCGACCTTGAAACGATCGAGCGATTGGAGACCGCTGCCTGAAGTAAGCGCGTCGCGCCGATAACAAAGGCCGATCAAAAATTCCGGGCGATCTGTCGGATCGCCCGGACCTCTCCCGTCCTTGGGATGCCGACACGATGATGCCGGCGCCAACCCAGGGAGAAGCTACCATGTCCGTCCTGTCATCCATCGGCCGCATCGCAACCCGCTATGCCGCGGCGCGCGCCCGTCATCGCAGCGAACGCATCCTGCTGGCACTGCCAGCCGAGCTGCGCAAGGATATCGGCTTTCCGGAAATCTTCGATGCCCGCGACAGCCGTCGCGCCGCCACGTCCTCGGCCAAGGTCATATGACCATAGCCAGCCAGCCCATGCATCGACCTCCAAGACCGGCCGGTTGCCCGGAGATCCGGGCCAGGCGAAAAATTCTTCCGACCCTGTAGGATTGGCGTCACCTCGTCCGTCCTATGGTTGGCAAGGCCAAACCAAACGAGAAGAGGAACACGAGAATGACCGACCAGACCCCGCCCCGCCCCAAGGTTCTCGGTGGATTGACCCCCTATTTGCAGGTGGACGGCGCCATCAAGGCCGCCGAATTCTACAAGAAGGCTTTCGCGGCCGAGGAAGTCTTTGCCTATCCGGCGGATGAAAAAGGCCGCACCATGCACATCCATCTCCACATCAATGGCTCGACGCTGATGCTGGGCGACGCCTATCCGGAACACGGCCATCCGCACCAGGCGGCGCAGGGCTATACGCTGCAGCTCCATCTCGGCAAGGATGACATCGACACCTGGTGGAAGCGCGCCGTCGACGCCGGCTGCGAGATCGCCACGCCGCTGCAGGTGATGTTCTGGGGCGACCGCTGGGGTCAGGTGAAGGACCCCTTCGGCGTTGCCTGGGCAATGAACGCACCGACTGAATAAGTTTTAGCGGCCGCGCCCTCGCCGAGGGACGCGGCCAACCGCGCCGGGTCATATCCCCGCCGGCCCGGCGCCCGTTTTCAGCGAAGAGGAGACTGCCATGTCCTATGTAGACGGTTTCGTGCTTGCCGTGCCGAAGGCCAACCTCGATGATTACAAGAAGCTGGCCAATCTCGCGGGTCCGATCTGGATGGAGCACGGCGCGCTCTCCTATGTCGAATGCATCGGCGACGACGTGCCCTATGGCGAGGTCACCTCTTTCCCGCGTGCCGTCCAGGCAAAAGACGACGAGATCGTCGTCTTCGCCTGGGTGCTCTATGAATCGAGGCAAAGCCGCGATGCGGTGATGGCCAAGGTGATGGCCGATGAGCGTATCAAGATGGACTGGTCCGCCATGCCGTTCGACGGCAAGCGCATGATCTTCGGCGGCTTCCAGCCGTTCATCCAGCTTTGAGCACCTCGGCCCCAAGCTGGGTTGAGATTGAGGTCAGGCCGAGTCGAGAATGACGGTTCCCGAGAACCGGAGCGGAGCGTACTTAAGGTACGTGAGCACCGGAAGCGCAGGGAACCACCGTTCGCAGGCCGGCCTCACCTCAATATCAGCCTAGCTTGTCCAGCAGCGGCTTCAGCCTGTCGCCATAGCGCTTCCACAAATCGACGGAGCCCTGGTACATGGGCTGGCGCACCTGCGCGGCGGATGCCGTGCGCACCGGCCGGTCGGTCTGGTGGAACGACAGCACGGCGTCGTCCCATGGCAGGCCGAGATAGTCGATCAGCGCCCGGCTCTGTCCGTCCTGATCGGCGACGAAATCCTCGTAGCGCACATCATGCACGACGCCGGGCAGCACCTTGTGCCAATGCGCCATGATGTCGGTGTAGAGATTGTGGAAATCGGCGAGCTCGCCGAGGTCATAGCCATAACGGTGGCTGTCGCCGCGGAAATGCACCTTATAGATCGACAGGCATGTCGCCGCCGCATCGCGGGCGCAGTGGATGATCCTCGCCTTCGGCAGCATCATGTGGATGAAGCCGACGAGCAGGAAGTTGCCCGGCATCTTGTCGGTGACGTGGCGCATGTGCGGATAGCGGGCATGCAGCATGTCGAGATAGGCCTGCCCCGCCTCGGCGAAATCGGTATCGTCCGTGTCGGCCACGCCCCAGGGAAAGCCGCCCGGCATGTTCGAGGGAAACTGCTTGCCGACCGCCGTCTTCAAGATGCCAAGCTCGCCCGCGCCATAGACCTGGGGGTGGCTGGCGATGATCTGCTCGACCAGCGTCGTACCCGAACGCGGCATGCCGACGACGAAGATCGGCGCGTCGTCGGTGATCGGGCTCGGCCTGTGCTTTTCGAAGAAGCCGGCATCGAACACTGCCTTCATCGCCTCGAATTCGGCGCGCGTCTTCACCGGATCATAGTCGATGCCCTTGCGCCGGATGGCATTGCCTTCGGCGAAATAGTCGAAGGCCTTGCCGTAATCCTTGAGATCGTCATTGGCCTTGCCGAGGCCAAACGAGAGCTGCATGCGTGCCAGGCTGTCCTGAGGGGCCTTGGCGTGCTGCGCCTCCATGCCGGCCAATTCGGCATCGCGCTCCTGCTGGCGCTTGACCTGCGTCAGCATCAGCCACGCGCGGGCCATGCCGGGCTGGATCGCCACCGCCTGCCGGAACAGGTCCGTCGCCTCGTCGAGCTTGCCCTTCTCCATCAGTCCGACGCCCAGCCCGTGCAGCAGGTCGGCATCCTTGGGGCGAATGGTCAGGGCCTCCTGGAAGGCGGCCAGCGCCTCGTCGAGGCGTCCGGCTTCCTGCAGGGTTTCGGCAAGCCCGATGCGGGCGCGCACGTGGAATGGATTGCGCTGCACCGTGCCGCGATAGATGTCCTCGGCCTCGTCGAAGCGGCCGACCTGCTTCAGCGACGAGCCGAGATTGTCACGTGCCGCGAGCTGTTCCGGCCGCAGATCCACCGCGCCGCGAAAGAAATCGATGGCCGCCGCGACGCGGCCGAGATCGCGCATCACCGTGCCGAAATTGTTGAGGAAGTCGGGGTTCGTCGGCTGTAGATGAACCGACTGCTCCAGGAAATCCATCCCTTCTTCGCTGCGCCCGGTCTGGTGCAGCAGCAAACCCAGGAAATGCGCGGCGGCGGCGTGTTTGGGCTGACGCGCCAGCACCTGCCGGTAGATCGCCTCGGCCTCTTGCCGGCGTCCGGCCTGGTGCAGTTGCAGCGCCTGCTGCACATACTGGTCGAGGCCCAGCGGCGGCTGTCCTCCCGCGCCAGACTTGGCCGCGCCGGACTTGGCTCCCGCACCCGCCGCTCTTCTCTGATCTCTGTTGATGGGACACCTGCCGTGTTTGTGTGCTTGCGGGACCTAAGCCATGCCGCGCGGAGATTCAAGGTGCGAGGCTGGCCGAAGGGCCGAAGGGGCCCATCGCCGCCGCGCAACCGCAAGCGCCTCGCGACGTTGAGCCTGCACCCCCAGATGCAGGAGTTCCGCAATGTCCCTTACCGCCTTTGCCCTCAACTGTTCGCTGAAAGCTTCCGGCGACAAGGAAAAATCCTCCACCGACAAGATCGTCGCCGATCTGCTCGCGGCGCTCAAACCGCATGGCGTGAAGGGCGAGGTCGTTCGTGCGCTCGATCATGACATCAAGCCCGGCGTGCTCTCTGACATGGGCAAGGGCGACGATTGGCCTGAGTTGCGCAAAAAGATCGTCGCCGCCGATATCTTCATCCTCGGTCTGCCGATCTGGTTGGGCCAGCCGTCGAGCGTCGCCAAGCGCGTCATTGAGCGGATGGACGCCTTTCTGGACGAAACCGACGACAAGGGCCGCATGCCGGCCGCCGGCAAGGTCGCGCTGGTGGCGATCGTCGGCAACGAGGACGGCGCGCATCACTGCCACGCGGAATGCTTCCAGGCGCTCAACGACGTCGGCTTCACCATCCCCGCCAATGGCGGCGTCTACTGGGTCGGTGAAGCCATGGGCGACGTCAATTATGTCGATCTGCCGAAGACCCCCGACAAGGTCGCCCAAGCCATCGAAATGGCGGCTTCAAACGCCGCCCATCTGGCCGGCCTGCTCAAGACCAAAGCCTATGTTGGCGTGGAAGAATAACTGCAATTTCAGTTTCTCCGACAAGGGAGAAGGTAAGCTCTCAGCACGGCCCGTCGCCGACGATGCGATAGTCCGATGCACGGGCCTCGCAGGCGTTGGGGAAGGTGCGCATGTCGCCATGCCGGCGGCCGCACACCGGCGCGTATTCGCGGGTGCAGAAGGTCTGCTCGCCGCCACCGCCACCGCCACCGCCACCGCCATCGCCGCCATCGCGGCAGGGACCGTCCCGCACGATGCGGTAACCGGCCCGGTCGGCCAGACAGGAATTGGCGAAGGTCTGGCGATCGCCGCCGCGCCGGGCGCAGACTGGCTCGTACTGCTTGGTGCAGAATTGCGGTTCAGGGCGCGGCGGACGCGGGCGCGGCCCCGGTCCCTCATCGACGACGACCGTACAGGCGGCAAGAATTGCCGACAGGAACAGGATGGTAAAACCCTGCCGTGAAAAGATTGCCGCAAGAAACCTCATGATCGTCTCTCCCTCGATCCCCGCCCAGGTGCGTACCGCCCAAGACTGCCAGCGGTTCGCTGAAAATGATATCGATCAAAACAAGACTTAAATCAGTCACCCTTGGCGCGATCCTCGCCATTCCACTGCCAATTGCAACCCCTGTTCGCGGCTACTGTGGGAGAACGACGCCCGGACCGGTAGCCCCCGCCGCGCGCCGCCGCCAATCATCGCTTCTGGCCCATGCATGACCGGGGCTGTGGGCCGATGACCCCTCGGGCAACGAAGCCTATTTGCGGCCGGTCGACGCTTTGATCGGTCGATTTTTGCGTCGGGATGCGCCTGCGGCGGCGGCCCGCGGCGCTATCTTGCAACCTTCACGTTTCCGTGCGATAAATTCTGTGTTCGGGCATTTGCGACCCGGAGAGCGGAACGTTTTGGACGACCTTTCCCCGATACTGTGAATCTCTGACGGCCCCGTTTTTCGGCGGGGGGTTTGACCATGCGCCAATGCATGACTGCCGAAAGCAACCACCAGGAACTGCCCTCGACGCCAGGTGGCGGGCAGGACCACCAAGACTGAACGGGTGAAGGAGTTTCCCCAATGGCCCAGACCGGCACCGTTAAATTCTTCAATGCGACCAAAGGCTTCGGTTTCATCACGCCCGACGGCGGCGCCAAGGACGTGTTCGTCCATATTTCGGCGATAGAGGCCTCGGGCCTGCGCACGCTCGTCGACGGCCAGAAGGTCACCTTCGACGTCGAGCCGGACCGCATGGGCAAGGGCCCGAAGGCGGTCAACCTGCGCGCGGCCTGAGCGATCGGCGCGCCGCGCATCCCAGGCGGATGGGCGAACGAGAAGCTTGACCAGCACCTTGGCGGGCGGACGGATTTTTGAAAGGCGCGGCGGTTTTCGTCGCGCCTTTTTCATGTCCGTGGTGCAGCATGACCTCGTCTCATCTTGAAGTTCATCCCGGTCCGGCCCAATGACACGCGTCATAACAAGCACTTAAAGCGCGACCTGCTTTAAGTGCCCGAAAAACTTTCACTTGCCGATGACGCTAAAATAAAGGACAAATTTCCACTCGGGCATTTGCCGGCCCGAGACTGGAGTTTATGGGATCAAAGGAGCTTCCCATGCCGCAGACCGGCACCGTCAAATTCTTCAACCATGCCAAGGGCTTCGGCTTCATCACACCGGATGATGGCGCGAAGGATGTCTTCGTGCATATTTCAGCCGTGCAGGCGTCGGGTCTTCCCGGTCTTGAAGATGGGCAGAAAGTGACATTCGACACGGAGCCGGACAAACGCGGCAAGGGACCCAAGGCTGTCAACCTGTCGGTCGGCTAAGCCGGCTTCGGACCGATGCCTGCCCCGGCAGAGGGGAATCCGCGCCCAGCGCGCGGGTTGGATGCCGTGAAACAGGGCGTGCGGCCAAATTTTTGTTCAGCCCCCGTTCAGCCACGGTCTCATATTAGTCATTCGTAAAGCCGGACCGCATCCCCTGCAAACTGTACGGTCCGTACGAAGGAGACCAAGATGAACCGTATTTTCAAGACAGCCGTGCTGTCCGCCGCCGTGGTCGCCACCACGCTCGCGACCTTTTCGGCGGCCAATGCCGATGACTGGCGCCGTTGGCATCATCATGGCCACGGCCATGGAAATGGCGATGCTGTCGCGGCAGGCGTTCTGGGCCTGGCCGCCGGAGCGTTGATCGGTGGCGCATTGGCCAATGACCGGCCGCCGCCCGATGCCGACCGTTATTACGATGACGGTTATTACGATCGTGATGTGCGGATACGCCCGGCCCCGGTCCGCCGCTACTACGCCGAGCCGCAGGTGGTCTACGCCGACCGCTACGCCGAACCGTGGACGCGTGGCTGGTACGAGTACTGCTCGGACCGCTACCGCACCTTCAATTCCCGCACCGGCACCTTCACCGGCAATGACGGCGAACAGCATTTCTGCACTGCCAATTGAGGCTTCCCTGCCCCAAACAAAAAGCGCTGGCTGAAAGGCCGGCGCTTTTTTATCAGCCCGTCGGGCTTTCGATCCCACGGACGGTCCAGATCCAATTCAGGTCAAAAACGGATTGGTCCGCCGTTCCTCGCCAAAACGCCCGCCCGGGCCATGGCCGCAGATAAAGCCGATGTCGTCGCCAAGCGGCAACAGCTTGTCCTTGATCGAGGCGATGAGGGCCGCATGGTCGCCGCCCGGCAGGTCGGTACGGCCGACCGAGCCGCGAAACAGGACGTCGCCGACATGGGCGAACTTGGCGGCGCGGTTGTAATAGACGACATGGCCGGGCGCGTGGCCGGGACAATGCAGCACCTCGAACACATGGCCACCGAACGACACGGTCTCGCCTTCGGCGAGGAACCGGTCGGGCACGCAATTGCGCACGCCGTCGATGCCGTAGCGCCTGCCCTGGTTCTCCAGATTGTCGAGCAGCATCTTGTCGGCTTCATGCGGGCCGATGATCTCGATGCCCAGCGCCTCCTTCAACTCCATGGCGCCGCCGGCATGGTCGATATGGCCGTGCGTGATCCAGATTGCCTCGGCCGTGATCGCATTGTCCTTCAACACCGCCAGCACCTTGTCGATGTCGCCGCCCGGATCGACGACCACGCCGCGCTTGTCGTCCATGTCGAACAGGATGGTGCAGTTCTGCTGGAACGGCGTGACCGGCACGATGCCGGCATTGAGCTGACCCATGATCGTCCTTTCGCTGTGTCAGCGTTCATGTAGAGGCATCGGTCAAAACCGTCCACAGCCGGAAGGCCAAACAGTGCGTGTCAAAAGGAAATGGGCGGCCGAAGCCGCCCATTCTGCGAAGCCCGAGATCGGCAGGCTTATTTCTTCATGGCGCCCATGACCGCGCCGATAATGCCGGTCAGGATCGCGCCACCGCCGGCGCCACCGACGATGTTCTGCAGATTGAGCGCGCTGCCGAGACCGCTCGTCGCAGCGGCAGCCGCCGCCGGATCCACCGCGCCGCCGCCGAGCAGGCTGCCCAGGATCGCCGCGCCGCCGACGCCGCCAATGGCTCCGCCCAGGATTTTGGGAAGCTGCCCCAACGCCGCCGTCTTGATCGCCGCGCCGACCGCCTGACCACCGATAATGCCTGTAATGATCTGAATGATGATCGGAAGAAGCGTGTTCATGTCCATATGATTAGTCCCTCCATAGCTGCCAGCCTCCCGGGCCGACGCCATCATGAGACGCCGAATTGGATGAAAGTCAAATGCAGAAACGCTGAAATAAAAGGGGCGGCCCTAAAACCGCCCCTGCTTGCGTGAAAAGCTGTGACTTTCGTTATTCTGCGGCGATCGCATGCTTCGGTTGAACGGCCACAGAATAGTCGTTCATGAGATTCTTGGCGATCTCGCCGACCTCGAATCGGTAAGGCCCGATCTCCGAGACCGGCGTTACTTCCGCCGCGGTCCCGGTCAGGAAGCACTGTTCGAATCCTTCCAGTTCTTCCGGCATAATGGCGCGTTCGATGATCTCCAGGCCGCGATCCCTGGCCAGGCCAATGACCGTGCGGCGGGTGATGCCGTCGAGGAAGCAGTCGGGCTTGGGCGTGTGGATCTTGCCGTCCTTGACGAAGAAGATGTTGGCGCCCGTTGCTTCCGCGACTTGCCCCCGCCAGTCAAGCATCATGGCATCGGCATAACCCTTGGCCTCGGCGGCATGCTTGGACATGGTGCAGATCATGTAGAGGCCGGCGGCCTTCGACCGCGACGGCGCCGTGCGCGGGTCGGGCCGGCGCCATTCCGCCACATCGAGACGGATGCCCTTCAGCTTCTGCGCCGGGTCGAAATAGCTCGGCCACTGCCAGATGGCGATGGCGACGTTGATGCGGTTGTTTTGCGCCGAAACGCCCATCTGCTCGCTGCCGCGCCAGGCGATCGGCCTGACATAGGCGTCCTGGAAGCCCTGCTTCTTCAGAAGCGTGGTCGAGGCGTCGTTGAGCTCGGCGACCGAATAGGGAATCTTGAAGCCGAGCAGGCGCGCCGATTCATGCAGGCGCTCGGTATGCTCGTTGAGCTTGAAGATCTCGCCGCCATAGGCGCGCTCGCCCTCGAAGACCGCGCTTGCGTAATGCAGGCCGTGGGTCAGTACATGGATCTTGGCGTCACCCCACGCGACGAACTCGCCATTCATCCAGATGAAGCCGTCCAGTTGATCGAAGGGAACGGATGCCATTGTAACCTCCCGCGGATCTCGGTCCGCCTAGCCTTGGTGTCGTTGCGTGTTCTTTTTTGGCCGCGCCATGTGATTGAAACGCCGGCCGGTGTCTCGAAGCGTAAGCGGATAATCGCGCCCTGGCAAACTCAGGAAGTTCCGGAAAAATCGGCCTGTCTTGCCTTTTCGTTCGCAATCCGCCCAAAAGCTTGTCAAAAATTACCATTGCGTGGAAATTACGTCAATAGTACTGACATAATCTCCCGTTCCCATGGAGAAATGATGCCGGATAAAAGCCCAGCCGCCGGAAAACCGATCAGGACCGCGATCACCAGCGAGGACGGCATCGACTTCGCCATCATCGAACTCTTCTTTTTCGCCTATCGCGACTTCACCTCCGATCCCGATCAGATCCTGGCCGATTACGGCTTCGGCCGCGCCCATCACCGGGTGCTGCATTTCGTCAACCGCCGGCCGGGCCTGACCGTCGCCGAACTGCTCGACGTGCTGAAGATCACCAAGCAGAGCCTGGCGCGCGTGCTCAAGCAATTGATCGACACCGATCACGTCGTCCAGTTGCAGGGCCCGCGCGACCGCCGCCAGCGCGAACTCTATCCGACAGCCAAGGGCCGTGCGCTGGCGCTGGCACTGGCGCGGCCACAGTCGCGCCGCATCCATGCTGCATTGAAAGATTCCGGCGCCACCGAACGGACCTTGGTGGAACGCTTCCTCGAAGCGATGGTCAATCCGGAACTGAGAGCTCAGATCGACGTTGGGTCCGCAAAACTGTCGGGGAAAAGCCATGGAGAGCAATGAGAGGGTCGACCAGGCGGCCGCACCGGACGACGACGCACCGCATCTGCTCGTGGTCGACGACGACACCCGCATCCGCAATCTTCTCAAGCAGTATCTGACCGAAAATGGCTTTCGCGTCACCGTCGCCGGCAATGCCGGCGAGGCCCGCCGCAAGCTCGCCGGCCTCGACTTCGACCTGCTCGTGCTCGATGTCATGATGCCGGGCGAAACCGGTGTCGACCTGACGAAGTCGCTGCGCGCCGAAAAGAACGTGCCGATCCTGATGCTGACGGCGCTGTCGGAAACCGACAGCCGCATTTCCGGGCTCGAGGCTGGCGCCGACGATTATTTGCCAAAGCCCTTCGACCCGCGCGAGCTGATCCTGCGCATCAACAATATCCTGCGCCGTGGCGGCCCGGCGGCGACGCCCAAGGTCGAACAGCTGGTCTTCGGTCCCTACACCTTCCAGATCGCCAGGCGCGAACTGAAGCGCGGCGGCGAAGCGCTGAAACTGACCGACCGCGAACAGGAGATCCTGGCGATCTTCGCCGCGCGCGCCGGCGAAACCATCCCCCGCCACGAACTGGTCGGCGACGATTCGGAAGTCGGCGAGCGCACCATCGACGTCCAGATCAACCGGCTGCGCCGCAAGATCGAGCGCGATCCGTCCAATCCGGTCTGGTTGCAGACCGTGCGCGGTATTGGGTATCGGCTCAGCGTGGAATAGAATACCGGCGGCGGTCCAAGCGCATGATCCTGAAAAACGGGAACCGGTTTTCTCGGACAAACGGTTTCCGTTTGTCCAGGGATCATGCTCCAATACCGCCGACGGATGAAAAGAGCCAATGGCGACCACGGAACTGGAACAACCGGACAATGACGGCTTGAGCGCACGCGCCACGCGCACGCTCAAGGCGGTGCCGCGCATCTGGAACCGGTTCTGGCGCCTCGTTTCGCTCTACATGCCCAAGCGCCTCTACGCGCGCTCGCTGATCATCGTCATCGCGCCGATGATCCTTTTGCAGTCGGTTGTCGCCTTCGATTTCATGGAACGTCACTGGGCAACCGTGACGCAACGCCTGTCGCAGGCAACCGTGCGCGACATCGCCGCCATCATCGACCTGATCGAGACCTACCCGCACGATGCCGACTACGCCAACATCATCCGCATCGCGCAGGACCGCATGCAGCTCAAGGTCGATCTGCTGCCGCCCGATCCGCTGCCGCCGCCCGGTCCAAAACCGTTCTTCTCGATCCTCGACGACGTTCTCTCCGCCGAAATCACCCGTCAGATCAACCGGCCCTTCTGGATCGACACGGTCGGCAATTCCAACATCGTCGAGGTGCGCGTCCAGCTCGAGAACAAGGTGCTGCGCGTCTTCGTGCGGCGCAGCCAGGCCTATGCCTCCAACACTCACATTTTCCTGATCTGGATGGTCGGCACCTCGCTGGTGCTGCTGATGATCGCCATCCCCTTCCTGCGCAACCAGATCCGGCCGATCCTGGCGCTTGCCGAGGCGGCCGAAAGTTTCGGCAAGGGCCGGCCGATGTCGCGCGATTTTCGCCCGCGTGGCGCCGAGGAGGTTCGCCGCGCCGGCTTTGCCTTTATCCAGATGCGCGAGCGCATCGAACGCCAGATCGAACAGCGCACCGCCATGCTGACCGGCGTCAGCCATGACCTCAGGACCATCCTCACCCGGTTCAAGCTCCAGCTTGCGCTGACCGCCGGCAAGCCGGAGACCAAGGCGGCGCTGGACCAGGACATCGACGACATGCAGTCGATGCTGGAAGGCTATCTCGCCTTTGCGCGCGGCGAAGCCACGGAGGACCCGGGACGCTTCGACCTCGATGCCTATTTCCAGAAGCTCGGCGAGGAAGCGGGCTTGCGCAAATGCAAGCTGTCGACGACGCTTTCCGGCGATCCGACCGTGCATGTCCGGCCGAATGCCTTCGCCAGGCTCTTGTCCAACGTCATCGGCAACGCCTTCCGCTATGCCAAGACCGTCGACGTCAATGCCAACCACAGCCGCGGCTTCCTCGTCGTCACCATCGACGACGACGGTCCTGGCATCCCGACCGACCGGCGCGAGGACGTGTTCAAGCCCTTCGTGCGGCTCGACGAGGCCCGCAACCTTGATGCCAGCGGCACCGGGCTCGGCCTGTCGATCGCCCGCGACATCGCCCGCAGCCATGGCGGCGACATCACGCTTGGCGACAGTCCGATGGGTGGCCTGCGCGCCGTGATCAAGGTTCCCGCCTGACGACGCCAGACTAAGGCTGACGGCATTCAAATAGAGCGGGTCGGCAACAGTCCCCTCTTCTTCCACGCCTTTTGTCTTGTCAGAAAGCCGGCTCTCCTTTGCCAAGATCATGGGCCGGTCTTCATCCGCCCGTCATGAAACCATGGTCAAGAGCGCGCATGAAGCGCGCGACCGCACTTGATTCGTCCTTGCCGCCTCACTTCGACCCCGTGCCCGCCAGGGTGCGCTGGAGCGAAGCGAGGGCGGCCGCATGGTCGCCCTTCCGGCATCGTTTCAAGGCAACCGTCGACCTCCGGAGCAAAGGGCCGCCATGCGCATCTTGATGGTCACCGACGCCTGGCGCCCGCAAGTCAACGGCGTCGTCCACACGCTGGAGCGGCTCACCGAGACGCTGAAATCCTTCGACGTCGCGGTCGAATTCCTGACCCCGAACATCTTTCGCACCTTGCCCTTGCCGACCTACCCCGACATCCGCCTGGCGCTGACCACGCCCGGCCATGTCGCGCGCCTGATCGACGGCTACAAGGCCGACCACATCCACATCGTCACCGAGGGCCCGCTCGGCATCATGGCTCGTCGTTATTGCCGCAATGCCGGCCGGCCGTTCACCACCAGCTATCATACCCGCTTTCCCGAATATCTCAGCGCCCGCCTGCCGGTGCCGGAGAGCTGGGCCTATCGCTGGCTGCGCGACTTCCATAATTCCGGCCAGGGCACGCTGGTCGCCACCCAGTCGCTGGCGGATGATCTTTCGGCGCGCGGCTTCAACAAGCTCAGGCCCTGGACGCGCGGCGTCGACACCGACCATTTCCGGCCCGACAAGCGCAGGGATCTCGGCTTCCCCGGCCCGGTTTTCCTCTGCGTCGGCCGCGTCGCCATCGAAAAGAACCTCTCGGCCTTCCTCGATCTCGACCTGCCCGGCAGCAAGGTGATCGTCGGCGAAGGGCCCGAGTTCGCCAAGCTCAAGGCGAAATATCCCAAGGCGCATTTCCTCGGTCATCGTCCCAATGACGAACTGGCCGAAATCTACGCCTCGGCCGATGTCTTCGTCTTCCCCAGCCGCACCGACACTTTCGGCAACGTCATCATCGAGGCGCTGGCCAGCGGCACGCCGGTCGCCGCCTATCCGGTGACCGGACCGATCGACATCGTCGGCGACGGCTTTGGCGGCGCGGTGTCGAACGATTTGCGTGAAGCCGCGCTCGCCGCCCTCAACGTCGACCGCGCCCAGGCCCGCGAACGCGCCATGCGCTACAGCTGGAAGGCTTGCGCGGAAATGTTTCTGGACACCGTGGAGGAAGCGTTGGGCAGGACGCGCAAGCTGGCGGCCTGAGCCGACAGGCCGGCGGGGCGCCAAGGACGAGGCGGTTGGCCTCGGAAAGCCTAGAATAGCCTGCCGCCATCCGGCACTCTGCGCTCGATCGCGCCGAGCACCACCGCACCCTCTTTATCGGGAAAACCGAGCGTCAGCACTTCCGACATGAACGGGCCGATCTGGCGTGGCGGGAAATTGACCACCGCGAACACCTGCCGGCCGATCAAGGTCTCGGGCGTATAATATTTGGTGATCTGCGCCGACGATTTCTTGATGCCGATATCAGGCCCGAAATCGATCCTGAGCTTGAAGGCCGGCTTGCGCGCCTCCGGAAACGGTTCGGCCTCGACGATCGTGCCGGCGCGGATGTCGACACGATCGAAGTCGGCAAAACTGATCTCGGGCTTGCGCTCGCTGCTCGAACTCATCCTTGGTCTTACCCGGATCAGGCGTTGCCGAAGGTCTCGAACAGAACGCCGGCGAGCGCGTCCTTGGCCGAGGTTCCCGACCAGACGACGAACTGGAAAGCCTGGAAATAGCATTCGCAGGCTTCCAGCGCCGAGGACAAGAGCACCTCGACCTGCTGGCTCGAGGGTTCGACCCCGCCGGCGAGCAGCAGCGACTGGCGGAACATGATCGCGCCTTCCTGCTCCCAGAGGTCGAAATGGCCGAACAGCATCTGTTCGTTGATCAGCGACAACAGCCGCATCACTTCCAGCGTGCGGGTTTCCGGCACCTTGATGTCGAAAGCGCAGGCTAGATGCAGCGCCTCGAAATCCTCCATCCACGAGAAGGAGACGTGATAGTCGGTCCAGCTGCCGGCAACCGAGATCGAGATTTCGTCGTCGCCGGCCCTTTCGAAGGACCAGTCATTGTTGTGGGCCACCTGCTCGATCACATCCACCGGATGGATTTCGCGGGAAAATTCGAGTTCGAGAAGTTCCATGGAATGCTTCCTGTGTTCAGGGGGAGCGCCACACGCTCCGCGGGGCACACACGACGAACAATCTTGTCTAGAACTCGGACGGCCAGGACTTTACTTCGCGCCAAGGACTACTTCTCAACGCAAAGACCCCAGACCGAACCCCACCGCCCGGCGGCATGACCCTGCTCCGAATCATGCAACAAATTCAGTCTATTGATCGGGAGTCGCGTGAACAGCCCAATTTTTCGCACTGCGGCATTCGCATGTGGAAAGGTGCCTGTCACAAAGAGTCACGCAATGCCGGTAAGCGATTCACGGCAAAGCGATTTTCAGGCTGGTGCTTTGTGGAAAAGTTTAACGAATTATTTTTTTGGTTTGGGCTTCGCCGGAGCCGCAGGTGTGGCCTGGCCGGTCAGTTCGGCGATCCTGGCCTCGAGCGCTTCGATGCGCTCGGCGAGCCTGCCGTTCTCTTCCCTCGCCTTGGCCGCCATCTCGCGCGCTGCCTCGAATTCCTCGCGCTGGACGACATCCATGGAGTTGAGGATACGCTCCGCCTGGCCCTTGAAGGCCGTCTCCACCTCGCGCCGCACGCCTTGGGCGGCGCCGGCGGCATCGGTCATCAGCTTGGCGAATTCATCGAGAATGCGGTTCGGTCCGGTCGACATGGCAAATCCTCGCTTGCTTGATTTGAGTTAGTGGTGCCACGCGCCGAATGCAAGAACGTTGAGGGTTGGTGCGGCATCAAGTCGATCCACCTCATCAAATCACTGGCAAGCCTGACCAATAACTATTATTATTCCGGAATGTTTTTTGCCGGAGCACCATTATGGCCATTAGCGCAGACTTGGGCGCCCGCCTCGAAGATATCGTCAACCAGCTCGTCAGCACTGGCCGCTACAATTCGAAGAGCGAAGTGCTGCGTGAGGGCGTTCGCCTCGTCGAAGAACGGGAAAAGCGGCTCGCCGCCCTCGATGTGGCCCTCGCAGAAGGCATTGCTGACGCCGATGCCGGCAGGGTCAAGCCTGGCGACGAGGTGCTGGACAGGCTCGAAGCCAAATACAAGGCGATGGCAGAGAAGAACAAGTGAGGCGGCTGGTCTTCACACGTCGGGCTGAAGCGGACCTTGCAGCCATTGGTGACTACATAGCGCTGCATAACCCATTTCGTGCGGTGACATTCATTCAGGAATTGCGCCGCGATTGCAAGGAACTGTGCACAATGCCGGAGAGATATCCGCTCTTCGAGCGGCATCGATCCTCAAGCATTCGTCGGCGCGTCCATGGCAGCTATCTAATTTTCTACCGCGTTGGCACGGAGACCTTGGAGATAGTGCACATCCTGCACGGCGCGATGGATCTTGGAACGATCTCTTTCCCAGACACCTGACGATACGATCTTATCTGATCCACCAGAATCTTCCGACCTGGTCTCGACCCGCTTTGCAAGGACTTTGAGCTACTCCTGCTTAGCGGATGGCGCCAAGTCGCCTATTGTGGCGTTTTCATCACGACGTGCGTCGAGTATGATCAACTCCAGAGGATCAACCAATGGCAACGCCCCCGCGCCGACCGACAAATCCGATGGACGCCGCCGAAGCCGTATTCAAGCCGGTCAAGAAGGCGGCCCCGCCGCCGCCACGCGAACCCTCGGCGGCTCCGAATGTCCGCGAGCTCGTCTCGATCCGGATCGACCGGGCCGTGCTCGAGCAT
Organism: Mesorhizobium sp. BH1-1-4; assembly: GCF_020165665.1. Taxonomy (NCBI): domain Bacteria; kingdom Pseudomonadati; phylum Pseudomonadota; class Alphaproteobacteria; order Hyphomicrobiales; family Phyllobacteriaceae; genus Mesorhizobium; species Mesorhizobium sp. BH1-1-4. The sequence continues at coordinate 69,804 of NZ_JAIUIN010000023.1, forward strand.
TTCCAGGAAGATGGCCCCGGCTGGCAGGACAGGATCAACGACGCCTTGCGTGAATTGGTGGCCGCCAAGACCAGGGGTTGAGCATCGCTATCCGCGCGATGGAGGGTTGAAGCGATCCTGTTCGCGGGCCATTGACGGCCGTCAGCCTGCCTTGACCCTGCCAAAACCCTGCCGCATGGTCCGCGCCGATCGCAACCGAGAGCTTCCCGTTGAACGAATATTTCCTGCTGCCGCTGGCTTCGCTGCCGTTTCCCAACATCAACCCGATCCTCGTCCAGATCGGGCCGCTGGCGGTGCATTGGTACGGCATCGGTTACATCGTCGGCATCCTGTTTGCCTGGTGGTACGCCAAGCGGCTCGCCGCCAATCCCAAACTCTGGCCCGACGGCGTCCTGCCGATGAAGCCGGAGGATCTCGACGATTTCATCGTCTGGGCCGCCATCGGCGTGGTTCTGGGTGGCCGCACCGGCTATGTCCTGTTCTATGACCTGGCGCGCTACATCGCCCACCCGCTCGACATTTTCGCGGTCTGGCAAGGCGGCATGTCCTTCCATGGCGGCCTGCTCGGCGTCATCCTCGCCATGACGCTTTTCTCCATCAAGCGCGGCATCCGCACCTGGTCGCTGTTCGATGTCGTGGCCGCCGGCGTGCCGGTTGGGCTGGGCCTCGTGCGCGTCGCCAACTTCATCAACTCCGAGCTCTGGGGGCGGCCGAGCGATGTGCCCTGGGCGATCGAATTCCCCAATGGCGGCCCGTTCACCCGCCATCCGAGCCAGCTCTACGAGGCCCTGCTCGAAGGCTTGGTGCTGTTCGTCGTGCTGCGCATCCTCACCCATTCGCGCCTCAAGCTGAAGACGCCGCGCTTCGTTGGCGGCGCCTTCATCTGCGGCTACGGCCTGTCGCGCATCTTCGTCGAATTCTTCCGCGAGCCCGACCAGCAGCTCGGCTATCTCCTCGGCACCAACTGGCTGACCATGGGCATGATCCTGTCGACGCCGATGGTGCTGGCCGGCATCTGGGCGATGGCGACAGCCAAGCCGGTGACGCAAGCGCAGCCGCAGGCGACATGACGCGGCTGAAGGCCCGCATCGTCGACCTGATCGAAGCGGTGGGCCCGATGCCCGTCAACGAATACATGGCACTGTGCCTGTTCGATCCGCGCGACGGCTACTACACGACACGCGAACCGTTCGGCGCGGCCGGCGATTTCATCACCGCGCCGGAGATCAGCCAGATGTTCGGCGAACTCGTCGCCGTCTGGCTCTACCAGGCCTGGCAAGCCATCGGCCTGCCGCTGCCGGTGACCGTCGCCGAGATCGGCCCCGGCCGCGGCACACTGATGAAGGACATGCTGCGCACCCTGTCGCGGCTCGACCCCGCCTTGGCCAATGGCGCCGCCTTCGCCATGGTCGAGACCAGCCCGCGCCTGGCGGACGTCCAGAAGCAGACGCTCGGCGCGACACCCTTTGCCATCTCCTGGCACGAAACCATCGACACGCTGCCGCGGCAGCCGCTGCTGATCGTCGGCAACGAATTGTTCGACGCCGTGCCCATCCGCCAATTCGTCCGCGCCGGCGCCGAATGGCGCGAACGCATGGTCGGCCTGGACGACGCCGACAATCTCTGCTTCTTCGCCGGCGCCGGCTCGCTCGATCCGACGCTCTTGCCCAGGGATGCGGGCGACGCGCCTCAGGGCGCGATCGTCGAAGTCGCGCCCGCCCGCACAGCCCTGATGGCCGCGATCGCCGAGCGCATAGCCAGAGACGGCGGCGGCGGGCTGTTCCTCGACTACGGCCATCTGCTGCCCGGCATAGGCGACACGCTGCAGGCGTTGCGCCGGCACAATCACGAAGATGTGCTGGCCAATCCCGGCGAGGTTGACCTGACGTCCCATGTCGATTTCGCCGCCCTTGCGACTGTCGTGCGCGCGCATGGCCTCGACGCCCATCTGTCGACGCAGGGCAATTTCCTGCTCGGCATGGGCATTCTGGAGCGCGCCGGCCAGCTCGGCGCCAATGCCGGCCAGGCGGCGCGCGATGAGATAGCGGATGCCGTCGAGCGCCTCGCCGGCCCGCAAGCCATGGGCGAACTCTTCAAGGCGCTCGCCGTCGTTCCGCGCGGCACGGCCCTTCGGCCTTTCGCGACGGCGGATTGACTTTTCACCGGAGCCCCTCCCAATCTCCCGTCCGGCAAAAGAGCGCCGGACCGCCGGCCGCTTTTCCTTGACGAAACCGCCCACACGGACAACAACGCCCGCATGCTCAATCAGACCAAACCGGATCCCGTTCGGTCGCCGCTGCTGGACAAGGCGCAGGCGCAAGGCATCCGCCACGGCTATTTCACCCGCATCGGCGGCGTCTCCACGGGCATCTACCAGGGCCTCAACATCGGCACCGGGTCGGATGACGACCAGGCGCTGGTCGCCGAGAACCGGTCCCGCGTCGCCGCCTGGATGGGCGTGCCCGCGAGCCATCTCTTGACCGCCTGGCAGGTCCATTCGCCCGACGTCGTCATCGCCAGGGAACCGTTCGCGGGCGAACGGCCAAAGGCCGACGCCATCGTCACCGACCGGCCCGGCATCGCCATCGGCGCCTCGACCGCCGATTGCGGCCCGGTCCTGTTCGCGGATGCCGGCGCGCGCATCATCGGCGCCGCGCATGCCGGCTGGAAAGGCGCTTTCACGGGCGTGCTGGAAAACACCATTGCCGCCATGGAAAACCTCGGCGCCCGGCGCGAAAACATCGTCGCCGTGCTCGGTCCTTCGATCGGCCCCGACAATTACGAAGTCGGGCCGGAATTTGTCGCCCGCTTCGTCGAGGCCGACTGCGAAAATGCCCGCTATTTCGTGCCTTCGGCACATGCCGGCCATTCGATGTTCGACCTCGCCAGCTACACCATCGACCGTCTGGCCAGAGCCGGCGTCACGGCCGATGGCCTTGGTCGCTGCACCTATGCCGAGGAAGATCTGTTTTACTCCTACCGGCGCACCACGCACCGCAAGGAACCCGATTATGGCCGGCAGGTTTCGGCAATCGTTTTGGAGAGTGAATAATGGCGCTGCATTTTGAACGATCGGAATTCGACGCGCGGCGCGACCGGCTGATGATCGAGATGGCCGAAAAGAAGCTCGACGCCATCCTGCTGTTCGCGCAGGAAAGCATGTACTGGCTGACCGGTTACGACACGTTCGGCTTTTGCTTCTTCCAGTGCCTGGTAGTGAAGGCCGACGGCTCCATGGTGCTTCTGACCCGCTCGGCAGATTTGCGCCAGGCGCGGCACACCTCGATCATCGACAACATCGTGTTGTGGACCGACCGCGACGGCGCCAATCCGGCCGTCGATCTGCGCAACCTGCTCAACGAACTCGACCTGCTCGGCGCCCGCATCGGCGTCGAATACGACACGCACGGCCTGACCGCATACAATGGCCGCCGCTTGGACGAGCAATTGCAGACCTTCGGCCAGATCGCCGATGCCTCCGGCATCGTCGGGCGGCTGCGCCTGTTCAAGAGCCCGGCCGAGGTAGCCAAGGCGGAAAAGGCCGCCAATCTCTCCGACGACGCGCTGGACGCGGCCCTGCCGCTGATCAAGCAGGGCGGCGACGAGGCGCTCATCCTGGCCGCCATGCAAGGCGCGATCTTTGCCGGCGGCGGCGATTATCCGGCCAACGAGTTCATCATCGGCTCCGGCGTCGATGCGCTGCTGTGCCGCTACAAGGCCGGCCGCCGCAAGCTCACCAAGAACGACCAGCTGACACTCGAATGGGCCGGCGTCTTCCACCATTACCATGCGCCGATGATGCGCACGGTGCTGACCGGCAAGGTCTCCAAGCGCCATCAGGAGCTGTTCGACGCCGCGCGCGCCGCACTTCTTTCCGTCGAAAAGGCAATGACGCCGGGCAACAGCTTCGGCGACGTGTTCGACGCCCACGCCCGCACCATGGAGGCGCACGGCCTGACCAAGCACCGGCTGAACGCCTGCGGCTATTCGGTCGGCGCCCGCTTCACGCCGTCCTGGATGGACATGCCGATGTTCTACCAGGGCAATCCCGAGCCGATCGCGCCGAACATGACGCTGTTCGCCCACATGATCATCATGGATTCGGAGACCGAGACGGCGATGACGCTTGGCCGCACCTACCTGACCACCGAATCCCAGCCGAAGGCGCTGTCCCGCCATGATCTCGACTTGATCGTGCAGTGAATCCATAATGGGAGGCGTTCTTCGCCAAGGAGTTAGAAGGCAAATGAGACGATCGCATGTGACGACCGTGTCATTGCTTGTGGCATTGGCTCTGGCTGCCTGCACCAACGCAAAGGACGTTCTCGAACCTTCCGCCATTACCCCGCCGGCGGCTTCGGCACAGCCCGCACCGGCCGCGCAAGGCAGCGCCACAGTCACCGTTCCCGCCCCAGCGCCATCGACGGCCGCTTCGACCGCCACGACGACGGCGCCCGTCACCTCCGCCCAGGCCGCCGCCATCCTGTCGAAGACCCGGCTGCAGATCGCGCCGATCGTCGGCGCTTCGGTGGAAGCCGCCACGCCGCTGACGGCGGAACTGCAGACACGCGCCAAGCAGCGCGGCATCACGCTGGCCGGCAGCCAGGATCAGACCGCGACCCATGTGCTCAAGGGCTATTTCTCGGCGATGTCGGAGGGCAAGGACACCACCGTCATCTATGTCTGGGACGTCTATGACCCCTCCGGCAACCGGCTGCACCGCATCAACGGCCAGATGAAGGCGCCTTCGACCGGTTCCGGCGACAGCACGGGCGCCGACAGCTGGAAGTCGGTATCGCCGGCCACCATGCAGGCGATCGCTGACCAGACCATCGACCAGTTTGCCGCCTTTCTCAGCGGCAAGGCGAGTTGAGGTGTTGCCCGCCGCCGAACAGCTTTCTTGACCTTAGCCGGCGGATTCCCGATCTCGGCGCTTGCAATACCAGCGCGGGCCGCTAAAAGCCCGGTTAACAGGCGCAGGAGAGTCCGCCAGGCCTCTCCGTCCTCCACCAGGAACGGTGCATGAAACTCTTCGCGGGCAATTCCAACAGGGTGCTGGCCGAAGCGGTCGCCCGCTATCTCAACATCCCGCTGGGCAAGGCCAGTGTCAGGCGCTTCGCCGACCAGGAAATCTTCGTCGAAATCCAGGAGAACGTGCGCGGCGAGGATGTCTTCATCCTGCAGTCGACCTCGTTCCCGACCAACGATCATTTGATGGAACTGCTCATCATGATCGATGCCTTCATGCGCTCCTCGGCCAAGCGCATCACGGCGGTTATCCCCTATTTCGGCTATGCCAGGCAGGACCGCCGCGCTTCCGGGCGCACGCCGATCTCGGCCAAGCTGGTCGCCAACATGATCACCCGCGCCGGCGTCGACCGCGTTTTGACGCTGGATCTCCATGCCGGCCAGATCCAGGGTTTCTTCGACATACCGACCGACAATCTGTTCTCGGTGCCGGTGATGGCCCGCGACGTGAAGGCGAAATACAAGCAGCTCGGCAATGTCGTGGTCGTGTCGCCCGACATTGGCGGCGTGGTCCGCGCCCGTGCGCTGGCCAAGCGCTTCGACGCGCAGCTCGCCATCGTCGACAAGCGCCGCGAGCGCCCGGGCGAATCGGAAGTCATGAACATCATCGGCGCGGTCGCTGGCAAGGACTGCCTTTTGATCGACGACATCGTCGATTCCGGCGGCACGCTGTGCAACGCCGCCGAAGCGCTCCTGGCCAATGGCGCCACCAGCGTCACCGCCTATATCACCCACGGCGTGCTGTCGGGGGGTGCTGTTGCCCGTATCAGCGGCTCGAAGCTGCAGGAACTGGTGATCACCGATTCCATCCAGCCGACGCAAGGCGTGCTCGACGCGCCCAACATCCGCGTCATCTCGATCGCCGACCTGATGGGCGAAGCCATCTCGCGCACGGCGACCGAGGAATCGGTGTCGAGCCTGTTCGACTAAAAGGCGGTTGCAGAGCCCGAGTGGATGAGAAGCGAAATTGGACCGCTGTCGTTCAAATTCTACTTTTCGGCTTTGACTAGTTTTCAGTACTTTGTGGGCAAAATTGGCGGCATGTTGAATGCTGCAAATCATCCGGCGACCTCCCGAATTGCGCTTGGCCTTTTATACGTTCTGATATTTTCGGGCTTTGCCCTCGTGGCATTCGGCGTGTCGATAGCGCACTGGATAACCGCTATTATAGGCCTGAAATCCATGCTTGGGTGTCTTATGGCCTACATCGGTGTCATGTGCGGCTTGGTCTGGGCCATTAACAAAATAAATGCAGCTCTCCCAACATTGGACATTCCGCCTGCCAGCAACCTTCTGGGGCAGGCTTGGGGCATCGAAGAAACGGTGACCCATGATGTGGCAAGCCTGACTTCTGTCGAGAAGTCGCAGCTCAGCCAGGACTTTCACCAGGACAAGGCTCAACCAAAATAGGCGATACTCTACAAGCTCAGCCTACTGTACAGGACTTTCCAGCCGAACCGGGCCGATCAGGCGACGGGCCACCTCGACGCTTTCACGCGCGCCGCGCATATAGCCGCGCGGCGAGGAGCCGAGCATGCGCTTGAACATGGTGATGAAGGCCGGCACGCTGTCATAGCCGAGATCGAGCGCCACCCGGGTGATCGGCTCGCCATCGGCGAGCCGCGGCAAGGCCGCGAACAGGCAGGCCTGCTGGCGCCATGTCGACAGCGACAGGCCGGTCTGGCGCTGGAAGGCGCGGGTGAAGGAGCGCCGGCTCATGCCGGCGGCGTCGGCCCATTCGTCGATCGTGGCATGCGGCGAAGGTGCGGCGACGAAGCGCCGGCATAGCATCGCCAGCCGGGGGTCGGAAGGGAAAGGCAGGCCGAGCGGCCGTTCCGGCAAGGTCGGGATTTCATGCAGCAGCAGGTTCATGATCAACCCGCCGCGCCCTTCCAGCACGCCGCCCTGCGGCAGCTTTTCCGATTCCACGATCAGGCTGTGCATCAACTCGGTTACCCCGACGACGCGCAACCCTTCCGGCAGCCCGGGGATCGCGCCCGGCATGACATAGACCGAGCGCATCGAGACGTCGCCCAGCATTTCGACGGAATGTTCCGTGCCGGCCGGTATCCACATCGCATGGTCGGGCGGCACCATCCACCGCCCGTACCGCGTCGTCACCAGCACGACGCCGACCAGCGCATGCAGCAACTGGCTGCGGCTGTGGCGGTGTTGCGGCACATGGTAGCCGTCGGGATATTCGGTCGGCAGCGCGACCGCTGGTCCCGACACCTGCTCCAGCCACTGCCAGCGGCTCTCGTGCAATTGGCCGAGATCGGCACTGCCGGCGCGAAAGATTTCCCTGCCATGTGGCATCGGGTCTGGCCCACTTGCGAAACTATTGGACCAAACCACGAAAGAAGTCGCCCCGCAAGCAGCTTATAAGGCAACCGTCCTAAGGTGGTCGCAGGAGCGTCCGCCAATCTGCCCGCGGCTACGCCCGCCAAAAAGACCACGGAGCCTATCTTGACCGATACGACAGCCACCAGCGTCGCGGCACCCGCGACGGCCAGTCACGCTTCAGCCCAGGCGACGGCCTTCACCGTCATCCTGGCGGTGAGCCTCTGCCACTGCATCAACGACATCATGCAGTCGCTGCTATCGGCCATCTATCCGCTTCTGAAAGAGAATTACGGCCTCGATTTCTGGCAGATCGGCCTGTTGACCTTCACCTTCCAGGTCACGGCATCCCTGTTGCAGCCGATCATCGGCGCGGTCACCGACAAGCGGCCGATGCCTTATTCGCTGCCCTGGGGCATGGCGTCCTCGCTGATCGGCCTGGTCGTGCTGGCCTATGCCGGGCACTACTACCTGCTCCTGATCGGTGCCTCGCTGATCGGCATCGGCTCGGCGATCTTCCATCCCGAATCCTCGCGCATCGCCCGCTTCGCGTCCGGCGGCCGGTTCGGGCTGGCGCAGTCGCTGTTCCAGGTCGGCGGCAATTTCGGTCAGTCGATGGGCCCCTTGCTGGCCGCCTTCATCGTCGTGCCCTTCGGCCAGACCAGCATCGCCTGGTTCGCCGTCGGCTCGCTGATCGGCATCTTCGTCCTGTGGCAGGTCGGTGGCTGGTACAGCCGCCTGCGGGCCGCGCAAGGCAATCGCAAGACGGCAAGCTTCGTCTCGCCCTTCCCGCGCCGCAAGGTGATGTGGGCCTTGGCGGTGCTGACCTTGCTGGTGCTGACCAAGAACGCCTATATCGCCAGCCTGGCCAGCTACTACACCTTCTATTCCATGCATAAGTTCGGCGTTTCGGTGCAGATGTCGCAGGTCATGCTGTTCCTCTTCCTCGGCTCCTCAGCGCTGGGCATCCTGCTCGGCGGTCCGTTCGGCGACCGCTATGGCCAGAAGGCGATGATCTGGTTCTCGATCGTCGGGGTCCTGCCCTTCACGCTGGCGCTCCCCTACGCGAACATGGAATGGACGATGGTGCTGACCGTGCTGATCGGCCTCATCCTGTCGTCGGCCTTCTCCAACATCGTCGTCTTCGCGCAGGAACTGGTGCCGGGCCGCGTCGGCACGATCGCCGGCATCTTCTTCGGTTTCGCCTTCGGCGTCGGCGGCATCGCGGCCGCCTTGCTTGGCGTCGTCGCCGACATGAAGGGCATCGATTTCGTCTTCCAGATCTGCTCCTACCTGCCGTTCCTGGGGCTGCTGACGGTGTTCCTGCCCAACATGAAGGAAGCCCGCAAGGCGCAAGCAGCTGCTTAGAATCATCCGAGTTATGTCCAGGCAAAGGCACCCGCCACATGGCGGGTGCCTTTGCCGTTCAAGCGGGAAGGATTCAGGCCTTGAAGAAGGCCAGCAGGTCGGCGTTGATGACGTCCGCATGGGTCGTGGCCATGCCGTGCGGAAAGCCCTTGTAGACCTTGAGCTCGCCCTTCTTGAGCAGCTTGATCGCCAGCAGCGCCGAATCGGCGATCGGAACGATCTGGTCGTCGTCGCCGTGCATGACCAGCACCGGCACCTCGATCGCCTTCAGATCCTCGGTGAAATCGGTTTCCGAGAAGGCCTTGATGCAATCATAATGCGCCTTGGTGCCACCCATCATGCCCTGGCGGTACCAATTGTCGATAACGCCCTGCGAGACCGCGGCGCCCGGCCGGTTGAACCCGTAAAATGGGCCGGCGGGAACGTCCATGTAAAGCTGCGCGCGATTGCCCGCGACGCCGGAGCGGAAGCCGTCGAACACCTCGATGGGAAGGCCGCCGGGATTGGCTGCGGTCTTGAGCATGATCGGCGGCACCGCGCCGAGCAACGCGGCCTTGGCAACCCGGCCGCCCGCTCCATACCGGGCAACATAACGCGCCACTTCGCCGCCGCCGGTCGAATGGCCGACATGGATGGCGTCCTTGAGGTCGAGATGCGCGGCAAGTTCAGCCACGTCGGCGGCATAGGTGTCCATCTCGTTGCCGATATCCGTCTGCGTCGACCGGCCGTGGCCGCGCCGGTCATGGGCGATGACGCGGTAGCCCTGCGCCAGGAAGAACAGCATCTGGGCGTCCCAGTCGTCGCTACTCAGCGGCCAGCCGTGATGGAAGACGATGGGCTGACCGGTTCCCCAGTCCTTGTAATAGATCCGCGTGCCGTCCTTGGTGGTGATCGTGCCGCTGCCTGAGCCGGATTTGGTCTGCGAGGTCATCTCAATCTCCATTTGATTTGATATCGCAATAAACAATATCGCGATATTCATACCGCTAAGGCAGCTCGCTCTCCTTGTCCAGAAAAATATGTATCGCGATATCATTTTTCGTGGTACATGTCGCGAACGCTTAATCGGCAAAGGAATGCGTCGTGCCTCTTCCGCTGGACAATCAGCTCTGCTTCACCCTCTACGCCACCTCAATGGCGATCAATCGCACCTACAAGCCGATGCTGGACGAGATGGGCATCACCTATCCGCAATATCTCGTGCTCAACGCGCTGGGCGAGGCCGACGGCGTGTCGGTCGGCACGATCGCGCACAGGCTCGCCCTGGAATCGAGCACGGTCACGCCGCTGGTCAAGCGCATGGAACAGGCCGGCCTGGTGACCCGCCAGCGCAGCCAGACCGACGAGCGCCAGGTGCAGGTCGACCTGACGGCAGCCGGCCGCAAGCTGCTTGTCCAGTGCAACTGCCTGAACGAGACACTGGTCGAACGCTCGGGCATGACACTGGCCGAGCTCGACGCCCTGAACCGGCAGGTCCAGGCGCTGCGCGATGCCTTGACTGGCGAGCGGTAGTGGCGGCCCCTCCGACCGCCGCTTGCACCCTCGCCCGCCTTCCGCTATAGAGCCGCCACCCGCGTAGACACCCTTGGAGGCAACGCGGCGGAAGGCTGCCTTCCCCTTGTGATCCCGAACAAAGATCCGCTCGCTGCGGTTTCCGGCATTCGGACATCGAGGTCCGGCGGCTTTCGACGTTTACGGCCTGGCACATCACCAACCGTAGGCGCTCCATAACACGCGAAAGGAAAAACCATGAGCCACGATACTTACGAGCTCAAGGCCGAAGCGCGCGAACAGGTCGGTAAGGGGTCCGCCCGTGCAGTTCGCCGCGATGGTAAAGTGCCTGCAGTGATTTACGGCGACAAGCAGCCTCCCCTGGCGATTGCGCTGAACTACAAGGACGTCTACTACAAGATCCATGGCGGCGGGTTCCTGACCACGGTCGCCACGATCGATGTCGGCGGCAAGAAGATCCAGGTTCTGCCGAAGGATTTTCAGCTCGACCCGGTCAAGGATTTCCCTGTCCATGTCGACTTCCTGCGCATCGGCAAGGATACCGAAGTCAACGTCGATGTTCCCGTGCACTTCATCAATGAAGACAAGTCGCCCGGCATCAAGCGCGGCGGCGTGCTCAACATCGTGCGTCACGAGGTCGAGTTCCACTGCCCGGCCAATGCGATCCCGGAATTCATCACCGTCGATCTCACCGGCGCCGACATCGGCGATTCGATCCACATCTCGGCGGTCAAGCTGCCGGCCGGCGTCAAGCCGGTGATCTCCGACCGCGACTTCACCATCGCGACCGTCGCCGGTTCGTCGGCGATGAAGCCGGAGACGGAAGAGACGGTCGAGGCCGCGGCTCCTGAAGCGGCTCCCGCCGCCGAAGAGAAGTAACTCCTTTCACGCCCGGAGACGACGATGCTTGTATTTGCAGGCCTCGGCAATCCGGGCGCGAAATACGCTGAAAACCGGCACAATGTCGGCTTCATGGCGGCGGACGCTATCGCCCGCCGCCATTCCTTTTCGCCCTGGTCGAAGAAGTTCCAGGGCCTGATCGCCGAAGGCACGCTCGGCGACGAAAAGATCATCCTGATCAAGCCGCAGACCTTCATGAACCTGTCCGGCCAGTCCGTCGGCGAGGCGCTGCGCTTCTACAAGCTCGCTCCCTCCGCCCTCACCGTCTTCTATGACGAGATCGATCTCGCCGAGGGCAAATTACGCATCAAGACCGGCGGCGGTGCCGGTGGCCACAACGGCATCCGCTCGATCGATGGCCATGTCGGCAATACCTATCGCCGCGTGCGCATCGGCGTCGGCCATCCCGGCGTCAAGGAAATGGTCCAGCATCATGTGCTGGGCGATTTCGCCAAGGCCGACCGCGAATGGCTCGACCCGCTGCTCGACGCCATCGCCGACAACGCCGCGATGATCGTCAAGGGTGACGAATCCGGCTTCATGAACAAGGCCGCCCTTGCCGTGCAAGGCAAGGCCGGCGCCGAACCGGAAAAGCCGGCGCAAAAACAGGCTCCGAAACAGCAAAGCCACGTCCGTCAGGCCCGCCCCCAGCAGGCGCCCGCCAAGCTGCCCGACACCGGCCCGATGGCCGCGATGCTGAAGAAACTCTTCGGCAACAAGGACTGAGCCGCGGGACCATCGGCGTTACAGGGCTTGACGTTCCCGACCCCTATCGCCCATAGCCCTCATCAAATTTCGCTTTCCCGATAGGACCGGACACAATGGGTTTCAAATGCGGCATCGTTGGCTTGCCCAATGTCGGCAAGTCGACGCTCTTCAACGCGCTGACGAGGACGGCCGCCGCGCAGGCCGCCAACTACCCCTTCTGCACCATCGAACCGAATACAGGCGAGGTGGCGGTGCCCGATCCGCGCCTGCGGAAGATCGCCGAGATCGCCAAGTCGAAGGAGATCATCCCGACCCGCATCTCCTTCGTCGACATTGCCGGCCTGGTGCGCGGCGCCTCCAAGGGCGAAGGGCTGGGCAACCAGTTCCTCGCCAACATCCGCGAGGTCGACGCCATCGTGCATGTGCTGCGCTGCTTCGAGGATGACGACATCACCCATGTCGAGGGCCGCATCGACCCGGTCGCCGACGCCGAGACGGTCGAGACCGAGCTGATGCTCGCCGACCTCGACAGCCTCGAGCGCCGCATCGTGCAGATCCGCAAGCGCGCCGGCAGCAAGGACAAGGAAGCCACCACGGTGCTGCCGATGATGGAGGCGGCGCTCGAGCTGCTGCAGGCCGGCAAGCCGACCCGCATCCTGCTCAAGGGCATTTCGGCGGAGGACCTGCGCATCCTGCAGGGCCTGAACCTCTTGACCTCGCACCCCGTGCTCTATGTCTGCAACGTCGCCGAGGCCGATGCCGCGACCGGCAACGAGCACACCAGGGCCGTGGAAAAAATGGCAACCGCGCAGGGCGCCGGCACGGTGGTGATCTCGGCCGCGATCGAAGCCGAGGTCGCCCAGCTCTCGGACGAGGAAGAGATGGAGTTCCTGTCCTCGCTCGGCCTCGACGAGCCGGGCCTCAACAAGGTCATCCGCGCCGGCTACGACCTGTTGCATCTGATCACCTATTTCACCGCCGGTCCGAAGGAAACGCGCGCCTGGACCATCCACAGGGGCGACAAGGCCCCGCAGGCCGCCGGCGTCATCCACACCGATTTCGAGCGCGGCTTCATCCGCGCCCAGACCATCGCCTACAACGACTATGTCACGCTCGGCGGCGAAGTGGCGGCCAAGGAAGCCGGCAAGGCCCGCGACGAAGGCAAGGAATATGTCGTCCAGGACGGCGACGTGCTGTTGTTCAAGTTCAACACCTGACGGGCTCGACCCGTGATCGGCCACGCTGGCTGGCTACGGCTTTTTTGCCCTGCCTTGACCTTGTCACATCGCGGGTCTAATCGGCTGCTGCGCGCGGTCGGCGCTCTCGTCGAAAGGGCCTGCCCTGTGAAATCCGACACGATGCGTCTATCCGAGCGCAGCTTTGGCAGGGAAATCCGGCGATGATCAAAGCCTTCGTCGTCGACAATGATCGCCTGCGCCTCAGCGACGATCTCGCGGCGGATGGCGACAAGATCGTCTGGGCCGATCTCTTCAATCCAACCAAGGAGGAAGAGGCCACCATCGAAAGCTGGCTCGGCGTCGCCATCCCGACCCGCGAGGAGATGGAGGAGATCGAGATTTCCAGCCGCCTCTACATCGAGGACGGCGCCTATTTCATGACCGCCACCCTGCCCGCGCAGACCGAGGTCGACGATCCCCTGATGTCGCCGGTCACCTTCGCGCTCGCCGGCAAAAGGCTGATCACCATTCGCTATCATGAACCCAAGGCCTTCAAGACCTTCCCGCTGCGCGCCGAGAAGGTGGCGACCGGCTGCACCAGCGGCGACACCATCCTGATCGGCCTGCTGGAAGCGATCGTCGACCGCCTCGCCGACATCCTGGAACGCGCCGGCCGCGACGTGGAAGTGATTTCGCGCGATATTTTCGAAGCACGTTCGATCAAGGTGTCGAAGCGCAACCGCGACTTCCAGGAACTGCTGAAAGCGATCGGCCGCAAGGAAGACATCGCCTCCTCGATCCGCGACAGCCTGATCTCGCTGCAGCGCCTGGCGGGTTTCCTCGCCCATGTCGCCACCCAGACCAAGATGAGCAAGGATGTGCGCGCCCGCGTCAAGACGCTGTCGCGCGACGTGCTGTCGCTCGCCGACCACGCCACCTTCCTGTCGCAGAAGATCTCCTTCCTGCTCGACGCCACGCTCGGCATGATCTCGATCGAGCAGAACGCCATCATCAAGATCTTCTCGGTCGCCGCCGTCATCTTCCTGCCGCCGACGCTGGTCGCCTCGATCTACGGCATGAATTTCGACGTCATTCCCGAGCTGAAATGGGAGTTCGGCTATCCCTTCGCCATCGCCATGATGATCCTGTCGGCGATCCTGCCCTTCTGGTATTTCCGCCGCCGCGGCTGGCTCTGACCACCGCCGCCGGCGCCGGCTGCTCCAGGCTGGCTCACCAGAAAGGACTTGACCAAAACGCCGCCGGCCTGCATCCGGGTTGCCCGATCCTTGGGATTCAACCGGATTGCCGACATGACCGCAAAGACATGGGCCTATGAGGATTTCGTCCAGGGTGCCTCGTTCGACCTCGGCGTCAAACAGGTAAGCGCGGCGGAGATTATCGAATTCGCCAGCGAATTCGATGCGCAGCCGATGCATCTCGACGAGCAAGCCGGCAAGGCCAGTATCCTCGGTGGCCTCTCGGCCTCCGGCTGGCACACATGCGCCATGTTCATGCGCATGCTGTGCGATGCCTTCCTGCTGGACTCCACCTGCCAGGGCGCGCCCGGCGTCGATCAGGTCAAGTGGAAGAAGCCGGTGCTGGCCGGCGATACGCTGCGGGGCAACCTCGTGGTCCTGGCCAGGCGCCTGTCGAAATCCAAGCCCCAACTGGGCTTCGTCACCATGCGCAGCGAACTGGTCAACCAACGCGGCGAAAGCGTTTTCGAGTTGGAGAACTCCGTCATGTTCCTGACGCGCGATGCCGCGGGTAACCTGTCATGACCTTGGACGAGTTCTTCCGCATCGGCACCACGGTGACGCTGGGCTCGCACACATTCGAGGCCGACGCGATCAAGGCGTTCGCCCGCAAGTACGACCCGCAGATCTTCCACATCGATGAGGAAGCCGCCCGGAAAAGCGTGCTCGGCGGGCTTTGCGCCTCCGGCTGGCACACCGCCGCCACCTGGATGAAGCTGAACCTGGAGACCCGCCTGGACGCCGAAGGCTGGGACGGCGCGGTGCCCGAATTCGGCCCCTCGCCCGGCTTCAAGAACCTGAAGTGGCTGAAGCCCGTTTATGCCGGGCAAACCATCACTTTCATGCGCACCGCGCTTTCCCACCGCCCGATCGCGTCGCGCCCGGGCTGGCGGCTGCTGGCGCTGCTCTGCGAGGCCTCCGATTCGAACGGCGCCAAGGTGCTGGAGTTCGAAAGTGCCGTGCTGGTGAAGGTGGGTAGTGAGTGAGCGCAACGCTTATTCACTATTCACTATTCACTAATGCCCCTCGAACCCGATCAGCGTCCTCACCGGAACACCCAGCGCTTCGAGCTTGGCGCGTCCACCCAGATCCGGCAGGTCGATGACGAAGCAGGCGGCGAGGATGTCCGCGCCGATCTGGCGCAGCAGCTTGACCGCCGCTTCCGCCGTGCCGCCGGTGGCGATGAGGTCGTCGACAAGGATCACCTTCTCGCCGGGCGCGACGCCGTCCTTGTGCATCTCCATCTCGTCCAGCCCGTATTCCAGGCTGTAGGCGACGCGCACCGTCTCATAGGGCAGCTTGCCCTTCTTGCGAATCGGCACGAAGCCGGCCGAGAGCTGGTGCGCGACGGCGCCGCCAAGGATGAAGCCCCGCGCCTCGATGCCGGCGATCTTGTCGATCTTCTGCCCGGCATAGGGATGCACCAGCTCGTCGATGGCGCGGCGGAAGGCGCGCGCATTGCCGAGCAGCGTGGTGATGTCGCGAAACAGGATGCCGGGCTTGGGATAGTCCGGAATGGTGCGGATCGACGCCAGCAGCGTGTCTTCGAGAGAAGGTTTCATGAAGCGGCTCCGAATGATCCGGCTGACAAAGTAAAACGGCGCGGGCCGATCGTAACCCGGCGCGACCGACAACGGCTAGCGCGATGTGGCGGCCGAAACAAGCGCATCCGGCAAAGGATTTGATCAGGGCCCGGGAGCAGACGTCGGCGATTTTTCCTGCCGTTGGCGCAGCCACGAAAAAGGGGCGCCCGAAGGCGCCCCGCTCGAACGGATGGTTATTTGCCAAACCCTACATGCCGAGATCGGACCGAAGCTCGGCCCTGGCCACTTCGTACTCGGCCTTGAAATCCTCCCGGTTGAGCAGGACCGCGGCGATCACGCTGCCGGAAATCTTGCCCATCTCGACGTCGGACGGATAATGGATGCCGCCAACGATTCGGTTGTGGGCGAACTCGGCCGCGCGGGCCATGATCTCGGCGCGCTTTTCCGGAACCATGTCGGACAGGATGATGCCCATCATCGTGCCGACGGTCGCGTGGCCTGACGGCCAGGAACCGGAGCTCGACAGCTTGACCACCGGCTTGACGAGATCGCTGAGTTGATGCGGGCGCGGTCGCTTCCAGACATCCTTTGCCGGGTCGACGACGGCGCCTTCGGTCTCCACCACGCGATCGAAGAAGGCGCTGAATTTCGGCAGCTTGTCCTTGTTGAAATTCGGCCCCATGACATCGGCGAAACGCCAGACGTTTTCCTCGGCATCGGCGATGGCGCGAGCTTCCATTTCGGGCGTGCGCGTGACTTGCACGGTCAGCACCTCGCCAAGCTCGGCCTTGGTCTCGGCCGAATCATTGGCCGGCGGCGGCGGCAGGATCATCGTCAGGTCGACATCCTTGTTGGTGATGAACGGTTTTGCGTCTTCGGCATGGGCCGCGGAGCCGACGACAAGCAGCAGCAGGCCTGCCGCGAGCGATGCGTATCTTTTCATGGGCGTGATCCTTTGATGAGAGCGCCGCAGGATCGCGATGTGCGGTGACGGCCATGTGACACCGCAGAGGCGTGGTGGTGTAATCCACCTCAAAAGCAGAAAGGGCGCCTCTCGACGCCCCACATTGTGCATTGAACGGCCAAGGCCTTTTGAGATTCAGGTCAGGCCGAGTCGAAAACGATGGTTTCCGAGAACCGGAGCGGAGCGTACTTGAAGTACGTGAGCACCGGAAGCGCAGGAAGCCATCGTTTGCAGACCGGCCTCACCTGAAGGTCAACAGGCCTTAGTGGGCGACGGCTTCCCAGACCTTGCGCTTGGTCAGATAGACCAGGGCGCCGAACAGAAGCAGGAACACCAGCACGCGGAAGCCGGTCTTCTTGCGGGCTTCCATGTGCGGCTCGGCCGCCCAGGCCAGGAAGGTCGACACATCACGGGCGTACTGGTCGACGGTTTGCGGCGAACCGTCGTCATAGGTCACCTGGCCGTCGGAGAGCGGCTTGGGCATCTTCAGCGACACGCCCGACATGAAGTACGGGTTGTAATGCGTGCCTTCGGGAATGACCATTCCGGCCGGCGGCTTCTCGTCATAGCCGGTCAGGAGCGAATGGATGTAGTCGGGGCCACCCGCGTCGTACTGGGTGAAGATGTCGAAGACGAACTGCGGAAAACCTCGTTCCACGCCGCGCGCCTTGGCCAGCAGCGACATGTCGGGCGGTGCCGCGCCGCCATTGGAGGCAGCCGCGGCTTCCTCGTTGGCAAACGGCGCCGGGAAATGGTCCGACGGCTTGCCGGGACGGTCGAACATGTCGCCGGCATCGTTGGGACCGTCATGGATGGTGTATTCGGCCGCGAACGTCTTGACCTGGGCGTCGCTGTAGCCGAGGTCCGACAGCGTGCGGAACGCCACAAGGTTCATCGAATGGCAGGCCGAGCAGACTTCCTTGTAGACCTTCAGGCCGCGCTGCAGCTGCGCCTTGTCATAGGTGCCGAACGGGCCAGTGAAGCTCCAGCTCATTTCCTTCGGTTCGTGGATCGGGAAATGCGTCGGAGCCGCCGCGTCGTGCGCCTCTTCGGCCGCGAAGGCGGCGGTGCCGGCGGCCACGAGGCCGATCAGCGCCAGCGAGGTGAGAATCTTTTTCATGCCAAATCCCCTTAGATTCTCTACCGCTCAGCCCTTGGTCTCAGGTGCTGCCGTGGCGCCCGCCGGATGCCCGCTGCCGCCCTTGTTCTTCTCGAGCACCGCCTCGGTGATCGAGTTGGGCAGCCTGCGCGGCGTCTCGATCAGGCCGAGCACCGGCAGGACGATCAGGAAGAAGGCGAAGTAGAACAGTGTCGCCATCTGCGCCATGAACACATAGCTGCCTTCCGCCGGCTGCGAGCCCAGCCAGCCAAGCAGGATGGCATCGGCCACGAACAGCCAGAAGAACAGCTTGTACCAGGGCCTGTAGACCGCCGAGCGCACCTTCGAGGTGTCGAGCCACGGCACCAGGAACAGCATGACGATAGCGCCGAACATGCACAGCACGCCGCCGAGCTTGGAATTGATCGGCCCGATGTTGAAGGTGATGGCGCGCAGGATCGCGTAGAACGGCAGGAAGTACCATTCCGGCACGATATGGGCTGGCGTCTTCAGCGGGTTGGCGACGATGTAGTTGTCGGCGTGGCCGAGATAGTTCGGCAGGAAGAAGATGAAATAGGCGAAGATGAACAGGAACACGATCATGCCGAACGCGTCCTTGATGGTCGCGTAGGGCGTGAAGGCGACGGTGTCGGTCTTCGACTTGACCTCGATGCCGGTCGGGTTCGACTGACCCACGACATGCAGCGCCCAGACGTGCAGGACGACGACGCCGGCGATCATGAACGGCAGGAGGTAGTGCAGCGCGAAGAAGCGGTTCAGCGTCGGGTTGTCGACGGCGAAGCCGCCGAGCAGCAACTGCTGGATCCAGTCACCGACCAGCGGAATGGCGCTGAAGAAGCCGGTGATGACGGTGGCGCCCCAGAAGCTCATCTGCCCCCAAGGCAGCACGTAGCCCATGAAGCCGGTCGCCATCATCAGCAGATAGATGATGCAGCCCAGGATCCACAGCAGTTCGCGCGGTGCCTTGTAGGAGCCGTAATAAAGACCGCGGAAGATATGCAGGTAGACCGCGATGAAGAAGAACGAGGCGCCGTTGGCATGCATGTAACGCAACAGCCAGCCGGAGTTGACGTCGCGCATGATCTTCTCGACCGAATTGAAGGCGAGAGCGCTGTCCGACGTATAGTGCATCGCCAGCACGATGCCAGTCAGGATTTGCGACACCAGCATGATCGCCAGGATGCCGCCGAAGGTCCACATATAGTTCAGGTTGCGCGGCACCGGATAGGCGATGAAGCTGTCATAGACCATCCTGGGCAGCGGCATGCGGGCGTCGAACCAGCGTTCGATACCGGTCTTCGGCGTATAGGTCGAGTGTCCCTCGCTCATCGAAATATCCCCTGCCTCAACCGATAAGGAGTTTGGTATCGGAAATGAATTTGAATACCGGAATCGCCATGTTCTCCGGCGCCGGGCCTTTGCGGATGCGGCCAGCGGTATCGTATTGCGAGCCGTGGCACGGGCAGAACCAGCCGCCGAAATCGCCTTCCTGGCCGAGTGGAATGCAGCCCAGATGCGTGCAGACCTGAACCATCACCATCCAGGCTTCCTTGCCGGGCGTGGTGCGGTTGGCATCAGTCGCCGGCGCATCGGACGGCAAATTGGCGTTGCGGGCGATCGGATCCTTGAGATCGGAGAGGCTGACGGCCTCGCCGTCCTTCATTTCCTTTTCGGTGCGGTTGCGCACCACGACCGGCTTGCCGCGCCACTTGACGATCAGCGAGCTCCCAGGCGTCAGCGAGGAGACGTCGACCTCGACCGAAGCGAGCGCCAGCGTCGAGGCGTCGGGGCGCATCTGGTCGATGAACGGCCAGGCGACGGCACCGGCGCCGACCACGGCGGCCATGCCGGTGGCGACGTAGAGAAAATCTCGACGATTGGGATCGTGGATGTCGGTTGCGCTCACGGGTGCCTGATCCTTTCGCCTCTTCCGCGCCGGTGGCCGAGCCTTGTTCCCCGCTCAATCACGCCAACCCGACAGCGCATGGCGAACAGGCTAGCGAATTCCTCCGGCATTTGGACTTCGGTTTATGCGTGAAGCCCGTTTTTGTCCAGACGGGTCAAGGCACAAGGGCAGATTGTCGCGGGGACAAAATACCCTATCGCGCGACAAGGCGGCGAATGGCCGCGAAGGACGGCTAAACAACCGGGAAACAACCGCAAATCCGGCATCTCTGTTTACCTCTACACAGGATGTCGGTGTGATCTATCTTCCCCGTCATGGCGCATGTCATCGATCGCGAGGAATGGGCTGTTCGTCCCGACCGCTGGAAGGGCGAACTGCAGTGCGGCGTCTACGGTTCCAACTCCTGCCTGATCTTCAATCATCTGCCCGACACAGACGGCGGTCCGCGGCTGCATTCCCATCCCTATGCGGAGATCTTCATCATCCGCCACGGCAGCGCCCTGTTCACGGTCGGCGACCAGGAAATCGAGGCCTCCGCCGGCCAGATTGTCATCGTGCCGCCCAACACGCCGCACAAATTCACCAATCTCGGTCCCGGCCAGCTGGAAACGACCGACATCCACGAGAACGGCACGTTCATCACCGAATGGCTGGAGTGATCCCTACGTCGCTCCCAACCGGACAAGTACCGCCCTGGGGATGTTGTATTCGCGGATGACGGCATCGTGCTTTCGAAAGCCGCACAGTTCGCGCTGGATGAAATAGGCGTGGACGGCCACGGCGGCCTCCTTGAGAAGAAGGGGACGCAGGTCCTCCTCGGCATTGCTGGCCAGCCGGGCCAGCGTTTCCTCCACCTTTTGACCGGCGCGCCCGAGAGCGGCCGCTTTTTCCGCCAGGATTTCATGACCGAGCGCATCGAAGGCGGCTTCGGCAGCGGTAGCGCCGGCAAGATGAGACGGTGGACGCAAGGACATTCAGCCCCCTTTCCCGAAAATTATGCGATGGGTGACGAATTCTTCGCCTTCCACGCGTTGAAAGCCAAGCCTTTCGTAAAAACCGAAGGCTTCCGGGGGCGCGCGGGTGTTCAAGACTGAAAAATACTGACGAGCCCTGTCGGCAACGGTTTCCACCAGCATGCGGCCAAGGCCGTTGCGGCGGTGGCGCGCGCTGACGAACAGGTGACGGACCCGGCCTTGGTCCCTGCCCTCGAAATAGGGATCGATGTTCAGCCCGCACACGCCGGCGAGTTCCCGGCCATGCCATGCCCCGAACAGCGCCTCGCCCCGCTTCAGGAACTTGTTGCGGCCGCTTGCCCAGCCATCGCCCAGGCGCACCAGCATCCAGTAGCCCTCCAGCCGGCTCTCATCCTTCAACGTGTCGAAGGCCGGCGCGGTTGGCCGCAAACGCTTGAGCACATAGCCCGTCTCTGGGCCGACTCCTGGGCTGACCTCTGGCGATCCACCCATGCGCCTACTCCGCCGGCCGCGTCTCTTCGAGCACGCTTTCCTCGTGATAGAGGAAGCCGCCCGACTGGCGCTTCCACAGCCGGGCATAGAGCCCGTCGAGCGCTACCAGTTCGTCATGCGTGCCTTGCTCGACGATGCGGCCGCCATCCAGCACGACGAGGCGATCAAGCGCGGCGATCGTCGACAGCCGGTGGGCGATGGCGATCACGGTCTTGTTCTCCATCAGCCGTGTCAGGTTCTCCTGGATCGCCGCCTCGATGTCGGAATCGAGCGCCGACGTCGCCTCATCGAGGATCAGGATCGGCGCGTCCTTGAGGAAGACGCGGGCGATCGCCACGCGCTGGCGCTGGCCGCCCGACAGTTTCACGCCGCGCTCGCCGACAAAGGCCTCGTAGCCGGCGCGGTCGCGGTTGTCGCGCAAGGTCAGGATGAACTCGTGCGCCTCGGCTTTTTTCGCCGCCGCGATCACCTCGGCGTCCGTCGCGTCGGGCATGCCGAGCTTGATGTTGTCGCGCAGCGAGCGGTGGAACAGCGCGGTGTCCTGGCTAACGACGCCGATATTGGCGCGCAGCGAATTCTGCGTCACATCAGAGACGTTCTGGCCGTCGATGGTGATCTCGCCGCTTTCGAGGTCGTAGAGGCGCAGGATCAGATTGGCCAGCGTCGTCTTGCCGGCGCCTGACGGGCCGACCAGCCCGACCTTCTCACCCGGCTTGACGACGAGGTCGATGCCGTTGAGCACGCCGAACCCCTTGCCGTAGTGGAACTCGACATTCCTGACGTCGATGCGCCCGCCCGTCACGACTAGCTCTTTCGCGTCCGGCGTATCGGTCAGCCCGAGCGGCTGCGAGATCAGCGCCTTGGAGTTCTCCAATACGCCGAGATTGCGCAAGATGCCGTTCATCTGCATCATCAGCCGGCCAAGCAGCATGTTGAGCCGCAGCACCAGGCTGAGCGTGAAGGCGACGGCGCCAACGGTGATCGAGCCCTCGACCCAGAGATAGACGGCAAAGCAGCCGATCGCCGTGATCATGATGCCCGACAGCGTCGTCAGCGCCATGCGCACGCCGGTCAATCGGCGGGTGAAGGGCCGCAATGCGTCGAGATAGATGTCAAAACCGTTCCTGATGTAGCGGTCGTCGCCGTCGGCCGCGAACAGTTTCAGCGTCTGCACGTTGGAGTAGGAATCGACAATGCGGCCATTGATCATGGAACCCGCCTCCGCCGTCGCTTCGGCATGCTTGCGGATTGCCGGCAAATAGAGTTTCGCCAGAAAGCCGAAGGCGGTAATCCAGACCACCACGAGTGCCGCCAGCCTGAGGTCGAGCCCGGCGACCAGCGCCAGCGTCGTCACCGTATAGACGACCATGAACCAGACGACCTCGATGAAGCTTTCCATCAGGTCGCCGGTCGCCTGCCCCGCCTGCCAGACCTTGGTGGCGATGCGGCCGGCGAAATCGTTCTGGAAGAAGGCGTAGGACTGGCGCGAGACATGCCGGTGCGCCTGCCAGCGCACCAGATTGTAGAAGCCGGGCGTGATCGTCTGTTCGTCGACCAGGGCCGACAGGCCGACGACGATGGTGCGGATGACCAGCACCACCGCGACCATGAACACCAGTTCGGGGCCGGCGGCGGTCCACAGCGCGTGCCAGCTGCGCTCGCCGGGCAATTGATCGAGAATATCGACCAGCCGCCCGACGAAATAGAACAGGCCGGCCTCGACCAGCGGCGCGATGCCGCCGATGACCAGCATGGCGAAGAAGGCGAACTTCGCTTGCCCAACATAGTGCCAGAGGAAGCCCGTGATGCTGGCCGGTGGCCGAAGATTCGCCGGCTCCCTGAACGGGTAGACCCAGGTCTCGAACCAGCGGTAGACGGCTGTCATCATGCGGCGGCCATCATTCTGCGGCTTGCCCCTTTGCTATTGCGTCATTGGCGGCTTCGACTGGGACGTCATCGAGCAGGAACCCACCCGACTGGCGCTGCCAGAGCTGCGCGTAGAGTCCGCCTCTGGCGACCAGTTCCTCGTGCGAGCCCTCCTCGATGACGCGACCCTGGTCCATCACCACGAGCCTGTCCATCGCCGCGATGGTCGACAGCCGGTGCGCGATGGCGATGACGGTCTTGCCCTGCATGAGCTTGTAGAGATTCTCCTGGATGGCGGCTTCCGCCTCGGAATCGAGCGCCGACGTCGCCTCGTCAAGGATAAGTATGGGCGCGTCCTTCAACATAACGCGAGCAATGGCGATGCGTTGCCGTTGACCGCCGGACAGTTTGACGCCGCGGTCGCCCACATAGGCGTCGAACCCCTTGCGTCCATGATGGTCCGAAAGTCCTGATATGAAATCCATCGCCTCGGCCCGCCGCGCCGCCTCGAGCAGCATCTCGTCGGTGGCATCGGGCCGGCCATAGAGGATATTTTCGCGCACCGAACGATGCAGCAGCGAGGTATCCTGCGTGACCATCCCGATCTGCGCGCGCAGCGAATCCTGTTTCACGCCGGCGATCTCTTGGCCGTCGATCAGGATCCGGCCGCTTTCCAGGTCGTAGAAGCGCAGCAAGAGATTGACCAGCGTCGACTTGCCGGCGCCCGAGCGGCCGACAATGCCGACCTTCTCGCCCGGCTTGACCACCAGCGACAGGTTTTCGATGACACCCTTCTGCTTGCCGTAGTGGAAGCGGATGTCCTCGAAGCGGATCTCACCCTTGGAGACGCTGATCTCCTTCGCGTCAGGCCTGTCCTCGACCAGGCGCGGCAACGAGATCGAGGCAATGCCGTCCTGCACCGTGCCTATATTCTCGAACAGGCTCGACATTTCCCACATGATCCACTGCGACATGCCCCACATCCGGAGCACCAGACCGATGACCACTGCGACCGCACCGATCGTCACCACTTGCCCCATCCACAGCCACAGCGAGATGGCGGTGACCGAGAACAGCAGCAGCGCGTTCAGTATGTAGAGCGAGCCGAACAGCAGCGTCACCAGCCGCATCGACCGGTAGACCGTATCGAGGAAGCCCATCATGCCTTCCCTGGCGAAGGCGGCCTCGCGGCGTGAATGGGAAAACAGCTTGACCGTCTGGATGTTGGTGTAGCTGTCGACGACGCGGCCGGTCATGGTCGAGCGCGCATTGGCCTGCTCCTCCCCGACCTTGCCCAGTCGCGGGATGAAGAAGCGCAGCAACAGGATATATCCGACCATCCAGACGCCAAGCGGCGCCGCCAGCCGCCAGTCGGCCGAACCGACAATCAACAGCATGCCGAGGAAATAGACGACGACGTAGTTGAGGACGTCGATCACCTTGATGACGCATTCGCGCACGGCAAGCGCGGTCTGCATCAGCTTTGTGGCGATGCGGCCGGCGAACTCGTCCTGGTAGAAGCTCATCGATTGCTTGAGCAGGTAGCGGTGCACCTGCCAGCGGATGCGCATGGGGTAATTGCCCATCAGCGTCTGCTGGTTGAGCAGCGAATGCAGCCAAACCGTGCCGGGCAGCGCGAACAGCACGATGAAGGCCATGCCGGCGAGCTTCCAGCCTTCCGTCTGCAGGAAAGTCTCGCGGTTCTGGCCCGACAGCCAGTCGACGATGCGGCCGAGGAAGCCGAACATCCACACTTCCGCGATGGCGATGGCCGCGACCAGCACCGCATCGACAAGAATATAGGGCCAGGCGCCGCGCGTATAATGCAGGCAGAAGGCAACCAGCGTCCTGGGCGGCTCGACCGGCTCCGCTGCCGGAAACGGATCGAGCCTTCTTTCAAACCAACTAAACAACAACATAGGTCATGCCTGTGAAATCTGTTTCCGCTTACGCGGCTTGGCGGCGTACGAAGTCCTCGGACCGGATGGCATCGAGGGCCCCCGCGACCGCAAAAAACCGGGC
>NZ_JAIUIN010000024.1:0-87012 GCF_020165665.1 Mesorhizobium sp. BH1-1-4
CGGCGAACCCATCATAAGGGGAGAAACTGTTACCTATGTATCCGGTTCAAACTGTTACCCATCTATCGGCTGGACACCGGCAGGCAGGTGAGGGGCAGCGCTAACGTTCGGTTGCTCCAACCGAACCGGTCGCTGCGCTCACCCCCAGATCATCAACGCTACCAGCCCGACGATCCCCACAACCAGCCGCCACCAGCCGAACAGCGAGTAGCCGTTGCGCGAGACGTAATCGAGGAGGTAGCGCACCACGACCAAGGCCGTGACGAAGGCGGCGACGAAGCCGATCGCGATGATCGGCAGGTCGGCCGAGGTCAGCACGTTGCGGTTCTTGAACAGGTCGAAGGCGAAGGCGCCGACCATGGTGGGGATGGCGAGGAAGAAGGAAAATTCCGCCGCCGCGCGCTTGTCGACGCCCAGTAGCAGCGCGCCGACGATGGTCGAGCCCGAGCGCGAGGTGCCGGGGATCAGCGACAGGCACTGGAACAGCCCGATCTGCAGGTAAAGTCGGGTCGGAAACCGCTCGACGTCGCGATAGACGGGCTTGAGATTCATGCGGTCGACGACCAGTAGCACCACGCCGCCGATGATCAGCATGATGCAGATCAGTCGTGGCGATTCGAACAGCACCGTCTTGATGAAGTCGTGCGCCAGCGCGCCGATGATCGCCGCCGGCAGGAAGGCGATGAGGATGCCGATGACGAAATGCCGCGTCAGCCGGTCATGCGGCAGGTCGAGCAGCATCTGCCACAGCCGGCGGAAATAGACGCTCAGGATCGCCAGGATGGCGCCGAGCTGGATCAGGATCTCGAAGGCCTTGCCGGTCGACTGGAAGCCGAGGAAATGGCCGGCGAGCAGGATATGGCCGGTCGAGGACACCGGTATGAATTCGGTCAGTCCCTCCAACAGGCCGAGCAGCAGGGCTTCGACGATGGTCTGGCTTTCCATTTCTACCTCGGCATTTGCATGACGGCTAACGGCACGGCTTGCTTGTCATGGCGTTGAAGTCCCCCTATAGGTCGCAGCACCCCTGACGGCCCGCTAACCGGGCGGCCAAGACTTACCGGTGCGCCCTGCGATTCGCCAGTGTGGCAATCCGGAATTCGCCATAGCTGGGACGAGCGCGATGCGCGAATTCCGGGTTCTGAGCCACACTGCCAACTCAAGTTCTGGTGTGGTTTGGATTTGAAGTTCCTGAACGCGGATGCCGTTGAGGGGACAGGAACTTCAAATCCAAACCACACCAGTGCGCTTTATCATCGCGGAACCATGCTGACGCTTTTCCATCACCCCATGTTCGCCACCTGCCGCTTCGTCCGCCTCGCCTTTGGCGAGTACGGCGAGGAGCTGGCGCTGATCGAGGAGAAGCCCTGGACGCGGCGCAAGGAGTTTCTGGCGCTGAACCCGGCCGGCACGCTGCCGATCCTGCTGGCCGAAGGCGACGTGCCGATCATCGGCGCGACGGTGATTTCCGAATATCTCGACGAGACGCGCGGCGTGCTCAAGCGCGACAAGCGGCTGTTCGCCGAAGACCCGATGCAGCGCGCCGAAATCCGCCGGCTGATCGACTGGTATCTCAACAAGGCCGAGAGCGAGGTCACCCGCCACCTCGTGCGCGAGCGCGTGCTGAAGCCGGTGATGCCGGAAACGGCTGGCGGCGGCTCGCCCGATTCGGGCGCCATCCGCGCCGCGCGCGCCAACATCCGCCAGCACATGAAATACACCAATTGGCTGGCCGGCACCCGCCACTGGCTGGCCGGCGGCAGGGTCACCTATGCCGACCTGGCGGCCGCCGCGACGCTCTCTGTGCTCGACTATCTCGGCGAGATCGACTGGCGCGAACATCCCGCCGCGCGCGAATGGTACACGCGGGTGAAGTCGCGGCCTTCGTTCCGGCCGCTCTTGACCGACCGCGTGCGCGGCCTGTCGCCGGTGTCGCACTATGCGGACCTCGACTTCTAACGCGGCAAAACTGCGTGCGCTGATCGACGCGGAGGCGCGGCGCGCCGGCTTCGCTGCCATTGCCGTCACCGCTCCCGACGCCATCCCGCTGGCTCCGGCGCGGCTCGCCGAATTCGTCGCCGACGGTTTTCATGGCTCGATGGACTGGATCGCTGAGACGATCGCGCGCCGCAGCGAGCCTTCGACGCTTTGGCCCGACGTGCGCTCGATCGTCGTGCTGGCGATGAATTACGGGCCTGACGAGGATCCGCGCGAGGTTCTGGCCAGGCCCGATCGGGGCGCCATCTCGGTCTATGCGAAAAACCGCGACTATCACGAGGTGATCAAGGGCCGGCTGAAGGAAATCGCCGGCAAGATCGTGGCGCGGACGGGCGGCGACGTGAAGGTCTTCGTCGACACGGCACCCGTCATGGAAAAGCCGCTGGCCGAGGCCGCGGGTCTGGGCTGGCAGGGAAAACACACCAATCTGGTGAGCCGCGAGCATGGCTCCTGGCTGTTCCTCGGCACCATTTTCACCACGGCCGAACTGGAACCGGACAAGCCCGAGATCGACCATTGCGGCTCCTGCCGCGCCTGCCTCGACGCCTGCCCGACCGATGCCTTCCCGGCACCCTACAGGCTCGATGCGCGGCGCTGCATTTCGTACCTGACCATCGAGAACAAGGGGCCGATCCCGCATGAATTTCGGGAGAAAATCGGCAACCGCATCTATGGCTGCGACGACTGTCTCGCCGCCTGTCCGTGGAACAAGTTCGCCCGCGCCGCGTCCGAGACCAAGCTCGCCGCCCGCGACGATTTGCGCGAGCCGCCGCTGGTCGAGCTGTTGCGGCTGGACGATGCTGCCTTCCGGGCCTTCTTCTCCGGTTCGCCGATCAAACGCATTGGCCGCGACCGTTTTGTCCGCAACGTGCTGATTGCCGCCGGCAATTCCGGCGAACAGTCGCTTGCCGGTACCGTGCGGTCCTTGCTCGGCGATGCCTCGCCGCTGGTGCGGGGCGCGGCAATTTGGGCGCTGGCGCGGCTGGTGCCGGAAACCGAATATGCCGAACGGGCCGCGGACGGCCTGCAGAGCGAGAGCGACGGCGCCGTCCGCGAGGAATGGCGCCTGGCGCGGCCAACCAGGACGCATGCATGAGCCAAAAGCAGGTTTTCATCTTCGGCGCCGGCTATTCCGGCAAGGCCTTTGCCCGTGCCAACAGGGGAGCCGCCACGATCGTCGGCACGACACGCTCCGAGGGAAAATTCGAAGCGCTGCGCCAGGCCGGCATCGTCCCGCTGCTGTTCGACGGCAAGTTGACGAACGAAATCGGCGAAACGCTTGAGAAAACCACGCATCTGGTGATCTCGGTCGCCCCGGAAGACCCCGGCGATCCCGTGTTGAATGCCACCCGCGAGGCAATCGTAGGGATGCCTGACCTGCAATGGATCGGCTATCTCTCGACCGTTGGTGTCTATGGCGATCATGGCGGCGCCTGGGTCGATGAAACGGCCGCCTGCCGGCCGGTGTCGAAGCGCTCGGTCATGCGGGTCGAGGCCGAGCAGGCGTGGCAGAAGTTCGGCAGGGAAATCGACCGGCCGGTGGCGATCCTGCGGCTGTCCGGCATTTACGGGCCGGGGCGCAATGCGCTGGTCAATCTGGAAAACGGCACCGCAAGGCGGCTGGTCAAGCCGGATCAGGTGTTCAACCGCATCCATTGCGATGACATTGCAGGCGCGCTCTGGCATCTGATCGGCGGCAATACGGGCGGCATCTTCAACGTCACCGACGACGAGCCGGCGCCGCCGCAGGATGTCGTCGCCTACGCCGCTTCGCTGATGGGTATCGAGGCGCCGCCCGAAATTCCCTTCGAGGGCGCCCAACTTTCGCCCATGGCGCGGTCCTTCTATGGCGAGAACAAGCGGGTCGCCAATGCGGCGATCAAGGCGGCGGGCTATCGGTTTCGCTTTCCCGACTACCGCGCCGCCTTCGACCATATGTGGGCAAGCGGCGACTGGCGCGACGGCGCGCCGCGCAGCCCGATGAAGGGCGCCAAGGCATGAGGACGATCGAAGCGTGACGCTTGGCGTGGTATGATTCGGCGGTTGCAGGCACGGGGGTGCGGTTCATGAAATCATCGACGCGATCGCTCGGCGCCAGAAATGCGGTGTTGGCGGTGGTGCTGGCCATTGCAGGCCTGGC
Organism: Mesorhizobium sp. BH1-1-4; assembly: GCF_020165665.1. Taxonomy (NCBI): domain Bacteria; kingdom Pseudomonadati; phylum Pseudomonadota; class Alphaproteobacteria; order Hyphomicrobiales; family Phyllobacteriaceae; genus Mesorhizobium; species Mesorhizobium sp. BH1-1-4. The sequence continues at coordinate 4,139 of NZ_JAIUIN010000024.1, forward strand.
CGCACAGCCGGCGGCCGCCGAGGAGCGGGCGAAAGACCTGTTCGGCGCCGAGAAACTGCCGACCGCCACCGCGCCGCAATCCTTCGGCTTCTATTCCAAGGGCTGTTTTGCCGGCGGCGTCGCCATTCCCATGGACGGCCCGACCTGGCAGGTGATGCGGCCGTCGCGCAACCGTCGCTGGGGCCATCCGGCAATGATCGCCACGATCGAGCAACTGTCGCGCGACGCGGCCGCCGATGGCTGGCCGGGCCTTTTGATCGGCGACATCGCGCAGCCGCGCGGCGGCCCGATGCTGACGGGCCATGCCTCGCACCAGATCGGGCTCGACGCCGACATCTGGCTGACGCCGATGCCCGACCGCACCATGACCAGGGCGCAGCGCGAGACCATGAGCGCCACGCTGATGGTCGACGAGAAGACGCATCTGGTGAAGGACGCATTGTGGACGCCGCGGCACACGGCGTTGCTGAAGCGGGCGGCGAGCTATCCGCAAGTCGAGCGCATCCTGGTCAATCCCGGCATCAAGAAAAAGCTCTGCGACACGGTCAAGGGCGACCGCACCTGGCTGCGCAAGATCAGGCCGTTCTGGGGCCACGACTACCATTTCCACATGCGTATCGGCTGCCAGCCTGGCTCGCCCACCTGCAAGGCGCAGGAAGCGACGCCGGATGACGATGGCTGCGGCAAGCCGCTGGCCTGGTGGTTCACCCAGGAGCCGTGGCGGCCCAACAAGAACCCCGATGCGCCCAAGGCGCGCGACGTGATGACGATCGCCAACCTGCCCAAGGAATGCCGGGCCGTGCTCGACGCGCCGGGGCCGGCCTCGGCCGAGGCGGCGACCTATCACGGCGGCGCCGTGCCAGTCGCGGTTGCCGCGCCCGAACCGGAAGCGCCGTCGCTGCCCGCCACCACGGCAAGCGGGACGGCCGGCCTGCCAAGCGCGGTGAACGCCTTCACGGCGACGCCCGAGGTCGGCGTGCCGGTGCCGCGGCCACGACCGCCCGCGAAATGAGTGTTGGGCGCCATCGGCCGTCTCAATCGGTTTAGCGGCCTGTTTTCATGAAACAGTGGCCGTTTGGCCGCATAACCCGACCCTGCACGCCGGCGGGTTCGAAAACCGTTTCCCTTTTCAAACCCATGCGCTAGTCAACGGAAGAACGGCAAAGCGCCGTTGGGGGCGCCGGGGAACGGACGAGAGCATGCCAAGCACAGCCGATGACGAGACTTTGCTGCGGTTTCCGATCCTGATCGGCGATATCGGCGGCACCAATGCGCGCTTTTCGATCGTGCTCGACGCCAATTCCGAGGCCGGCGAGCCGATGATCGTCCAAACCGCCAATTACAACACCATCGACGAGGCGATCCAGGCGGCGGTGCTCGACCGCTCGTCCGTCCGCCCCAATTCGGCGGTACTGGCCGTGGCCGGCCCGGTCGATGGTGACGAGATCGAGCTCACCAACTGTCCCTGGGTCGTCAAGCCGAGGCAGATGTTCGCCAATCTGGGCTTGAGCGATATCGTCGTCCTCAACGATTTCGAGGCGCAGGCGCTGGCCGTCGTGGCGCTCGGCGAAGAGCATATGGAAAAGATCGGCGGCGGCGCGCCCGAGCCCAACGCCGGGCGCGTCGTGCTCGGCCCCGGAACCGGACTCGGCGTCGCCGGGCTGGTCCACGCGCTGCACCACTGGATTCCGGTGCCCGGCGAAGGCGGCCATATGGACATCGGGCCGCGCACGCCGCGCGACTACCAGGTTTTCCCGCATATCGAGAAGCTCGAGGGCCGCGTTTCGGGCGAGCAGATCCTGTGTGGGCGCGGCCTGGTCAACGTCTACCGGGCGGTGGCCAGGGCCGATGGCAAGCCGGCGCCCTTGACCACGCCGGCCGAGGTCACCGGTGCGGCGCTGGCCAAGACCGATCCGGTGGCGCAGGAAGCGTTGGAGACCTTCGTCACCTGTCTCGGGCGTACGGCGGGCGACCTTGCCTTGGTGTTCATGAGCCGTGGCGGCGTGTTCCTCACCGGCGGCATCGCGCAAAAAATCGTGCCGGCGCTGAAGGAGGGCAATTTCCGCGCCGCCTTCGAGGACAAGGCGCCGCACAGCGCGCTGATGCGCACCATGCCGGTCTACGTCATCACCCACCCGCTGGCCGCCCTTCTCGGCCTTGCCGCCTATGCCCGAAACCCGTCGCTGTTCGGCGTCCAGACGGCGGGCCGGCGGTGGCGCGACGAAGTTAGTCACTCGAAGGCATAGGCAAGCCGGCTGCTTGGCGCTAATAGGGGTGCCGAATTGCCCGGCCACGGGAAGCGGAAACCGACAAAAGCCCTCTGATTTGACACTTCAAAACCCAACCAAGCAAAAGGCCACCCCCGGCGAGGTCACGGCGGTGCTCCGCCGCATCCTCGCAGAAAACGGCAACGAGTATCGTTGGACCTATGTCGTTGCCGTCGCCTGCTTGCTGATCGTTTCCGGCACCACCGCGTTCACGGCGTGGATCATGGCCCCGATGATCAACCAGATCTTCTACGAACGCCGCGGCGATATGCTCTGGTTGATCTGCGCCGGTTTCATGGGCGCCTCCGTGCTGCGCGGCTTCGCCGGTTACGGCCAGGCAGTCGCGTTGGCCAGTATCGGCAACAATCTGGTCGCGCGCTACCAGAAGCGTGCCTTCGACCATCTGATGAAGCTCGGCGTCAACTTCTTCAACGATACACGGTCCGGTCGGCTGGCGGCACAGGTCAGCGAGAATGTGGGCGGCGTTCGCGATCTGCTGTCGCTGACACTGACCTCCATCAGCCGCGACGCGGTCACGCTGGTCGCTCTCGTCGGCGTCATGATCTACCAGGATCCGGTGTTGTCGCTCAGTTCGCTGCTGATCGGCCCTCCACTGATCTGGGCCGTCGTCTACATCACCCGCCGACTGCGGCGTATCAACCGGGAATCCGTGCTGATCAATTCACGGCTGAACGGGTCCGTGCAGGAGGCCACACAAGGCATCGCCATCGTCAAGGCCTTTACCTTGGAGGCTGAGCTGGCGCGCCGCATCGGCATCATGGCGGACACGGCCGAGCAGCGGAACAACAAGATTGCCCGCGTCTCGGAGCGGCTGTCGCCGATTTCCGAGATTCTGGGCGGTCTCGCCATCACCTCCGTGCTCGCCTATTCCGGTTACCGGGCGCTGTATCTCGGGCAGCCGCCGGGCGCGGTGTTTTCCTTCATCACCGCGCTGATCATGGCCTACGATCCGGCAAGACGCCTGGCGCGCACACAGGTGGGCATGGAACGGGCGCTGGTCAACGCACGCATGATCTACGAGTTGCTCGACCTGGAGCCGAAACAGGGCGATGCGCCCGATGCTGTCGAGGCCAGGATCACCACCGGCGAGGTGCGCTTCGACAATGTGACGTTCGGCTACAACGCCGACATGCCGGTGCTGAGGGACCTGAGCTTTACCGCCGCCGCCGGCAAGGTCACGGCCATCGTCGGTGCCTCGGGCGCCGGCAAGTCGACGTTGGTGGCGCTGCTGCAGCGCTTCTATGACGTCGACCAGGGCAGCATCGCGGTCGATGGCCAGGACATCTCGAAGGTGACCAAGCATTCGCTGCGGCAGTCGATCGCCTATGTGGCGCAGGCACCCTATCTGTTCGAAGGCACGATCCGCGACAACATCCGCTACGGCCGGCTCTCGGCCACCGACGCGGAGATCGAGCAGGCCGCGACGCAGGCCGCCGCCGACGAGTTCATCCGCCAGCAGCCGCAAGGTTACGACACACCGGTCGGCGAAGGCGGCTCGACCCTTTCCGGCGGCCAGCGCCAGCGCGTCTCGATCGCCCGCGCCATCGTGCGCCAGGCACCGATCCTGCTACTCGATGAGGCGACCTCGGCGCTCGACAACGAGGCGGAGGCCCGCGTCCAGGAGGCGCTGACCCATGTCATGGAAGGCCGTACCACCATCGTCATAGCGCATCGTCTGTCGACGGTGGTCAATGCGGACCACATCATCGTGCTGGAAGAGGGACGATTGGTCGAGGAAGGCACCCATGCGACGCTGATGGCCGACCCGGACAGCATCTATTCCCGCTTCCACCGCATCCAGGGCAAGAAGGGGCTGGGGCTTGTCGATGACAGCAAGCCGATCCAAACTCCGGTTCGGGCCACGCGTGCGAAGAAGACTGCTGTGAGGAGCACATGAGCGAAGCAGGCGATATGGGCCTCGTGGTGGTGGGCGCCGCCGGCCGCATGGGCCAGACGCTGATCCGCGCCATCCACACCATTCCGGGCGCCCGCGTCATTGGCGCTGTCGAGCGCCCGGATTCTCACTATCTAGGCAAGGATGTCGGTGAGCTGGCGGGCATCGGCATCATCAATGTGCCGATATCAGACGATCCGCTGCCGGTCTTCGCCAAAGCCGATGGCGTGCTCGATTTCACCACGCCGGCCTCATCAGTCGAATTCGCCGGCTACGCAGCGCAGGCGCGTATCGTCCACGTCATCGGCACGACTGGCTGCTCGGCCGATGACAATGCCAGGATCGCCGCGGCCGCCCGCCACGCGACCATCGTCAAGTCGGGCAATATGAGCCTCGGCGTCAATCTGCTGGCGGTGCTGGTCGAACAGGCGGCGCGCGCGCTCGACGCCGACGATTTCGACATCGAGATCCTCGAAATGCACCACAGGCACAAGGTCGATGCGCCGTCGGGCACCGCACTGCTGCTCGGCGAGGCCGCCGCCGCCGGGCGCGGCATCGCCCTCTCCGGCAATGACGTGCGTTCACGCGACGGCCATACGGGTGTGCGAAAGCAAGGCACGATCGGCTTCGCCACGTTGCGCGGCGGCTCGGTGGTCGGCGACCACAGCGTGATCCTGGCCGGCACCGGCGAGCGCATCACGCTGTCCCATCATGCCGAGGACCGCGCCATCTTCGCCCGCGGCGCGGTCAAGGCCGCGCTCTGGGCGCGGGGCCAGAAGCCGGGACTGTATTCGATGCGGGACGTGCTCGGCCTAAGCTGAGCTTCCGATCCGCGAACCCCAAGGGAGCAAAAATGTCGAGAACCCTCGTGCTCGTGCGCCACGGCCAGAGCGAATGGAACCTGAAGAACCTGTTCACCGGCTGGCGCGACGTCGACCTGACCGAGCAGGGCCACGCCGAGGCCAAGGCCGCCGGCCAGAAGCTCAAGGCGCGCGGCCTGAAATTCGACATCGCCTTCACCTCGGCGCTGATCCGGGCGCAGAAAACCTGCCAGCACATTCTCGACGCCGTCGGCCAGAGCGACCTCCAGACCATCCGCGACCAGGCGCTGAACGAGCGCGACTATGGCGACCTCTCCGGCCTCAACAAGGACGATGCCCGCAAGAAGTGGGGCGAGGAGCAGGTGCATGTCTGGCGCCGCTCCTACGACGTGCCGCCGCCCGCCGGCGAAAGCCTGAAGGACACCGGTGCCCGCGTCTGGCCCTACTACCTGCACGACCTGCAGCCGCATGTGCTGCGCGGCGGCACCGTCCTGGTCGCTGCCCACGGCAATTCGCTGCGCGCGCTGATCATGGCGCTGGACGGCAAGTCTGGCGAGGAGATCGTCAAGCTTGAACTCGGCACCGGCGTGCCGATCATCTACCAGCTCAACGCGGATTCGACCGTGGCTTCCAAGGAAGTACTGGAAGGTTGAGAGCGTTCCTCCCCGTCACTATACGGGGAGAGGATGCCGGCAGGCAGGTGAGGGGCGGCGCAGGCGCCCGAAACTGAGCCGGCGAGCATCGGCCCGCGAAAAAAGCGCGTTGACAGCCATCGCTTGCCCGCTTACATGAGCCCGCACCAGCCCAGATGGCGGAATTGGTAGACGCGCACGGTTCAGGTCCGTGTTCCGCAAGGAGTGGAGGTTCGAGTCCTCTTCTGGGCACCATCTTTCCCGACTACCAACGGGATCACGGAGATAAGTCTTTCGATTCGCATCCGCATTTGTGTTTAGGCGCATCTGTCTGGTGAACGAAAAGGCTCATTACCACGTGCCACGCCCCACTGATGTCTAGGCATGTGCGCTAGCCTATGACCGAACATTTCCTATCGAATAATGCGGGGAAGAACGACGACGGCCACTAAGTTCCTATGCAGCGCTCCGTCCTTTTGTTCTGGCTGCGGCCGAAAGATGGACGCCGAACCGCTCGTCCACGTCCTGCATAACGTCGACAATTTGCAGAATGCGGGATGCTTGCTCCTCTACGGTCATAGGCTCTTGGGATAGCTGAAGAATAGTCCTTTGCTTTATCGCAGAGAGCTTGATGCGACCCTGCTCGCGAAGATGTGCAGCTCGCTCAATACCCGTTCTATACAGAAACCCAGACACCAAAGTAGCTGCGGCGGATAGAATGACGACCGCCCACTTAACCATTTTGTCGTCAGATGGATAAGCAGCCACCACCGTCGTTAGGAACGCCAAAAATAAACCTGAAACTTGGAGCCACCACGTCCAAGATTCCAGTTTCTGGGTTTCTTTCCAGTACCATTTCAGCATGTCATCGATCTGGTCTTCGACTCTTTCAGTTGCCTTCTCCAAGGACAAGACGCTCTTCGTCTGATTCAGTGTTGGCATTTTACCCCCCATAGATGGACACTTCGGTGTCCTTTTGAAGGATATAGGGCACCAATCGTCGCCGCAACTGTAGCGGAGCAATTGGTCAACCGAATTGCCACGAAACGAAGGGATTTAGTCTGCGTTCTGACTTCTCAGCGATCATCAATGCATCGTCACGGCCATCTATGCCCGTGGTCAGGACACCAGCATGGCTTCTCTCATGGATTGGCCATGCGTGAATTGGGATGTGCGGGCATGGATGCGCCAGCCCCCAACAAACCGCTTCAAACCGCCCCACCACTTCGCTACGCTCGCGCCATGGCCCCTTCCGTCAGCCCGACCATTGCCGCGCGCCGCGACCAGATGTTTCCCATCCTCGGCGATGCGGATGTCGAGCGGATGCGCCGGTTCGGCGAGGCACGGACCTATGCCGCCGGCGATCCTGTCGTCACCGCTGGTGAGGTCTCGCCTGGCCTGATCCTCATCCTGTCGGGCAAGGTCGCCATCACGCAGGCCTCGATCGGCTCGCGCGAGCCGATCATCACCCACGGCCCCGGCAATTTCGTCGGCGAGCTGGCGCAGCTCTCCAGCCGTCCGTCGCTGGTCAATGCCGAGGCTGTCGAACCGGTCGAGGCCGTCGTCATCCCCTCGCAGCGTTTGCGCGACCTGATGGTGCAGGAGGCCAATCTCGGCGAGCGCGTCATGCGGGCGCTGATCCTGCGCCGCGTCGGCCTGCTCGAAAGCGGCATTAGCGGGCCGATCGTCATCGGTCCTCCGGGCAATGGCGACGTCCTGCGGCTGCAGGGTTTTCTCGCCCGCAGCGGCCAGCCCCACCGCGCGCTCGATTCCGACAGCGACCCCTGCGCGAAAACGTTGATCGAGCGGTTCCATGTCGACCCGCACCATCTGCCGATCGTGCTTTGCCCAAGCGGCAAGCTGCTGCACAATCCCGGCGAGAGCGACCTTGCCCGCTGCATCGGGCTGTTGCGGCCGGTCGACGCCTCGAAGGTCTATGACGTCGCCATCGTCGGCGCCGGGCCGGCGGGGCTGGCGGCGGCGGTCTATGCGGCCTCCGAAGGGCTGTCGACCATCGTGCTCGATTGCCGGGCCTTCGGCGGCCAGGCCGGCGCCTCCGCGCGCATCGAGAACTATCTCGGTTTCCCCACCGGCATTACCGGCATGGCGCTGATGGCGCGCGCCTACAATCAGGCGCAGAAATTCGGTGTCGAAATGGTCATCCCCGACGAGGTGAAGCTGCTCGGTGCCGCCGGCGATGGCGCTCGCTACCAGCTTGCGGTCGGCGACGGCGAGACGGTGCGCACGCGCTCCGTGGTGATCGCCAGCGGCGCGCGCTATCGCCGCCTCGATGTCGCCAACCTCGCCGCGTTCGAGGGCACATGCGTGCATTATTGGGCCTCGCCCATCGAAGCGCGGCTTTGCGGCGGCCAGGAAGTGGCCCTGGTCGGCGCCGGCAATTCGGCCGGCCAGGCGGCCGTGTACCTTGCCAGCCAGGTCAGGAAGGTGGCGCTGCTGGCGCGTGGCGGCAATCTCGAGGCCTCGATGTCGCGTTACCTCGTCGAGCGTATCAGGGCGCAGCCGAACATCGAGGTGCTGACCGGCACCGAAATCGAGGCGCTGGACGGCGAGGAAGGCAATCTTGCCACTGTCCGCTGGCGCGACCGCTCGAGCGGCGCGGTAACGACGCGGCCGATCCGTCATCTCTTCCTGTTCATCGGCGCCGAACCGAACACCGACTGGCTCGCCCAATCCGACGTGGCGTTGGATGCCAGGGGTTTCATCCGCACCGGATCGGACATAGCAACGGCTAACAGTGGGATGGAGACGAGCCGCAGCGGCGTGTTCGCCATCGGCGACGTGCGCTCCGGCTCGGTCAAACGCGTCGCGGCGGCCGTCGGCGAAGGCGCCCAGGTGGTCGCTGCCTTGCATGCATTTCTGGCGCGGGAAGGCAGCCCCGCCGACGCGCCGAAAGTATGATCCCGAAAAGTGAGAACCGGTTTTCGGAAAAAGATCATGCTTCAAATGAGAGCCAGGTCGGGAGAGTGCGATGGCGGATGAGTGCAGACACGCGGCTGATGTGAGGGACGTGACGCCGAGCGCGCTCGGCTGCGAGGAATGCCTGAAGAGCGGCTCGTGGTGGGTGCATCTGCGGCTCTGCCGCACCTGCGGCCATGTCGGCTGCTGCGACGACTCCCCCAACCGCCACGCCACCAAGCATTTTCACGCCACCAGCCATCCCGTCATCGAGGGCTACGACCCGCCGGAAGGTTGGGGCTGGTGCTATGTCGACGAGGTGTTTATCGACCTCGGCGACCGCACGACGCCACAGAACGGTCCGATCCCGCGCTTCTATTGACGCAGAGCGGCCCGGATGCCCGCCGAGAAAACCCAAAAGCCCGGTTCGTCCTGGCTTTTTTGTGCAACGCAGTCTGCAGGCGCCCGGCCGAAAGAACCTCTGTTGCGACAAAGCCCCTGTTGCGACAAAGCTTTGACATGATCGCGGCTAGTTTAGAAACATTCAAAACTGGACGAGCCAAATGAACCCCACCTACACAGGCGCGCAGAAAGCCATCCACTGGGCCGTCTTCGTACTGGTCATAGGCCTCTACGGATTGACTTATCTGGAGGATCTTTTTCCACGCGGCGATCCCGGCCGTGCGCTGGTCTGGTGGTTCCACATTTCCTTCGGGATGCTGCTTTTCGCGCTGGTCGTCATCCGCGTCGCCCTGCGCCTGACGGTGGGAACGCCGGGACTGCCGCGGGAAATGTCGGGGCTCGAGCGATGGGCGGCCAGGGTCGCGCATCTCCTGCTTTACGCGCTGCTGGTAACCATTCCGGTGCTTGGCATCCTGCTCACCTGGTACAGGGGCGACGCCTTAAGCTTTTTCGGCCTCTTCACCATTCCGGCTCCGTTTGCGCCGAACAGCGGTACGGCGCGTTCCATCAGGGAGCTGCACAGCCTGTGCGCCAATCTCATCCTCATCCTTGCCGGGCTGCACGCGGCCGCGGCGCTATGGCATCATTTCATCCGCAAGGATGACGTGCTCAAGCGCATGCTGCCGACGCGATCCTGACGCAACCCAAGCAAAAGCGGATCAGCGGCAGGGAGTCTCGCTGCCTATCGTACCGAGCCCGTAACGGTACGGTCGACATCGGGAACGGATTTGCGGTCGTTGCCGGCAAGCGCGGCGATGAGCAGCAGGCTGGCCACCACCGGTACGAACAGGATGGCGACGCGGGCTTGTACGTAAAAAATGGCGCGCCATTCGCTGCGCTTCTCAGGGCTGTCGCTCATCATACTCACTTTGCCATGGCCCCCCGGGAGGTCACATAGCCGTGAACGGTTAAGCAACTCCTTCCGAGTTTGTTAACGGGCCGAGTTCGTAACGGCGCAGCTTGCCTGTCTTCCTAGTTCCCGGCGGGCGTGCGAACCTGCCCGCGATGATTCGGTGGAGGTCGGCGGTGACGCTGTTTCGCATGGTTGCGCTGGCGGCACTGGTCCTGGCCAATTCGGCCGAGGCCGCCGACATGGCGTTTTTCGTCAAGAACCTGCGCAAGGAGCCGGTCGCGATCGAGCTGTTCAGCCGCGACCGCGAGACGGTCTGGCCGGGCAACGACAAGGTCTTCCTTGTCGATCCGGGCTCGCGGAAATCGGTGCCGATCTCCTGCAATCAGGGCGAACGCATCTGCTATGGCGCCTGGGTCGACGGCAACGACCAGATCTCCGCCGGCGTCGGGCCCGATAACGACCAGCCTTGCGACACCTGCTGCTTCATCTGCGTGGAGCACACGACCGAGACGATCGACCTGGTGCCGTAACAGTGCTTGCCGCGCGGCGGCCACGCCGGCGCGTCAATCCGGAAGGCCGGCCTTGCGGAAGCCGTCGACGAAATGGTCGCGCGTCGCGTCGTCGCGGAACGGTTCGGTCCACACCCAGTGGCTGGTGGTGAAATGCGGATTGCCGACCAGGAACAGCTCGACCTCGGCGCGCGCCTCGTCGAGCCGGCCGAGTTGCGCCAGGCTCGCCGCCAGGAAGCGGCGGGAGCTCGTGCGGTAGGTCTCGTCCCGGCGCAGCGTCTCGATGGCGCCCTGATAGTCGCGCGCCGCATATTGCGCCTGGCCGAGCGTCAGATAGTACCAGCTCGCCGGAAACGGGTTCAGCCGCAAAGCCTTGCGGATCTGCTCCAGGCCCTCCTCGACCCGTCCCGCCAGGGTGGTTATGTCAGCTAATGTCGCCCAGGCGTCGGCCTCGTTGGGGTCGAGTTCGAACGCCCTGGCGAATTCGGCATCCGCCCTGGCGAAATCATGTTCATAGGCAAGCAGATTGCCGAGCACCCAGTGGCAGCCGGCATCGTTGGGATCGATCGAGACCGCCTTGCGCGCCAGATCCAGGGCAAGGCGGCGATTGGGGTCGACCGGTTCGCCCCAATGCACCCATCCCATCCAGTGGTTCATGGCCAGCCAGCGATAGGCCTCGGCATAGTCGGGATCGAGCGCAATCGCGCGCGTCAGCATCAGATGGGCTTCCCGCGCCGTCTGCGGCGAATCGTCGATCAGCTTGCGCGCCCGCACGCACAGATCGTAGGCGTCGAGATTGGTGGGCCGGTTGCGTGGCGGCGGCGCGCGCAGCCGGCCGAGCAATGCCTCCACGATCTTGGCCGTCACCTCATCCTGGACGGCAAAGATATCGTCGAGGCCGCGGTCGAAGCGTTCCGCCCATAGATGGTCGCCGCTCGCCGCGTCGACGAGCTGTGCATTGATGCGCACGCGCCCCGCCTCGCGCCTCGCGCTGCCTTCCAGCAAATAGCGGACGCCAAGCTCCCCGGCGATCGCGCGCACATCAATCGCCATTCCCTTGTAGGCAAAGGTCGAATTGCGCGCGATGACGAACAGGCCGGAGATTCTCGACAGGTCGGTGATCAAGTCTTCGGTCAAGCCGTCGCAGAAGGAATCCTGCCCCGGATCGTTGCTGAAATTGACGAAGGGCAACACCGCTATCGACGGCTTGTCCGGCAGCGGCAGGGGTTTTGGTCTGGCGCCAGTAAGGTGCTCGACGGTCCCCGCGAAGCGATAGCCGACGCGCGGAACGGTCGCGATCCATTCGCCACCCGCTTCACTCCCAATGCCGGGCGGACCGAGCAGCTTGCGCAGCTGTGCGATCTGTACGGTGAGGTTGCCTTCCTCGACGGCCGTTCCCGGCCACGCAGCGTCCATCAATTCGGCTTTTTGCAGGATTTCGCCGGGCCGTCCGACGAGCGCCGCAAGCAGCTTCAGCCCGCGATAGCCGACGGCAACGGGGTCGTCGTTCCGAAGCAGCGTTCCCGCACCCGGATCAAGCACGAACGGACCAAAGGCAAAGCGCGATCCCTGCATGGGCGCATCTATAGAGCAATTCCGGGAAAAGTGTGAGGCGTCTTGCCGGCGAAACGCGTGGCGCGCGCTCCTTGGGAGTAGCGCCAAAACAAAGAGTTAGCGCAGGTTTGGAACTTTTGAGAACTATTTGGGAGGGCTTAATTACGCCGCCGCCCATATCCTGCAGACTCCAACCTCTTTCAGCTCGAGGCGGCCCATTCTCAAAGCGTATGGGCGCCAAACCACATGGAGGTTGCCATGACCAACACCTTTGCATCGACCCTGCATCAGGCAGCGCGACGGGGAACGCTCGTGGGCCAGGCGTCGCGCCGGCGCTACGGCCTTGCCAGCCTGCGAAACACCATCGCGGCCTGGCGTCAACGGGCCCGCTTCCGCTGGGATCTCAAGCGAATCTCGGAAGCTAATCCGCATCTGATCGACGATATCGGTCTGACCAGACAGCAGGTCGATGAAGAGATCGCCAAGCTGCCTTTCTGGCAACGATAGAGCGAAGTCGGCGATGACGCCGGTTCGCCGGCTTGCACATGCGATTATATTAGGGATTGCCCTTGGCATCCCTTTAGCCCCCGCCCGCGTCATGGCATGATCCCCCGTCGGCCGTGGGGGCCGATTCCATATCGGGGGTTTCCATGTCAGTCATATCCGCGCGCCGGCTCGCCGCCGCGTTTTCGCTTGCCTTCCTGTTCGTGCCCGCCGCCCAGGCCGGCGACGTCACCTTCGCCGTCAAGAACAGCCACCCCAATGCCATGCGCCTCGAGCTCTACAGCCAGGACCGCGACTATGTCTGGCCGGGCGATGGCAAGGATTTCTATCTCGACGACGGCGAGACCAAGCAGCTGCCGATTTCCTGCAACGAGGGCGAATCGATCTGCTACGGCGCCTGGGTCGATGGCGACGAGGGTACCTATTGGGGCGTCGGCCCCGGCAACAAGGAGAAATGCGAGGATTGCTGCTATACGTGCAGCGGCGGCGAGACCGAGGAGATCGACCTGGTCCCCTGACCGGTTTGCCAGCTTGACGGTTTTCCTGTTCGAGCCATAGCTTGGCTACAAGACCATACCCAAGGCGCGCCCGCCTGTGCATTCAGGCGCGGCGCGCTCCAGGCAAACAGGAGCACCGCGATGGCCGGCACGGTCGAGGGCGAAAAAATCGACGTCGGGTTTTCCGGCAGGCGCTGCATCCATTCGCGCAATTGCGTGCTCGGCGACCCGCATGTCTTCGTGCCCAACGCGCCGGGCCAATGGATCCATCCCGAGGCGGCCAGCGCCGAGAAGGTCGTCGCGCTGGCCGAGAACTGCCCTTCGGGCGCCATCACCTATGTCCGCAAGGATGGCGGGCCGCAGGAAAAACCGCCCGTGGTCAACACCGTACGCTTGCGCGAAAACGGCCCGCTGGCGGTCCATGCCGAGATCGTGCTTGGCGACGAGACATTTTTCCGCGCCACGCTCTGCCGCTGCGGCGCCTCCCAGAACAAGCCGTTCTGCGACAACAGCCATATCAAGGCTGGTTTTGCCGCCACCGGCGAACCGGCGCTGAAGGACACCCCCGCGCTGGAGGGCCGCAACGGCCCGCTGAAAGCGGCGCCGACCACCAACGGCCCGCTCAAGCTCGAAGGCAATGCCGAGATCGTCACCGGCACCGGCCACACGATCGACCGCACCACCAAGGTCTTCCTTTGCCGCTGCGGCCATTCGGCCAACAAACCGTTCTGCGATGGCAGCCATAAGAGAGTGGGGTTCGTGGGATAGGCGAGTAGCCAAGCTCCCCTCGTGGGGGAGATGTCCGGCAGGACAGAGGGGGGCGCCGTAGAGCGCTGCCTTTAAATACCCGGCGAACAGTGACGAGGGGGGAGATCGCTTGTGGCCCATCGCTCTCGCCTTTATCCCCAAGTCCGTATCGGCTAAGGGCTTCGCAACAAATCTCTCGCCAGCCGGACCGCCCCGCTCATGACCGCCAAACCCAAGCCAAAACCTCTCTTCCTCGGCATCGACACCGGCGGCACCTACACCGATGCCGTGCTGTGGTCCGAGACCGAAGGTCCGCAGCAGGGGCCGAACAAGGGCAAGGTGCTGGCCAAGGCCAAGGCCCTGACCACGCGGCATGATCTGGCCGTCGGTATCTCGGGCGCCGTCGATGCGGTGCTGGAAAAGGCAGGCACCGATCCGGCCGCCATAAAACTGGTCTCGATGTCGACGACGCTCGCCACCAACGCGCTGGTCGAGGGCCAGGGTGGCCGCGTCGCGCTGGTCATGATCGGCTTTTCGGAGGCCGACCTTGCCCGCGACGGGCTGAAGACGGCGCTCGGGACCGACCCGGTGGTCTTCTGCCCGGGCGGCCATGACGTGCACGGCAATGCGGCAAAGCTCGATCTGTCCGGGCTGGAGGCGATGCTGCCGGAACTTGGCGCGTCGGTGTCCGGCTTCGCCGTCTGCGCTTATTTCGCCACCCGCAATCCCGCGCACGAGATCGCCACCCGCGAGCTGATCCGGGAAAAGACCGGGCTGCCGGTGACATCGAGCCATGAGCTGTCGGCCAAGCTCGGCGGCCCGCGCCGGGCGCTCACCACGCTGCTCAATGCCAGGCTGATCTCGATGATCGACCGGCTGGTGGCGGCGACGGAGGGGTTTCTTCAGGCGCGCAACATTGCCGCTCCCCTGATGGTGGTGCGCGGCGATGGCGCGCTGGTTTCGGCGGCGTTTGCACGGCAGCGGCCGATCGAAACCATCCTGTCGGGTCCCGCCGCCAGCCTGGTCGGCGCCCGCCACATGACCGGCCTGGACAATGCGGTGGTGTCCGACATTGGGGGTACCACCACCGATGTCGCCGTGCTCGATGGCGGCCGGCCGCGGCTCGATCCGGAAGGCGCCACCGTCGGTGGCTTCCGCACCATGGTCGAGGCGGTGGCCATGCGCACCTTTGGCCTCGGCGGCGATTCCGAGGTGACGCTGGAGGACGGCGCGCTCAACCCGAAAATCCTGCTCGGGCCGCGCCGCCTGGTGCCGCTGGCGCTGGCCGGCATGGCGCATGGCGCCGCGGTGATCGCGGAACTCGAACGCCAGTTGCGCGCCCCCAACACCGGCCGCATGGATGGCCGCTTCGCGGTTCGCACCGGCGTGCCTGATCGGCTCGCCGCGGGGCTGACCGCGCCCGAGGCGAAGCTTTACGAGGCGATCGGCGCGGTGCCGCTTGCCCTCGACAGGCTGCTGACCTCGAACGCCCAGAATGCCACGCTGAACCGGCTGGTCTCGCGCGGGCTGGTGCATATCTGCGGCTTCACCCCGTCCGACGCCGCGCATGTGCTGGGCAAGCAGGCGAACTGGGATGTCGCGCCCGCCCGCCTCGGCGCCGAACTGTTCGCCCGCAGGCGCGATGGCCGTGGCCAGGCGATCGCGGCCTCGCCGGAGGTCATTTCGGAACGCGTGCTGGTAACGCTGACGCGCTGGTCGGCCGAATACATCCTGGAAACCGCCTTTGCCGAGGACGGGCTCGACGGCGCCGCGACCGTGGCGCACGCGCTGGTGCAGCGCGCCGTCGATGCCCATCCCGGCATTGCCCGCCTCAGCGTCGCGCTCGACCGGCCGGTCATTGGGCTCGGCGCCTCGGCCCCGCTGCACTATGCCGGCCTGGCACCGCTCGTCGGCAATGAGTGCGTGGTGCCTGGGGATACCGATGTCGCCAACGCGCTCGGCGCGGTCGTCGGCCAGGTCCGGGTCTCGGCCGAGGCGCGCGTCAGCCAGCCCAAGGAAGGCCTATTCCGGCTGGCCTCGGGAGAAGCGGTGCGCGATTTCCTCGACGAAGCGGCGGCGCTCGCGGCCGCCGAGATCGATGTCCGGGCGATCGTCGCCCAACGCGCCCGCGATGCCGGCACCGACAGCGCCGAGATCGAAGTCGCCACCGAGTTCCGGGTCTCGACCGTCGAAGCCCAACGCATGTTCATCGAAGCGCATGTGGTGGCGGTGGCCTCGGGCAGGCCGAGGATCGCGGTGTGAGCGCCTCTTCCCTTCTCCCCGTTTCACGGGGAGAAGGTGCCCGAAGGGCGGATGAGGGGCAGCGCCAGCCAACGCAGTTTCGCCGCCACGCCACCTCACCTACCTCCGCGCCGCCGCTCATCTGGCTGCCGCCATCTTCTCCCCGTAGAACGGGGAGAAGGACGCTGTTGCGACCCGCCTTCAACCTAAGCTGAATTGACCATGCAACCCTGACATGCCAAAGCCCGGCAACGCCTGATATCTGGAGACAGCCTGATGACCGATCGTGTCGAGATCGCCGGACTGCGGATTGCCCGCGAGCTCACTGACTTCGTCGTCAACGAGGCATTGCCCGGCACCGGCATCGAAGCGGCGCGGTTCTGGGACGGTTTTTCTGCCATCGTCCACGATCTTGCCCCGAAGAACCGGGCGCTGCTGGCAAAACGCGATGCCCTGCAGGAAAAGCTCGACGGCTGGTACCGCGACAACGGCGCGCCCATCGACATGGAGGCCTACAAGGCGTTCCTGAAGGAGATCGGCTATCTCGTGCCGGAAGGGCCGGCCTTCAGCGTCTCGACCGAAAATGTCGATCCGGAGATCGCCGTCGTCGCCGGGCCGCAGCTCGTCGTGCCGGTTATGAACGCGCGCTACGCGCTCAACGCCGCCAATGCGCGCTGGGGTTCGCTCTACGATGCGCTATACGGCACCGATGCCATTCCCGAAACGGATGGTGCCGGGAAGGGCAAGGGCTTCAACCCGGCGCGCGGCGCCAAGGTCATCGCCTGGGCCAAGGACTTTCTCGACCAGTCGGTGCCGCTCACCTCGGGCAAATGGGCAGGGGTCAATGGCCTGTCGGTGGCCAATGGGGCGCTGAAGCTCGGCGCCGGCGCCGGTTCGACGACGCTGGCCGATCCCAGGCAATTCGTCGGTTATCGCGGCGACGCGGCCAACCCTGAAGCCGTGCTGCTGGTGAAAAACGGATTGCACGTCGAGATCGTCGTCGACCGGGCCAACCAGATCGGCCGCACCGATCCGGCTGGCATCGCCGACGTCATCCTGGAATCGGCGCTGACCACCATCCAGGACTGCGAGGATTCGGTCGCAGCGGTGGATGCGCAGGACAAGGTCGTCGTCTACCGCAACTGGCTCGGCCTGATGAAGGGCGACCTCGCCGAAGAGATCAGCAAGGGCGGCAAGAGCTTTGTCCGCAGGCTCAATCCCGACCGCGCCTACACCGCGCCCGCCGGCGGCCAGCTCACCGTGCCTGGCCGCTCGCTGATGCTGGTCAGGAATGTAGGCCACCTCATGACCAATCCGGCGATCCTGGATCGCGACGGCAACGAGGTGCCGGAAGGCATCATGGACGCGGCGATGACGGCGCTGATCGCGCTGCACGATGTCGGGCCGAAGGGACGGCGGATGAACTCCCGCGCCGGCTCGACGTATGTCGTGAAGCCCAAGATGCACGGGCCGGAGGAAGTCGCCTTCGCCGTCGAGATTTTCGACCGTGTCGAGGCGCTGCTCGGCATGGCCCGGAATACCATCAAGATGGGCATCATGGACGAGGAGCGGCGCACCACCATCAACCTCAAGGAGGCGATCCGCGCGGCACGCGAGCGCGTGGTGTTCATCAACACCGGTTTCCTCGACCGCACCGGCGACGAGATCCACACCTCGATGGAAGCCGGCCCGATGATCCGCAAGGGCGACATGAAGCAGGCCGCCTGGATTTCCGCCTACGAGGCCTGGAATGTCGATACGGGCCTGGAATGCGGCCTCGCTGGCCACGCCCAGATAGGCAAGGGCATGTGGGCGATGCCGGATTTGATGGCGGCGATGCTGGAACAGAAGATCGCCCATCCCAAGGCCGGCGCCAACACCGCCTGGGTGCCGTCGCCGACGGCGGCGACCCTGCACGCCACGCATTATCAAAAGGTCGATGTGCATGCCGTCCAGGCGGCGTTGAAGAGCCGGCCGAAGGCCAAGCTCGACGATATATTGTCGGTGCCGGTGGCCGTGCGGCCGAACTGGACGCCCGACGAGATCCAGCGCGAGCTCGACAACAACGCGCAGGGCATTCTGGGTTACGTCGTGCGCTGGATCGACCAGGGCGTCGGCTGCTCCAAGGTGCCCGACATCAACGATGTCGGTCTGATGGAGGACCGCGCCACGCTGCGCATCTCCTCGCAGCACATCGCCAACTGGCTGCGCCACAAAGTGTGCACGGAAATCCAGGTGCGGGATTCGCTGCAACGCATGGCGGCGATCGTCGATCTGCAAAATGTCGGCGACCCGCTCTACCAGCCCATGGCCGCCGACTTCGACAAGTCCATCGCCTTCCAGGCCGCATGCGACCTGGTATTCAAGGGAACGAGCCAGCCGAATGGCTACACCGAGCCGGTGCTTCACGCGCGGCGGCTCGAGCTGAAAGCGCGCGATAGAGCCTGAAAAGCAGGATGGCCCAAAGCGCCTACGCCGCCTGCGCCACGCGCTCCGCACTCATCCGGTAGGAAATCGCCTCGGCCAGATGGATGCGGCCGACGGTTTCGCTGGCATCGAGGTCGGCCAGCGTTCGTGCCACTTTCAGCACGCGGTGATAGGCCCGCGCCGAAAAAGCGAGTTTTTCGCTGGCATCCTTGAGCAGCGACAGGCCTGCCGCATCCGGCATCGCGATTGTCTCGATGATTGCCGGAGAACAATGCGCATTGGTGGTGGCGCTGCTGACGCCGAGCCGCTCGAAACGCTCGCGCTGGAGGGCGCGGGCGCGGCCGACGCGCAGTGCAACGTCCGCGCTCTTCTCCGCCCGGTCGGGCCGGATCAGGTCGCTGGCCGAAACCGCCGGCACTTCGATCCTGAGATCGATGCGGTCGAGCAGCGGGCCGGAGATGCGCGCCTGATAGTCGGTGCGGCAGCGTTCGCCGCGCAAGCAGCGATAGCCGGGCTCGCCGGCCATGCCGCAGCGGCACGGGTTCATCGCCGCCACCAGCTGGATGCGCGCCGGATAGGTGACGCGGTGGTTGGCGCGCGCGATCATGCAGTCGCCGGTCTCCAGCGGCTGGCGCAACGCATCGAGCGTTTGCGGCGTGAATTCGGGGAATTCGTCGAGGAACAGCACGCCATGATGGGCAAGCGACACTTCGCCCGGCCGCGCACGCAGGCCGCCGCCGACCATCGCCGCCATCGAGGCCGAATGATGCGGCGCCCGGAACGGCCGCCGATCGGTCAGCTTGCCTTCGCCGAGTTCGCCCGCCACCGAGGCGATCATCGAGACCTCCAGCAATTCCTTCGGCGCCAGCGGCGGCAGGATCGACGGCAGCCGCTGCGCCAGCATCGATTTGCCTGAACCTGGCGGGCCGATCATCAGCAGATTGTGGCCACCGGCGGCGGCCACTTCCAGCGCCCGCTTGGCCGTCTCCTGGCCCTTGATGTCGGCAAGGTCGGGCAGGTCGCGCGGCGCGGCGCGGATGCCGGCTTCGGGGCGCGACAGCACCTGCGTGCCGCGGAAATGATTGGCGATCGCAATCAGGCTGCGCGGCGCGAGGATATCAAAATCTTTTCCCGCCCAGGCCGCTTCCGGCCCGCAGGCGAAGGGACAGATCAGCCCCTTGCCCTCGGCATTGGCACCGATCGCCGCCGGCAAGGCGCCGGCCACCGC
Source organism: Mesorhizobium sp. BH1-1-4 (assembly GCF_020165665.1). Taxonomy (NCBI): domain Bacteria; kingdom Pseudomonadati; phylum Pseudomonadota; class Alphaproteobacteria; order Hyphomicrobiales; family Phyllobacteriaceae; genus Mesorhizobium; species Mesorhizobium sp. BH1-1-4. Next base: position 23,712 of record NZ_JAIUIN010000024.1, read on the forward strand.
CGTGATCGTGCCATCGAGCGACAGTTCGCCCAGCACGACATAGCCGGCCAGCATGTCGCCCGGAATGGCGCCAAGTGCCGCCATCAGGCCGAGCGCGATCGGCAAATCGTAGTGGCTGCCTTCCTTCGGCAGGTCGGCCGGAGCGAGGTTGACCGTCACCTTCTTCGACGGCATCGACAGGCCTGACGCATGCAGCGCCGCCTGCACCCGCTCGCGGCTTTCGGCCACCGCCTTGTCGGGCAGGCCGACGATATGCATGTTGACCTTGCCGGGCGCGATCATCACCTGCACGTCGACCGGCACGGCCTCGATGCCCTGGAAAGCGACCGTACGAACCCGCGCCACCATGTTTTGCCCCCGGATGCGGCTCGTCTTGGCCCGTGTGAACAGGCCGCGAGCGGTGTCAACGCAAGACAACCACAGATTTCAGCCCAAGGCAAGAACAATACAGGAACAAATAAGACGCCGCGCACGGTCGGATGGACTTTTCGCCTGCTGCCGCACGCAACAAGCCTCGCCGTGTTCGCGACCTCCCCGGAAGACGAGCCTCACCGGATGCCGGGCGGGCCCCTCGAGGACGCGCGGGGTCACGACCGCCTCACCGCCAGGAAAGTATTCCACCCCCGCTCCTTCCTGCCGACGCTAAAGGCGTGGCTGAGAAGCTCCATGCTGGCGGCCTCGATGCGCGCCGCGAAGGCGTCCCTGCGCCAGTCGACCGTATGGTATCTGCCACCCGTTTCGCCGTCGCCGTCGCGCATCGAGACGACAAGGCGCCGCCGGGCCGCAAGGAGCGCGCAATCTTCGCCAGGACCTGGTCGATCTGGTCGCGCGGCACATGGATCAGCACGGTGAGCGCCACCACCCCGTCGTAGGGACCGCCAAGCTCGTCGCGGCGCGCCTGCCACGCCTGGCCGGGATGCACAGGTTTTCGACCAAATCAGGAACATCACCGGAACCGGTAATCGCTTCGGTTGCATCGCGATTTGTACGCGGTTGCAAAAAGCGGAACATGGTTAAAACAAAGTGAAAACGGCTGCTCAGCCTGGCATGAGCGCCGAGCAATATGCCAAACCCTCATAGGCTGTAAGCGCTATTTCCCGCGCTTGGCCTCCACCGCGTCCCAGAACAGGCTGGCGATGTCGGCGCCTCCGAAGCGTGCGACTTCGCGCACGCCGGTCGGCGAGGTAACGTTGATCTCGGTCATGTAGTCGCCGATGACGTCGATGCCGACCAGGATGAAGCCGCGTTCCTTCAGCGACGGTCCGATGCGGGCGCAGATCTCGCGCTCGCGTGTCGTCAACTCGGTCTTCTCGGCGCGGCCGCCGACATGCATGTTGGAGCGCGAATCGTGCTCGGCCGGCACCCTGTTGATGGCGCCGACCGCCTCGCCATCGATGAGGATGATGCGCTTGTCGCCCTTGCGCACGTCCTTCAGATAGCGCTGCACGATATAGGGCTCGCGCGACAGCTGGGCGAACATTTCGAGCAGCGAGGCGAGGTTGCGGTCGTCTTCCTTGAGATGGAAGATGCCGGCGCCGCCATTGCCGTAGAGCGGCTTGACGATGATGTCGCCAAACTCCTTGCGGAAGGCGGCCACCTCGAGCGGATCCTTGGTGATCAGCGTCTCCGGCATCAGGTCCGGGAATTCGGTGACGAAGATCTTTTCGGGGCTGTTGCGCACCCAGGCCGGGTCGTTGACGACCAGCGTCTTCGGATGGATGCGGTCCAGTATGTGCGTGGTGGTGATGTAGTTCATGTCGAAGGGCGGATCCTGGCGCAGCAGGATCACGTCCATCTCCGACAGGTCGGTGCGCACCTTGTCGCCCAGTGTGTAATGGTTGCCCTTCTCGTCGCGCACCTGCATCTCCTCGATGCGGGCAAACACCTTGCCGTCGCGCAGCGACAGCCGGTCGGGCGTGTAGTGAAACAATTGATGGCCGCGCCGCTGCGCTTCCAGCGACAGCGCGAACGAGGTGTCGCCGGCGATCGACACGGTGGAGACATGGTCCATCTGGACGGCGATTTTCAGCTTCATGGCGGATCCCCAGCGCAGTCGACGCAAGCGATATAAGGGTCGCGGCGCCTTCTGCCAATCGCAGGTTTTGAACATTGCGATCAGCCAGACGTGCCGGCCGTTACAGACAAGGCGAGAACGCATGTCATCGCTTTCTTAAGCCTTATCGGACAAGATCGGCGCCGAAAACCCTGACGGCCGGTGCCGGACAGGGTGTCTCCGTTGGACAACGATCATGAACGCGCTCACTGCCGTCCGCGCAGCCTCCTCCCAGCAGCTCGAACTCACCATCCTGATGCCGTGTCTCAACGAGGCCGAGACGCTGGCCGTTTGCATTGGCAAGGCCAGGGCATTTCTCGACAAGACCGGAATCCCGGGTGAGGTGCTGATCGCCGACAATGGCAGCAACGACGGCTCTCAGGAGATTGCCGCGCAAGGCGGCGCCCGTGTCGTCCCGGTCGCGCAAAAGGGCTATGGCGCGGCACTTCTGGGCGGCATCGCCGCCGCCAGGGGGCGCTTCATCATCATGGGCGACGCCGATGACAGCTATGATTTCGGTGCGCTGGAGACATTCGTGGCGCGGCTGCGCGGCGGCGCCGACCTGGTCATGGGCAACCGCTTCCGGGGCGGCATCGAGGCCGGCGCCATGCCGCCGCTGCATCGGTATCTCGGCAATCCGGTGCTTAGTTTCGTCGGCCGGCTGTTCTTCAGCATCAAGACGGGGGATTTCCACTGCGGCCTGCGCGGCTTCAATGCCGACAGCATCCGCAAGCTCGATCTGCAGACGACCGGCATGGAATTCGCCAGCGAAATGGTGGTGCGCAGCGCGCTTGCCGGCCTGCGTATCGAGGAAGTACCGACCACGCTCAAGCCGGACGGCCGCAGCCGGCCGCCGCATCTGCGGACCTGGCGCGACGGCTGGCGGCATCTCAAATTCCTGCTGGTCTACAATCCGCGCTGGATGTTCTTTATCCCGGGCGCGGTGCTTTCCGGCCTTGGCTCGCTGTTTGCCGCCCTGCTGGTGTTCGGCCCCTTGCGGGTGGTCGACAATCTTTCGCTCGATCTCAACACCTTCGTCGCCGCCTGCTTCATGGTCGTCACCGGCATCCAGCTCATCACCTTCGGCGCCATTTCGAGATACTATGCCGAGATCACCGGCATCCTGCCGCGCAGCCGCGGGTCCGACTGGCTGACCAGGACCATCAGCACCGACCGCCTCGCCGCCAATGCCGGCATCTGCTTTGCCGCTGGCCTGCTGTTCTGCCTCTATGCCGTCATGCGCTGGGCCCACCTCAATTTCGGCCCGTTGAATGATTCCGAAATCCCGCGCATCGTCGTCCTCGGCCTCAGCCTGATCGTCATTTCGTTTCAGGCCTTCTTTTCGGCTTTCCTGCTCGGGGTCCTGGAAATACCGGTCAAGCGGCTGAAGGCAGGCCAGTTCCAGGAAACGCCGGCCCGCGAGGAACCGTGACCGACCTCGTCCAGACACGGCTGTTCCGCTTCCTGACGGTTGGCGTGGCCGCCGCGTTGCTTCTGTTTGCCCTGTCGTGGCTGCTGGTCTCGCTCGGCCTCTCGCCCTTCCTGGGCAGCCTGCTTGCTTACGCGCTCACGGTTGCCGTTGCCTATTGGGCGCAACGAGGCTGGACCTTTGGCGGGCAGCACGATCATGCTCGTGCCTTGCCCCGCTATCTGGCGGTGCAAGCGGGGTGCGCGGTCTTTTCCGGCGCCGTTTCCCATATAGCGGTGGCGTATCTCGGCATGTCCGCGCCCGCCATGTCGGCGCTGATGACGGTCGCGACCAGTACGCTGAGCTATCTCCTGTCTTCGCTTTGGGTTTTCCCGATGCGCGCCTGAGCAGGCTCAGGGAAACGCCGGGATGGCCGCCTTCTTGTCTTGCTCGATTCCAGCTCGAAACCGTCGGACACGTCCCTGACGGTTGTTCTGATTTTACCCTTTGTTGAAACCCGCGCGCTACGATGCGGTGCTCCGCACGGAATGAAGCCGCTCGTGACCATGTCCCAGAAATCTTCCAAGCAGACGCGCCACGGCTTCTGGCGATCCGATATTGCGTTTGCGCTGCTTGCGCTCTTGCTGTTGCTGGCCCTCGAGGCCCTGCAAGGATTCCCGCAACTGGCCAATCCCGCGGGCGACAATGACAGCCTGCTGCAACTGGTCGAGGTCCGCGATCTGCTGGGGGGCCAGGGCTGGTTCGACCTGCACCAGTACAGGATGGGCTTGGAGGGCGGCTTCGTCATGCACTGGTCGCGGCTGCTCGACGCGCCGCTCGCGCTGGGCATCCTTGCGGCTTCGAGCCTGACCGGCAGCCCCGCTTTGGCCGAACACATCGTGCAAATTTTCTGGCCTTCCCTGCAGTTCTGGCTGGCGATCTTCTTCGTCATCCGCGCCGCGCGCGCTTTCGCCGGCGCGCCCGCCGTGCTGCCCGCCGCCGTCGTCGGTGGGGCGGCCTTGTACTACATCGGTATTTTTTCTCCCGGCGCGCTGGACCATCACAATGTCCAGTTGATGCTGACGCTGGCAAGCCTCGCTTTGCTGCTCGAGGCGCCCATGCATCGGCCGGCTGCCTTTGTCGCGGGCATCTGCGCCACGCTGACCCTCGCCATCGGTATGGAGAGCGCGCCCTATGCCGGAACCCTCGGCGCCGTCGTCGCGCTGCTGTTTCTCGGCACGGGTGACGGCGAAAGATTGATCGCCAGGGATTTTGGCCTCGGCCTCGCCGGCGCCTCGGGCCTCGTCTTCGCCGCCACCATTCCCGTCTCGTCCTGGGGCGTGGCCCAGTGCGACACATTCTCGGTCGTGCAGTTCGCTGTCACCGGGCTTGCCGGCAGCGGCTTGGCAATCATTGCTTCATGGAAGGCCGCCAACGCGACGGCCGCCCGGCGCCTGATATCGCTTGCCTTGCTTGCCGTCGCTCTCGCGCTCCTTGTCGGGCTCCTGTTCCCGCAATGCCTGGCGGCGCCCTACGCCGATCTCGACCCGCGCCTGCGGCAGATATGGCTCGACCATATCGAAGAGGCACAGTCGATCACCCAGCTTGTCGTCGACGATCCGGCAAGGGCCGTGGCGCGTTTTGCCACGCCGCTGGTGGCGATCGTCCTGATGGCGCTCCGCTTCAGCCATGGCGGCTGGCGGCGGCAGGATAGCCTCGTCGCCGCGCTGCTGGTGGTGGCACTCCTCGTCAGCGCCTGGGAAGTGCGCGGCTCGACCTTCTCCATCGTCTTCGCGGTGATCCCGCTTTCGGCCTGGATCGCCAAATGGCGGCAGCGGGCCGAAGCCAGCCCGTCCAGCGGCTCGGTGCTCCGGATGGCCGCGGCCTGGCTGATCTCGGTGAACGCGATCTGGGCGGGTGCCGCTCAAGCCGCATCGAGCGCGTTCGAAACCGCGGCACCTGCCAGCGCCGCCGGCATCAATGCACCCTGCAACAGCAAGGCTTCGTTCGCCACGCTTGGCGCGCTGGCCCCCACCACGGTGCTCGCCATCTCCAATCTCGGCTCGCCGATCCTCGCCTTCACCGGTCATCGCGTGTTCGCCGGGCCCTACCATCGCAACGTCGCCGGAAACCTGCTGGCGTTCGAAGCCTTGCTGGGCTCGGCCACCGACGCGAAAGCCGTCGTCGAAAGCCACCATGTCGGAATTGTCGCGCTCTGCCGCGGCAACCCGGAAAGCCGGCTATTCGCGGCCAAGGCGCCGGACGGCTTCCTGGCCGGACTGATGCGCGGCAGCGTGCCGGAATGGTTGGAGCCGGTGGCCGAGACCCGTGGCGCCCCTCTGGAACTGTACCGCGTCCGGCCCGGCGGCTGAAAATCCACGTGCTTGACGTATCTTGTAGCCGGCTTCTCGAAGGCATCCGCTCCCTGTCCAGGCGTGGTTCACGGTGAAGGCCGGATGCCATTTTTCGGGATCATGCTCCGGCTACAAAAATCGGTTCACGCGATACGTTTCCTAAAGGGTTTGCTGCCAGTCTCGAAAATAAATTCCGACGACAAGAGCAGGGACGAACAGGGACACCGATGCAAACTCCGTTTGGCACCGGTCAGGCAAACAGGGAAAGCACGGATCTGGCATTCACCGATCCGTTGACCGGGCTTGGCAATCATCGCCGCTTCTTCGACAAGGTGGATCGTCTGATCAGCGACCGCGCCGACGATCCCGCGCCCTTCACCGTCGGCATTCTCGACCTCGACGGCTTCAAGCCGATCAACGATCTGTTCGGCCACAAGGCCGGCGACGACATCCTGATCCAGGTCGCGATGCGGCTGCGCGCCTCGATGGACGGCCATTCGACGGTCTGCCGCATCGGCGCCGACGAATTCGCCTTCCTCTACCCGCTGGTGTTCTCGGAGGACGCGGCGGCCGAAAAGTCCCGCATGTTGATCGAGATACTGTCAGCGCCCTACGATGTCGGCGAGCGCACCGCCAGGCTTTCGGCCTCGGTCGGCTGCTCGCTGTTCTATTCCGGCGACGAAACCACCGAGATCCTCATCAACAAGGCCGAAACGGCGCTTTACCACGCCAAGCGTTCCGGCCGTGGCCGCGTCGTCGTTTACACCCGTGAGATGGAGGAGGCCGCCAAGCGCGTCACCCGCATCGAGCAGGCGCTGCGCCGCGCCGTCTCGGCCGGCGAGGTGGAGCCGCATTTCCAGCCGATCGTCGATCTCGCCACCCGTCGCACCATCGGTTTCGAGACGCTGGCGCGCTGGACCGACCGCGATCTCGGCGCGGTACCCCCGACCGTCTTCATTCCGATCGCCGAGGAACGCGGCATCATCGGCCCGCTGTCGCAGCTCGTATTGCGCAAGGCGACCGAAGCCGCCAGGAGCTGGCCGAAGGACCTGTTCCTGTCCTTCAACCTGTCGCCCTCGCAACTCGTTGACCAGAACACCGGCCTGCACATACTGGCGATCCTCGACCGCACCGGCTTCGACCCGCGCCGGCTGGAGATCGAGATCACCGAAACCGGCCTGATGAACGACCCCGCCTCGGCCGCGCAGATCGTCGAGGATCTGCGCCGCGTCGGCATCCGCGTCTCGCTCGACGATTTCGGCACCGGCCAGTCCTCGCTCGGCCGCTTGCGTGAATTCCATTTCGACAAGCTCAAGATCGACCGCGCCTTCGTCTCCTCCATTCTCGACGACCGGCCGTCCGAACACATCATCCGCGCCATCCTCGCAATGTGCGAAGGGCTCGGCATGGACGTGGTCGCCGAAGGCATCGAGGAGGAAGCGCAGGCCGACCGGCTGGTCCAGTTCGGTTGCGCCGGCGGGCAGGGCTATCTGTTCGGCAAACCGGCCGATGCCGACGCCACATTGGGCTATCTCCGCGATTCCTTCCGTGGCGCCTTGCGCGCCAAGGCGATCTGAGCGGCGGATTCAGGCGCTGCCCCGCATGGAGCGATGCCGCCTCCGCCTTTTTGTCTGACATAAGCCGGAAAACCGTCTTTCGCCCTTGCCCACCGGACGCGTCTGGCTAGGATGCGCGCCGGTTGACCCGGGAGACGACAATCATGATGCCATCGGCGCGTTTTGCCGACCTCGAAGGCGCTTCGGTACTGATTACCGGCGGCGGCTCCGGCATCGGCGCGGCCCTGACCGAGGGGTTCATGCGCCAGGGCGCCAAGGTCGCCTTCATCGACATCGCCGACACGCCGAGCACCGCGCTTGCCGACAGCATCGAGAAGGAGCTCGGCCGGCGGCCGCTCTATCTCAAGACCGATCTGCGCGACGTCGAGGCCTTGCGCGCGGCCGCGGCCCGGGCCGCCGACGCGCATGGCGACGTCACGGTGCTGGTCAACAACGCCGCCTGGGACGAACGCCATGCCGTCGAGGATGTCAGCGTCGAATTCTGGGACAATAATCTCGCCATCAACCTGCGGCCGCATTTCTTCACCGCGCAGGCGGTGGCGCCGGGGATGAAGCGGGCGGGCGGCGGCTCGATCATCAATTTCACCTCGACCTCCTACCTCATCAACCATCCCGACATGCCGGCCTATACCGCCGCCAAGGCGGGTATACTGGGTCTCACCAAGGGGTTGGCCGGCAAGCTTGGACCCGATCGCATCCGCGTCAACGCCGTCGCGCCCGGCTGGGTGATCACCGAGCGGCAGCAGGAGCGCTGGGTGACCGAAGGCGCGCTTGCCGCCCATGTCGCCAAGCAGTGCATCAAGGAGGTCATGCGGCCGGACGACATGATCGGCACGGTCCTGTTCCTGGCCTCCGACGCCTCGCGCATGCTGACCGCTCAGATGCTGATCGTCGATGGGGGCTTCCTGTGAGCGCGGGATTTGCCGCTCCGGCCGTCGCGGCGCTCGACTGGGGCACGACCCGGCTCCGCGCATGGCTGATCGATAGCAATGGCAACGTCCTTGCCGAGCGCCGCGGCGACGATGGCCTGATCACCGCGCGCGAAAAGGGGTTCTCCAACGTGCTGGAAGGCCATCTGACCGCCATGGGGGCGCCTGATGCGCTGCCCGTCATCATCTGCGGCATGGCTGGCTCCCGCCAGGGCTGGATCGAGGCGCCCTATGTGACCGTGCCTGCACCGATCGGTGCCATCCTGCGCGGCGCGGCCCGGATCGAGGGTGAGCGCCGCGATATCCGCATCGTTCCGGGCCTTGCCCAGCGTCTGGCCGATGCGCCCGACGTCATGCGCGGCGAGGAAACACAGCTCGCCGGCGCCGGTTTGCCGGCAAGGGGGCGGCATCTTGTCTGCATGCCCGGCACGCACTCGAAATGGGTCGCGGTCGAAGATGGCGCGGTTGCCGGCTTCGGCACCTGGCCGACCGGCGAATTGTTCTCGGTGCTATCTGCGCATTCGATCCTCAAGCATTCGCTGGGCGAGCATCCGGCTCCGGTGGCAGTGGACAGTCCGTTCTTCCGGCAATGGTGCGAGCAGGCGCTTGGCGAGGGTGGCGATGTCACCTCACGGCTGTTTGCCATCCGCGCCGCCGGGCTCTTGCAGGATTTGAAGTCGGAGGATGCGGCGGCCTGCCTGTCCGGCCTGCTGATCGGCGGCGAGATCGCGTCGGCCCGGCGCCGTCATGGCGCCGGCGCGACATCGGTCGTCCTGGTAGCCTCGGGCGCGCTGGCTGGGCTCTACCAGGCCGCGATTGGCCTTGCCGGGCTTGGTCTGCGCACCGTCGATGCCGACGAGGCAGTACGCGCCGGTCTCATAGAAGCCGCGCGCGAGAACGGCATGATCGCCAGAACCGGAGCAGCCCCATGAGCCAGACCGCCCCTTTCCCGAAGCTCAAGCGCGGGCTGGTCGCCATCCTGCGCGGCCTCAAGCCGACTGAGGCGATCGCCATCGGCCAGGCATTGTTCGATGCCGGCATCGAGGCGATCGAGGTGCCGCTCAATTCGCCCCAGCCGTTTTCGTCGATCGCCAGGATTGTTCAAGTGCTACCGAAGTCAGCGCTGGTCGGCGCCGGTACGGTGCTGACGGCGGCCGACGTCGACGGCCTTCACCAGGCCGGCGGGAGGCTGCTGGTCAGCCCCAACATCGATGCCGAGGTGATGGGCCGCGCCGCGCATTACGGCATGGTCACCATGCCCGGCGTGTTCACCCCGACCGAGGCTTTCCAGGCGATCCGGCTCGGCGCCTCGGCGTTGAAATTCTTTCCCGCCAGCGTGCTCGGCGCCTCGGGCATATCCGCGATCCGGGCGGTGCTGCCCGCGCAGACGCTGGTCGGCGCGGTCGGCGGCGTTTCGGAGAAGGATTTTGCCGGTTACAAGGCGGTTGGCGTGACGGTCTTCGGGCTGGGCTCCAGCCTGTTCAAGCCGGGCATGAGCGTCGACGACGTGGCCGCGCGGGCCCAGGCGGCGGTGGTGGCCTGGGACGCCGTGTTCGGCGGAGGCGCATGATGAACGAAGCGATCGTTTCGGTTTTTTCCGACCATGTCTGCCAGCTCGGCGAAGGGCCGAGCTACGATCCCGCCACCGATGCGCTGTTCTGGTTCGACATCGTCAACGGCCAGCTTCTGGAAAAGCAGCTGTCCGGCGGCGCGACAAAGGTTCACGAGCTCGGCCAGATGGCCAGCGCCATCGCCATCATCGACGACAAGCGCCAGCTGATCGCCACCGAGACCGGCCTTCATGTCCGTGACGTCGCGACCGGCAAGATGACGTTGCACACGCCGATCGAAGCCGACAATCCGGTCACCCGTTCCAACGATTCCCGCGTCCATCCCTGCGGCGCCTTCTGGGTCGGCACCATGGGCAAGGGCGAGGAAAAGGGCGCCGGCTCGATCTACTGGTTTTTCAAAGGCGAACTGCGCCGCCTGTTTTCGGACATCACGGTGTCCAACTCGATCTGCTTTTCATCAGACGGCGCGCTCGCTTACTATACCGACACCTCGACCGGACTGCTGATGCGCGTTGCCTGCGATCCGGCGACCGGACTGCCCGCCGGCGAGCCGAAAATCTTCGTCGATCACCGGTCGGCCAAAGGCTATATCGACGGTTCGGTGCTCGACCGCGACGGCATCCTGTGGAACGCTGTCTGGGGCGGCAGCGTCATCGAGGCCTATGGACCGGACGGCAAGCTCGTCCGCACGGTCGCCATGCCGGTGACGCAGCCATCCTGCCCGGCCTTCGTCGGCAAGAATGCCGATCGGCTGGCGGTCACGTCGGCCTGGTCCGGCAAGAACGAGAAGCAACGTCTGCTCGACCTGCAGGGTGGCATGACCTTCCTGATCGACATTCCTGTCAATGGTCGCCTGGAGCCGCGCGTCCTGATCGCTTGAACAGGCCGGGCGACCGGCACCGCTCACGCCCATGGCGGTGCTGTCACGCAGGCGTCCGGCTTGAGTCGGTTTCGCGAAAGCCGTTTGTGTCGGCTGTGCGATTGTGGGTGATCGCATTGCCGGGATTCACGCATCGATGTCGAGCCACAAGCCAACCCTGATCCTTGTCCATGAACCGGAGAAGGCTTGCCTCGACCGCCTGGTCGCCGATGGCCATGCACCGGAGCGAGCCGCCGAGATTTCGTCCTATCTGGCGCAGTCGACCGATCTCGCGCCCGAATTCGACACGCTGGCCGCCGCCTGCGACAGAGGCGGCCTCGCCTTTGTTCCGGTGGAACTGGACGACGCCGCAAGCACCCTCACCGGAGCCGATCCGTCCACGACGCTGGTCTGGACGCTGACCGACGGCATCGCCTATTTTCGCGGCGGTGCCGCGCCAGCCTTGGCGAGGCTGGGCGGGTTCAAGACAATCGGCGCCGACGATTCGCTCTTCGCGCTCTGCCAGGACAAGTTCCGCTCCGGCGCCGTGCTTGGTGCGCTCGGCCTGCCAGTGCCTCAGGCGGGTCTTGCCCGGGATGGGAAATGGCTGGTCGAGCCGCCGGCCTCCACCGCCGGCTGGTTCGTCAAGCCCAACCGGCTCGGCGCCAAGATCGGCATCTGGCCGGATTCGCGCGTAAGCGATCTCGGCCACGCGCTGGAGCTCAGCCGGCGTGTTTTCGCCAGATATCGCGACGATGTCGTCGTCCAGCCCTATGTCGCCGGCCGCAACGTGCGCGCCAGCTTCCTCGGGCTGACGCCGCAAACCGGCGTCGAGGCGCTGGGCATCGCCTTTGTCGAATCGGGCGCGGATTTCCAGACCATGGCCGACAGCCTGGCGCTCTATGGCGACACTGGCGAGGCGGCCAAGGCGGCGGGTGAGTACCTCGAACCGGAGCTCGTGGCCGTTGGCGACAGCCAGCCCGGCGCCGATGCCAAGATCCGCCGGATCGCCGAACGGCTGATCCAGGGACTCGGCCTGCGCGACGTGTTTTCCATCGATCTGCGTGTCGAGGCCGACGATACGGTTCACCTCATTGAATTCGAGGTCTGCCCCGGACTGCCCTGCTTCGATTTTCGCGACTATTGCCGCGCGCAGTGGGGGCTGAGCCTTGCCGACGCGATGGCGCAAACAGCGGCGAATAGGCTGATGCCGTGATCTTCATGATTGGCTGAGACCGAACGACTTCGTCATTCCAGGGCGGAGCAAGGAGCGAAGCGACGCGCGCAGACCCTGGAATGCATGCCGTGACTCAGAAGCGTCGCGACGCTGCATTCCTGGTCAAGGTCACGGAATGGATCCTTAGGTCTTCGCTCCGCTTCGCGTCGCTACGCCCAAGGATCACGAAACCAAGAGGCGTCGCCTAAATCCCCTCGACCAGCACGATCTCGCCGTCGGCGACCTTCTGGCGGATGGCGACGGCGCGCTGATACTCCGGCGAGTGGTAGCAGTCATGCGCGGCGGCGAGCGATGGAAACTCGATGACGACATTGCGCGCGCGGCCGGGACCCTCGGCTTTCTCGTGTTCACCGCCGCGGGCGAGAAATGTCGCGCCGAAGCGCTCGAAGGCCGGCTTGGCGGCCGCGACGTAATCCTTGTAGCCTTCCGCGTCGCGCACATCGACGCGGGCGATCCAGTATCCCTTGGGCATTGTCTTTTCTCCTATTCGTGCGGGCCCGTCAGGCCGAGCGCATTTCTTCCAGAATGGCTTCAGCCGCGGCGCGCCGGTCGCTGGCCGCGACGATCGGTCGTCCGACGACCAGATGGCTGGCGCCGTTTCGGACCGCCTGTCCCGGTGTCACCACCCGCTTCTGGTCGCCATGGTCGCTGCCAGCGGGCCGGATGCCGGGTGTCACCACCGCCATGTCAGGGCCGACGATGCGGCGCACCGCCTCGGCCTCCGCGGCCGAGCAGACGATGCCGCCCATGCCGGCATGCAGCGCCTGTTCCGAACGCCGCAGCACCAGCGTGTGCGGGTCGTATTCATAGCCGACATCGATCATGTCCTGTTCGTCCATCGAGGTCAGCACGCTGACGGCGAGCAGGCAAAGCTCGCTGCCGCGCGCCGCCTCCACCGCCGCCGCCATCGCCTTGGGATAGGCATGGACGGTCAGCATGGTCATGCCCATCTTGACGATGTTCTCGACGCCCTTGGCCACCGTGTGGTCGATGTCGAGCAGCTTCATGTCGAGGAAGATTTTCGTCCCGCCACCGGCCAGTTCCCTGGCGAAGTCGAGGCCGCCGGCAAAGGCCAGCTGGTAGCCGATCTTGTAGAAGGAGACGACGCCGTCGAGCTCGCGCACCGCCCGCTCGGCCTCTTTCACGGTCGGCACGTCGAGGCCGACTATCAGTCGCTCTTGCATGGAGTTGGCCTGCACGGTTGCGGCTGTCACGCCTCGACCCTGGTCGACAGCATGCGCGAGGTCTCGATCAGCGTGCGGCATAGGTGCTCCATCGATTTGTGCAGTCTTTCGTCACGGAAATGACCGTCCCCGTCGAAGGCGTCGCCCCCCTCCGGCACCGAGCATTCCGGTGTCACAACCTCCATCTGGCAGCGCACCAGCACGGCGCGCAGATGGTTGATGCAGCGGATGCCGGCGAAGTGGCCGTTGGAGGACGAGCAAAGGCCTGCGACCTTGCCGGCAAGCGGCCTGACCGATCGGCCGCCATCCCTTCGCACCCGGCTCACCCAGTCGATCGAGTTCTTGAGCAGCGGCGGGATGGAGCCATTATATTCCGGCGTCGCGATCAGCAGCCCGTCATGAGCGGCGATGAGCCGTGCGAGCCTCTGGGCGTTTTCGGGAACGCCTTTTTCCTTTTCCAGGTCTTCGTCGAGGATCGGCAAGGGATAGTCCGCGAGCGAAATGCGGGTCACCTCGGCGCCCTGAACCGCAAGTTCCTTCTGCGCCACGTCGGCGGTCCTGCCACTATAGGCGCCCGTGCGCACCGAGCCGGCGAAGACGAGGATTTTCGGGATCACTGCCATGGGCCAACCTTGTTCTGGCACACGTACAGCCAAGGTTCGATCAAATCAACGCATCGGCGCAAAATCGAAAGGCGTTTTTGGAAGGCGCGCTCCAGGCTGTGTTGATATTCAGGTGAGGCCGGCCTCACCTGAATATCAACACAGCCTAATGCGCCTCGCGCCGGTAGATCCACAGCTGCGTCGGCGGGATGTTGCGGAAGATGAAATCGAAATGCTTGACCGTGTAGTCGCCGCGGCCGGCCGGGATCGGCGACATCGGGCCATAGGTCAGCTGGACGATCGGCCGTCCGGCCGGGATGCGGTCGAGCAGGCTTTCGATATAGGCGATGCGCTGGGCGACCGGGAAGTTGAGCAGCGGCACCCCGGAAACGACGCTATCGAAGATCATCCCGCTCCTCTCGCCAAGCGTGGCGTTGAGGTTGAAGGCATCGCCCTCGATGACGTTGACGCCGGGATAGAGCTGGCGCAGATGGCGCACGAAATCGGTGGAATATTCGACCGCGTAGAGGTTTTCGGGCCGCACACCCTGGGCGAGGATGGCGCGGGTGATGACCCCGGTGCCGGGACCGACCTCGAGCACCGGCAGGCCGGACTTCGGGTTGACGATCGAGGCCATCTTGCGCGCGGTGATCGAGCTGGTCGGAACGATGGAGCCGACCGTCTTCGGCTTGTCGATCCAGCCCTTGAAGAATTTGAGTTCGTCGTCGAACTTCTCGGCAAACGCCTTCCGCAGTCCGTGACCACGTGCCATGCAAGCTCTCCTCAGCGCTCCCCTTGGGAGGTACTTAACACCTGGATGACGCAAGGCAAGGCGCGGACATGCGGATGTCGTGGATAAGATAGTTTTTGTCGCGCCTCGCTTTGCCGGTCAGCAGGCTGCATTGGCTTGCTTGCGACCGGCGGTCAACGCTCGCCGAAAGACTCGAAAAAATCCTTCATGCGGGCGAAAAAGCCGCTCGATTGGGGCGAATTGTCCTGCGAGGAGAGCTGTTCGAACTCTTCCAGCAGCTCGCGCTGGCGGCGCGTCAGGTTCTGCGGCGTCTCGACGGCGGTCTGGATGTAAAGGTCGCCGACATTGGGCTGGCGCAGCACCGGCATGCCCTTGCCCTTGAGGCGGAACTGGCGCCCGTTCTGCGTGCCTTCGGTCACTTTTACTTTGGTCTGGGTGCCGTCCAGCGTCGTTACCTCGAAGGAGCCGCCAAGGGCGGCCGTCGTCATCGAGATCGGCACCTTGCAATAGAGATCGGCGCCGTCGCGCTGGAAGAACTCGTGCGGCTTCACCGCCAGGAAGATGTAGAGGTCGCCCGAGGGCCCGCCGCGCAGGCCGGCCTCGCCCTCATTGGCCAAGCGGATGCGGGTGCCGTCCTCGATGCCGGCCGGGATGTTGACCGACAGCGAGCGCTCCTCGGTGACGCGGCCCTGGCCCGCGCATTTCGGGCATGGGTCCTTGATCGTCTGGCCGCGGCCCTGGCATTGTGGGCAGGTTCGCTCGATCGAGAAGAAGCCTTGCGTGGCGCGCACCTTGCCATGGCCGTTGCACATCGAGCAGGTGACCGGCTGGGTGCCGGGCTTGGCGCCGCTGCCCGAGCATTCCGTGCAGGAGATCGAAGCCGGCACGCGGATTTGCGCGGTCTTTCCGGCGAAGGCCTCCTCCAGCGAGATTTCCATGTTGTAGCGCAGGTCGGCGCCGCGCTCACGGCCACCGGAAGAGCGGCGCTGGCGCCCACCCATCATGTCGCCGAAAATATCCTCGAAAATGTCGGCGAAGCCGCCAGCGCCAAAGCCATGCGCACCGCCATTCATGCCGCCCTGCTCGAAGGCGGCGTGGCCGAAACGATCATAGGCCGCGCGCTTCTGCGGGTCCTTCAGCGTCTCATAGGCTTCGTTGATTTCCTTGAACTTGTGCTCGCAGGCATGATCGCCCGGGTTGCGGTCGGGATGGAACTGCATGGCGAGCTTGCGGAAAGCGCTCTTGAGTTCCTTCTCGTCGGCGCCTTTCTGGACGCCCAGCGTTTCGTAGAAATCAGCTTTCATTTTTTCCCGCTGTCCGGATGCTCAACGTCTTGCTGCATTGTCGCGTCGTTTGCCGGCACGTTGTTTCGATTTAGGATCGGCGCAGCCCGGATGCTAGGGCCGGTGCGGAGCTGTTCGTGCTTTTCGACGATTTTTTCCGCACTTTTTCTGCCAGGGTTGCAAAAAAGCCCGGCTTTGCGCCGGGCTTTCCGCTTTATCTTGCCGTCAGGCCGTTCAGGCCGACTTCTTCTTGTCGTCGTCCTCGTCGATTTCCTCGAAATCGGCATCGACCACGTCGCTATCCTTGGCGGCATCCGCCTTGGCGTCGGCTTCCGCCGCGTCCTTCTGCGAGGCCTCGTACATGGCCTGGCCAAGCTTCATGGAAGCTTCGGCAAGCGCTTGGCTCTTGGCCTCGATGTCGGCCGGGTCATCGCCTTCCGCCGCGGTCTTCAGCGCCGCGATCGCGTCCGAAATCGCCGTCCGCTCGGCCTCGGAGACCTTGTCGCCATATTCCTTCAGCGACTTCTCCGACGAATGCACCAGCGCTTCGGCCTGGTTGCGGGCCTCGACCACGGCGCGACGCTTCTTGTCGGTGTCGGCATTGGCCTCGGCGTCCTTGACCATCTTCTCGATGTCGGCGTCGGAAAGACCACCCGAGGCCTGGATGCGGATCTGATGCTCCTTGCCGGTGCCCTTGTCCTTGGCCGACACGTTGACGATGCCGTTGGCGTCGATGTCGAAGGTGACCTCGATCTGCGGCACGCCGCGCGGCGCCGGCGGGATGCCGACCAGGTCGAACTGGCCGAGCGCCTTGTTGTCGGCGGCCATTTCACGCTCGCCCTGGAAGACGCGGATGGTCACGGCCGACTGCGAATCCTCGGCCGTGGAGAACACCTGGCTCTTCTTGGTCGGGATCGTCGTGTTGCGTTCGATCAACCGGGTGAACACGCCGCCCAGCGTCTCGATGCCGAGCGACAGCGGCGTCACGTCGAGAAGCAGCACGTCCTTGACGTCGCCTTGCAGCACGCCGGCCTGGATGGCGGCGCCCAAAGCGACGACCTCATCGGGGTTGACGCCCTTGTGCGGCTCCTTGCCGAAGAACTGCTTCACGATCTCCTGGATCTTGGGCATGCGGGTCATGCCGCCGACCAGGACCACTTCGTCGATCTCGCCAGCCTTCAGCCCGGCATCCTTGAGCGCCGCCTTGCACGGTTCGATGGTGCGCTGGACGAGATCCTCGACCAGGCTTTCGAACTTGGCGCGGGTCAGCTTCAGCGTCAGGTGCTTCGGGCCGGTCGCGTCGGCGGTGATGAAGGGCAGGTTGATCTCGGTCTGCGTCGTCGACGACAGCTCGATCTTGGCCTTCTCGGCCGCTTCCTTGAGGCGCTGCAGGGCAAGCTTGTCGGCCTTCAGGTCGATGCCCTGTTCCTTCTTGAATTCGGCCGCCAGATACTCGACCAGGCGCATGTCGAAATCCTCGCCGCCGAGGAAGGTGTCGCCATTGGTCGACTTCACCTCGAACACGCCGTCGCCGATTTCCAGCACCGAAATGTCGAACGTGCCGCCGCCAAGGTCATAGACCGCAATGGTCTTGCCTTCCTTCTTGTCGAGGCCGTAGGCCAGTGCCGCGGCCGTCGGCTCGTTGATGATGCGCAGCACTTCCAGGCCGGCGATCTTGCCGGCGTCCTTGGTGGCCTGGCGCTGGGCGTCGTTGAAATAGGCCGGAACGGTGATGACCGCCTTCTCGACCTTCTCGCCGAGATAGGCTTCCGCCGTTTCCTTCATCTTCTGCAGGATCATGGCCGAGATCTGGCTGGGCGACTGCTTCTTGCCGCCGGCCTCGACCCAGGCATCGCCATTGTCGCCCTTGACGATCTTGTAGGGGACAAGCTTCTTGTCCTTCTCCGTCACCGGATCGTCATAGCGGCGGCCGATCAGGCGCTTGACCGCGAAGATGGTGTTTTCAGGATTGGTGACCGCCTGGCGCTTGGCCGGCTGGCCGACGAGACGTTCGCCGTCGCCCGAGATGGCGACGATGGAAGGCGTCGTGCGCGCGCCTTCCGCATTCTCGATCACCTTCGGCTCCTTGCCGTCCATGATGGCGATGCAGGAGTTGGTGGTGCCGAGATCGATACCGATTACTTTTGCCATTGTTCTAGTCTCTCCGCTAAGCAGGCTTTCAGGACCCGTAAGGCGTTCCGACGAAAGCCCCTGTTCACAAGAAATCCCGTTCGACGACCGATGTTCCGGCGCCGCACGGCTTGGCGCGTATATAAGAACAGGCGGCATCGGGCGCAAGCATTCTGCGCAAGGCTTCCATGAACCTTTCCGTGCCAGCCCGCGACTGATGTCCAGGCGCCGCATGGTGCGGCCCTGGAAAGGAAGCCCCCCATGACCAGCAACCCAGAGACTCCACGGTCTCCGGGAGCAACGGGAGCTCGGCGCGGCCACCGCCTTCGGGACGAGGTCGATGCGCTGGGCTTCCGGTTGATTCCGTTGACCCTGCGGAAGAGCAAGCGTATTCTAATGGAGAGGAAAGCAGACAATTCGATCAGGGAAGAACGAGCCGGACCGCCGCGCCTTGCCCTGATTTGCGCGGCAAGCCCGGACGTTGCTCCCCTGGACTACGGGGGTAGTGTCATGTCTCGCATCCGCGGCTCGTTCGTGCCTTCTCTCTATGGCCATTTGCGCAGGGCCGCCCATGCGGGCGGCGGCTTGCTGGCGCTGGCGCTGGCCGCCGGCCTGTTGTCGGGCGGCGCGGCCCGGGCGCAGGAAACCCAGATCATCTATCCCGGCTCGATGGCGGTCACCGGCTTCCCCGGCACCATCATCCCCGATTTCGACCAGGGCTTGCCGCCCGGCGTCGACCCGGTCGACGAAACCTTCATCGACACCTCGCGCGCCACCTTGCGCGTGTTCGACGTTTCGCACCTTGGCGGTCCGGCCTCGGGCCAGCTCGTCTTCACGCCGCCGCCTTTCGAGGTGACGGCGGGCCAGATCGGCGAGGTGTTCGGCCTGACCTATGATGACGGCGTGCGCGACGGCGTGCCGTCTGATATCCCCAACCTCTACGCCGCCGCAACTTCGCTGCATGGCATCGAGATCGTGACGCCGGATGCCGACAAGGACGGCAGGCCGGAACGGCAGCGTCGCGGCACGGCGGGCGCCACCTTCATGGAGGGCCAGTTCGGCACCGAAAACGGCGGCGGACCGGGCACCATCTGGAAGATCGACGGTATCTCAGGCCAGGTCGCCAAATTCGCCGACATTGATACCAATAGCGGCCCCGGCATCGGCAATATCACCTTCGACCCCGTTCATCGCCAGTTCTTCGCCTCCGACCTCGATACCGGCCTGATCCATCGCATCGACGCCGGCGGCAGACTGGTCGACACGTTCGACCACGGCGTCGCCGGCCGCCCGGCGCATGGGCTGGCCCCGGTCGCCGACGATGGCGCGGTGATGGATATACAGGGCGCGGCCTTCGACACCGAAGACCCCGACAGCTGGGGCTACACCCAGGACGAGCGCCGCGTCTGGGCCGTCTCCTATCATGGCGGCCGGCTCTACTATTCGGTCGGCGAAAAATCCGAAATCTGGTCGGTGGGCATTGCCCGCGACGGCACCTTTGCCGGTGATCCGCGCTGGGAACTGACCGTGAAGGCCGACAAGGACTACGCCGTCACCGACATTGCCTTCGACAACAGCGGCTTCATGTATCTCGCCCAGCGCGGTCCGGTCGAAAACCGCTATGATTACAGCCGGTTCGCCGATGCCGGCAAGGGCGAGGTGATCCGCTACTTCAGAGAGGATCCGGACGATCCGACGACGGAATCGGTTTGGGTTGAAACGCCGCAGGAATATGCTGTCGGCTTCCCGCAAGGCAACCGGCAGTCGGCCGGCGGTCTCGACCTGCAATATGGCTACGATGCCGACGGCAATCTCGACGCCTCCGTCTGCACGCAGACCTTGGTCAACATCGGCGACAAATTGCGCGACAATCCCGAGCTTGCCGAAAAGCTCGCCGCCGGCGGCCCGCTCGCCGTGCATGGCGTGCAGATCACGCCCAAGGACCTGGTCAAGCCGGCCAACGTGCCGCCTTACGGCTCCTGGTTCGTCGATTTCGATGGCTATTTCGAAGACCCCGAAGTGGAAGGCCATGTCGGCGACGTCGCCGTCTGGCATCCCTGCGAGGGCCGTGCCGGCTATTATGAGGAAATACCGGGCGGCTATGAGCCACCCTTCTACCCGCCGGACTTCCCACCGCCCGGCAATCTGCCTCCGTGTCTCGATGTCGAGGACGTGCAGTATTACTGTACGCCGCGCGGTCTCGAGGCCGATCTCTATCTCCATGACCATGCCGGCTTCGGCGGCGATTCGATCAAGGTCCAGTCCAGGACGCCAGGCGTCGGGGTGACCTCGCCCATGTCGCATGCACCGGGCAAGCCTTACACGATCGACATCACCGGCCACTATCCGGGCGACAGTGTGGATGTCGGACTGTGCTTCTACAGGAAGTCCGATAAGGACAAGGGTGGCTACTACCCTTGCTGCAAGATGACCTTGCCGCTCCGCACCCCCGCCGTCAGTTGCGAACGTTGAGGAGGCAAAGATGAACATTCTTGCCCTGTCCTCACCCGTAAACGCTCAGCAAACCGTCATGGAGACGATCATGAAACCCCTGTCATATGCCAGGCGCGGTGCGCGCTGGCTGATGGCGGCCGGTATCGCGGTCGCCACGCTTGCCCCCCTGCAAAGCCAGGCGGAAGACACCACCCCGATCACTCCGGAACTGAGGCTTGACCTCGAGAATTCGCGTGTCGTCAACCCCAGGCCGGAGCGGCTGGTCCCCTTCTTCACCAAGAAAGGCACCCAGCGAAGCTGCGACTATGTCGTCTATTCGCTGAGCTTCGGCCTGCGCGGCGATCCGCGAGGTTTTGCCGATCCGGGCATGATAGCCCTGTTGAAGAAGCTCAAGATCGAGTTCAAGGACCAGCTTCCGCACGGCTTGGCCATCGTCGGTGCGACTGTCTCCGGAGACGGCACGGACGCCTCCGGCGGACCGCTGCCCGGCGTTTCGATCAGCACCTCGGCAAATCCGAACGACACGGCCACGGTCTCCGATTTCCGGCTCTCCGCCGCCGATATCGACGGCGCCGGAGCCGCCAATGAACGCGTCATCACCTTCCAGATCACGGCCAAGATCGACCATGCGGCGTTTCCGTCGCCGACCACGGTCGACAATCAGGGCCTGATCAAGGTGAGCAACGAGGCCGGCACGGGCACCATCATCCTGTCGCAGGATCCGGGCAAGCCCGATGACGGCGACTACAAGACCGGCGCGAAGACCTCGATCCGCATCGACCTCACCAACTGCGACAAGCGGCCTCCGCCGCCGACCGACCATGAATGCTTCAAGGTCGAGCGCGGTACGGTCGACTGCGTGCCCGGCGGCGGCGCCTTCATCTACCACATGCCTGTCGGCCCGGAGATGGGCGGCAAGTGGGTGCAGCTGTCGACGACCACACCAGGCACCACCATCATCCCCGACACCCAGTTGGTGCCGGCGGGCGGCGGCGTGCTCAACTGGAAGATCGTCGGCGCGTCACCCGGTGACGTCATCCACCTCATCGTCACCGGCATCGAGACCTATGCCGGTCCGAAGGAGGGCTGGGGCCTGTGCTGCACGCAGACGATCGACATCGTCATCCCGCGTGACCAGAGATGCCCGCCCAGGGACAAGGAGCCCGACCTCAAAGTCGAGAAGCGCGCCGACGTCACGCGTTGCACGATGGCGGGCGGCTGCGACTTCACCATCCGGGTCACCAATGTCGGCGACGGCCCCTACCATGGCAAGATCGTGCTTGACGAAGTGACGCTGCCGGCCGGCTCGACGCTGAGTTCAGGGCCCAATCCGCCCTGGGTCTGCGTGCCGGGAACCACCCCGATGACGTGCACCTATCCGGTGACCACGCTCAATCCGGGGGCCTTTGTCGACCTCAAGCTCGGCTTCAGGCCGGCGGGAGGCTGGCAAGGCAGCGTGCTGCGCAACTGCGCCACCTACAATTACGGCGCCAGCGGCAAGCCGCTGTTCGGCAGCCAGCAGAACGACCGGGGCTGCGCCTCGATCCCGATCTGCCGGCGCGGCGACCGCAACCCGGATTGCCAGCCGCCGGTCGACAAGAAGGTCGACCTGATCCTGAAGAAGCGTGCCCGCACTGAAGTCTGCACCGCCGACGGCGTCTGCACCTTCATCATCGACATCATCAACAACGGCACATCGACCTATAACGGGCCGCTGACGGTGATCGACAACTACCCAAGCGGCGCGCCGACATCCTCGACCTTCGGGCCGAGCCCGCCCTGGACATGCGGCCCGAACGGCCCTGGCCAGTTCCGCTGCGACAATGCCGGCATCTCGCTGCCGGCGGGCGCCTCGACGCCGATCTTCGTCAAGGCGGTCGTGCCGGCCGGCTACCGGTCCGACACGGTCGAGAACTGCGCCGAGGTCAAGGCCATTCCCGGTGAGGTCGACCTCACCAACAACAAGGCCTGCGCCAAGGAACGCATCCGCCATCCCAATGGCGGCCAGCCGACCTTGCGCATCACCAAGGTGTGCAACGGCTCGCTCGCCGGTGCGTCGCTGGTTTCCTGCCGCATCACCGTCAGCAGCGTCGGCACAGCTGCCCCCACCGGTCCGGTGCGGGTCAACGACGCCGCCACTTTGGTGTCGGGCGGCGCGCCCGTCCAGATCCAGACCGTCACCCCCGACGGCGCGGAATGGGCGTGCGGACCGGTTCCGGCCAACACGCTGTCGTGCCAGATACCAGGCGCCGTCATGACGCCCGGAACCTCCAGGCACTTCGACGTGACGGTTTCGGCCAATGGCGAGTTCGAGAACTGCGCGCGCGGCTCCTATGGCCCGGCGCAGGGCGACGACGTCGTCTATCCGATCGGCCAGGCCTGCGCCAAGGGCGGCGGCTCCTCGACCATCCGTGTCGAGAAGACCGGCGACCGCGAATGCAGGCTCGGCCAACCCTGCTCGTTCGACATCACCATCACCAATGACGGGACGAGCCCCTTCTCCGGTCCGGTTCGCATCGGCGATGCGATCGGCGTGGAAGGGCTTGGCCGGCTCGAAGGCGTCGAGATCACCTCGATCGACCCGCCCTTCGGCTGTTCGCCGGAGCCGACGACCCTGCCGGCCTCCTGCATAGCCAACCTGACGCTCGGCGCTGGCGAGAGCCAGTCACACCGCGTGACGGTTGTCATCCCCGACGATGGGCGTCTCGCCAATCTGCAGGGCAACGTCGATGGCCAGAACTGCGTCGGCGTGCTCTCTCCCGACACACGGGTGCAGGGCGGCGGCGACGTGCTGTCCAGGGACGCCACCAATGTGCAGGGCGATCGCGGCAAGGCCTATGCGTGCCATCCCTTCATCATCACGCATGAGGTGAAGAACGAGTGCTCGCCGGGCTTTGTCATGAACGACGCCGGCCGCTGTGTCTGCCCGGAAGGCACCACCTTCCGCAACGGCCAGTGCACGGGCGGCGGCACCAACGTTCTGCCGACGCCTCCGCCGAAGCGCTGCGTTCTGCTGGAAGGCCAGATCCGCACAGAGGACGGACGCTGCGTCTGCCCGCGCGGCACCGCACTCGAGAACGGAAAGTGCGTCAGTACCGACCAGCCCGAGCAGTGCACCATCCGCGGTCAGATCCACAATGCCGACGGCGATTGTGTCTGCCCAAGGGGCACCGAGGTGCGCAACGGCGCCTGCCGTCCGCTCCGGCCGAAGCCCGAGCAGTGCACCATCCGTGGCCAGGTCCACAATGCGGATGGAGACTGCGTCTGCCCGCAAGGGACCGAGGTGCGCAACGGCGCCTGCCGACCTGTCCGGCCGAAGCCCGAGCAGTGCACCATCCGTGGCCAGGTCCACAATGCGGACGGGGACTGCGTCTGTCCGCAGGGGACCGAAGTGCGCGACAGGGCCTGCCGTCCGATCCGGCCGAAGCCTGACCAGTGCACGATCCGTGGCCAGGTCCCCGACGCCAATGGCGATTGCGTCTGCCCGAGAGGCACGGAGGTGCGGGACGGCGCCTGCCGGCGCAAGCAGCCGCAACTGGAGCAGTGCGACATACGTGGCCAGATCCACAACAAGCGCGGCGAGTGCGTCTGTCCGCGTGGGACCGAGGTGATCGACGGCGCATGCCGCCGGCCCAGGCAGCAGGAGGAATGCGCGCCAGGCTCGCAGATGATCAACGGCCTGTGCCAGCCGATCATCAGGCGGCGTTGCCCGGAAGGTACGATCGGGCGGTATCCGAACTGCCGGCCGATCCGCGGTCAGCCGTCTCTGGAGCTCAACCCGGGCCAATTGCTGCAATTGCTGCCGCGGCGCCAGCAGAGCGACCAGCAACAGGATCCTGCTCCAAACAGAATCCTGAAACTCCAGCAGCAGTAAGTCTGCGCTTCACCGAACGAGAAACCCGCCGGAGCAATCCGGCGGGTTTCTTCATGATCCGCGCAGGCGGTGGATTTGGCGGCCGAGGACCAGCGCGCGCCGCGACGTTACCCCTGCCTGTGGAACCGCCATACTTGCGCCCTCGACAAGTCGCCGGGAGCGCTTTAGGCAGTCGGTTTGGGACGACCGTATGAAAAGGGCGTCCGGAAAGGCCTCGAGATGAGCAAAAAAACCTTGATCGCACCGTCGGTGCTGGCATCGGATTTCTCGAAGCTCGGCGACGAGGTCGAGGCGGTGGCGGCGGCCGGTGCCGACTGGATACATCTCGATGTCATGGATGGGCATTTCGTGCCCAACATCACCTTCGGCCCACCCGTCATCAAGGCGATCCGCGACCGCACCAAGGCCTTTTTCGACTGCCACCTGATGATCGCGCCCGCCGACCCCTATCTCGCCGCCTTCGCCGAGGCCGGTTGCGACGGCATGACGGTGCATGCCGAGGCCGGGCCGCATCTCGACCGCTCGCTGCAGACCATCCGGAACCTCGGCAAGAAGGCCGGCGTCTCGCTCAATCCGGCGACGCCGGAAACGGCGATCGAATATGTGCTGGACCGGCTCGACCTGATCCTGATCATGACCGTCAATCCGGGTTTTGGCGGGCAGGCCTTCATCCCGGCAATGGTCGACAAGGTAAGAAGGGTCAAGGCGTTGATCGGCGACCGGCCGATCCGCATCGAGATCGACGGCGGCGTCTCTCCGGAAACCGCGCCTCTGGTCACCGCGGCCGGCGCCGACGTTCTGGTGGCCGGTGCCGCCATCTTCAGGGGTGGCAGTGTCGAGGCGTACCGCACCAACATCGAAGCGATCAGGACGGCGGCCGACAAGGCCGCCGGCTAACTCCGCGCCATCGCCCGGTTCTCAATCCCGTTAGGCCCACTAAGAACATGGTGCGGGGACGCCCCTTCGGCGTCCCGGCCGAATCAAATCCGTACGGAAAGCCTGATTCGGCCGAACCTTGCCGCTGTCTTTGCGCGCGACAGAAAAGATGCTCTCACGGGACCAAGGAAACAGATAATCCTGCGTGCATACAAAACACGTTAAGTTCTGCTGGTTGTAGAGATATACGAATTCCCGCGATCGGACGGCGGATCGGGTATATTTCTTTGTTCTAAAGTACAATAGCGCGATCTTCTGCTTGAGCAGCGAAAGTGCGGCGCTATATGATACATGTACAGAAGGGGAATTTTCGGACTCGAATTGCCCAAGATGACAGTTGGGGACAAGGAGTCGCTTTTGACATACGGAGCTGCCAATCTGAACGACGACGGCACGGGAGCCAAGAGTACGCTTGCCAGCACGGTCTATCATCAATTGCGTGATGATCTTCTGAGCGGCGCTCTGGAAACCGAAAGCAAGCTGCGCGTCGAGTGGGTCGTTTCCAAGTATGGCGCCGGTGCCTCTCCGGTTCGCGAAGCCCTCAATCGTCTTGCCTCCGAAGGTCTCCTTGGTCGCCACGACCAGCGTGGCTTCTTCATCATGCCTGTCAGCGCGAAGGAGCTCGATGAGCTGACGCGCACCCGCTGCTGGCTCGAGGAGCGGGCGCTGCGCGAATCGATCGCCCACCGCACGGCCGAATGGGAAGAACAACTGGTGCTGGCGCTGCATCGCCTCGGGCGCGCCTCACGGCTTTCGCCGCAAATTAGCTCGTCGCTCAATCCGGACTGGGAGAAATTGCACCGCACCTTCCACCGGGTGCTGATCTCGGCCTGCCGTTCGCACTGGCTGGTGGGCTTCTGCGATCAGCTTTCCGATCACGCCTACCGCTACCGCCAGATGGCCCATGACGGCGAGAGCGTCCAGCGCGACGATTTCGCCGAGCACCGGCTGATCGCCGAAAATGCGCTCGACGGAAACGCGGATGGCGCCGTCCGGGCCCTGATCGATCACTATCAGCTGACCGCCGCCATGTGCATGGAACGCTTCAAGCAAGACGAGGCGCCAAAAGCCGCCGCCGTTCCGGGCCGGCGCATCCATCGTTGACGGCTGTCTGATCGTCGCGCTTTGCTGTCCTATCCTTTTTCAATCTTTCGGTAGACGGGTGCCGTGGGCAGCCGTCCGCGGTCTTGACGGCAGGGCTGCGAAACGCGAACGCTTCGCCCGCGTGCCGACCCGGACATGGCCGGCGCGCCAGTCGCGGCCACCCCAGGAAGTTTTCATGATCAATCATCTGTTCGATGCATTCCGGTCCCGGATGCCGGCGCCCGGGCGTCTGCTGATGGAGACCGATGATGGACGCTCGCTCATCTATGGCGACATGCTGGCGCGCTCGGCGCAGCTCGCGCATGCGCTGCTGCAAATGGATGTCGCGCCCGGCGACCGGGTTGCCGTGCAGGTCGAGAAGAGCCCGGAGATGGTTTTGCTCTATCTCGCCTGCGTGCGCGCCGGCGCCGTCTTCCTGCCCCTCAACACCGCCTATACGCTGGCCGAGCTCGGCTATTTCTTTGGGGATGCCGCGCCTCGGGTGATCGTGTGCGACCCGGCACGGGCGGCGGATATCGCGGGGATGGTCGAGCCGTCCGGTGCTGTCGTCGTCACGCTCGACCGCGATGGCCAGGGATCCCTTGCGGACCAGGCATCGCGGCAGTCCGGCGATTTCCATGATGTCGAGCGCGGCGCGGACGACCTTGCGGCAATCCTCTACACATCGGGAACGACCGGCCGTTCGAAAGGCGCCATGCTCAGCCACGAGAACCTTGCCTCGAACGCGCGGGTCCTGGTCGAGCAATGGCGCTTCACCGGGGATGACGTGCTCATCCACGCGCTGCCGATCTTCCACACGCACGGCCTGTTCGTTGCCACCAATGTCGTCCTGATGGCCGGCGCCTCGATGCTGTTCGAGCAGAAATTCGATGCGGGCCGCATCGTCTCGCTGCTGCCGCGCGCCACCGTTCTGATGGGCGTGCCGACCTTCTACACCAGGCTGTTGCAGCAGGAGGGCCTGGACCGCGAGGCGGCGAAAAACATCCGTCTATTCGTCTCTGGCTCCGCGCCGCTGCTGGCCGAGACGCACAAGGCATGGCGCGATCGTACCGGCCACGCCATCCTCGAGCGCTACGGCATGACCGAGACCAACATGAACACCTCCAATCCCTATGAGGGCGAGCGGCGCGCCGGCACGGTCGGCTTCCCCTTGCCCGGCGTGTCGCTGCGCATCGCCGATCCCGAGACCGGCAAGCCACTTGCCCAGGGCGAGGTCGGCATGATCGAGGTGAAGGGGCCGAACGTCTTTGGCGGTTACTGGGGCATGCCGGAGAAGACCAAGGCGGAATTCCGCGCCGACGGCTTCTTCATCACGGGCGACCTCGGCACCATCGACGCCGATGGCTACGTCCACATTGTCGGTCGCGGCAAGGACCTGATCATATCAGGCGGCTACAACGTCTATCCCAAAGACCTTGAAAGCGAGATCGACGCGCTCGACGGCGTCCTGGAAAGTGCCGTCATCGGCCTTGCCCATCCCGACTTCGGCGAAGGCGTCACCGCCGTCGTTGTGCGCTCGCCAGCGTCGCGGATCAGCGCGGCCGAGATCCTCGACGCCATCGCCGGCCGCATGGCGAAGTACAAGCATCCAAAGCAGGTGATCTTCGTCGACGACCTGCCGCGCAACACGATGGGCAAGGTGCAGAAAAACTTGCTTCGCGACACCTACAAGGATCTCTACGCTTACAAAGCCGGCTAAGTAGACATTCCGCTTCGGCGCGCGAACGCCCGCTCAGGTCGGGTACAAGAGTTCGACGACATGGTCGGCGATCGCCAGGCTCGCCGTCAGGCCGGGGCTCTCTATGCCGAACAGATTGACGATCCGACCCGCGCCGTGATCGGCCGGCCCCTGCACCAGGAAGTCCGCGGCGGGCTGCCCGGGTCCCGAGAGCTTCGGCCTGATGCCGGCATAGGCAGGCTGCAGGGCGTCGTCGGCAAGGTCGGGCCAATAGCGGCGGATCGCCTCGTAGAAGACAGCACTTCGGCTGGGGTCGACCGTGTAATCGACACCGTCAATCCATTCGACGTCAGGGCCAAAGCGTGCATTGCCGGCGAGGTCGAGCGTTAGATGGACGCCGAGGCCGCCCTCGACCGGGACCGGATAGATCAGCCGTGAAAACGGCGACCGCCCCGGAAGCGCGAAATAATTGCCGCGCGCCAGCCACTGCCGGGGGACGAAATCGCCCGGGAAACCCTCGATTCGCCCGGCCAACGCCTGCGCGTCGAGGCCAGTGGCGTTGACGAAAGCGCCGGCCGCGAGGGCGAAGGTCTCGCCATTGGCATCACGTGTATCGATACGGATCCCGCCAGTTTCGATCGTCGCCCCGGCAACGGAAGTGAGGAAAGCGAAGGATGCACCGGCCGCTTCGGCGTCGCCGCGCAGCGAAAGCATCAGCCCATGGCTGTCTATGATGCCGGTCGATGGCGACAACAGCGCACCGGCACATGTCAGCGCCGGTTCCAGCCGCTCCGCCTCGCTGCGCGTCAAAAGCTCGACATCGTCGACGCCGCAGCGTTTCGCATTGGCCTCGATCGCCCGCAGCCCGTCGGCCTGGCCGGGCTCGCTGGCGACGATCAGCTTGCCGGCGCGGCGATGGCCGATATTGTGTTCGGCGCAGTAGGTGTAGAGAAGCCGGCGGCCTTCGACGCAGAGCCGGGCCTTCAGGCTGCCGGGCGCGTAATAGAGCCCGGCATGGATGACTTCCGAATTGCGCGAACTGGTGGCGGTGCCGATCGCGTCGGCCTTCTCCATCACCACCACCTCGCGGCCCGACAAGGCAAGCGCCCTGGCAATGGCAAGCCCGACGACACCTGCTCCGGCGACGACAAAATCGATGGTCTGCATGGCCTCGCTCTCAGCGTGGAGCGACAGCCCCGAACACCTTGTCGCCGCCGATCCAGACGCTTCCTATGCCAAGATCGTCCGACAGCGCAACGATGTCCGCCGCCGTGCCATTGGCAAAGCGGCCCAGCCGGTGCGACTGGCCGATCGCCTGCGCCGGATAGAGCGAAGCCATGCGCAAGGCTTCGGAAAGTTCGATGCCGACGGTGCGGTGCATGAACCGGATGGCCGAGATCATGTCGAGGTCGGCGCCGGCCAGCGTGCCGTCGGCAAGTCTCAGGCTGCCATCCCTGCGGTAGATGGTGCGGCCGTTCAGCGTGAACGACGTCATGTCGGTGCCGATCGTCGCCATCGCGTCGGTGACCAGCACGATCCTGCCCGGCCCCTGCTTGGCATCGAGCGCGATCCTGATCGTTGCCGGATGAACATGGATGCCGTCGGCGATCAGACCGGCCGACAAGGCACCGACATCGATGGCCGCACCCGCCAATCCGGGCTCGCGGTTGCCGATCTGGCTCATCGCGTTGAACAGATGCGTGACCACTCTGGCGCCGGCCTCGGCGAAGGTTTTTGCCGTGGCAAAACCCGTGTCGGAATGACCGAGGCTGACGATGATTCCGGCCTTGGCCAAGGCCGCGACGCGGGCCGGGTCGACGGATTCCGGCGCGATCGTGGTGAGCAGCACCGGCAGCTTGTCCCGCGCCGCGATCAGCATGGCCTGGTCGGCGTCCGTCATCGGCCGGATCAGCGCCGGATCATGCGCGCCCTTGCGGGCGACCGACAGATGCGGACCTTCCAGATGCAGGCCTAAAAAGCCCGGCACTTTTTGCAGCGCTGCCGCTTCGCCCGCGGCGATGGCGGCCGCGGTGATCGCGGGTGTGTCGGTGATCAGCGTCGGCAGCAGCGCCGTCGTGCCGAACGGCGCGTGCGCGCGGCAGATGGTTTCGATGGAGGCGACATCGGGATGGTCGTTGAGCATGACCCCGCCGCCGCCATTGACCTGGATGTCGACGAAGCCCGGCACCAGCATGCCGCCGCCCGTGTCGACGGCGCGAATATCGGAAGCGATGGCGCCAGCCGGCACGATGGCCTCGACGAGGCCCTCACGCACGACAAGGGCGGCACCTTCATGCCAGTCGTCGCCGTCGAAAATGCGGGCGCCGGTCAGGGCAAAACGGTCGCTCATACGGTCTCCGTCACCTTGCGAAGGTTGCGCGGCGCATCCGGGTCGAGGCCGCGATGGCGGGCAAAGGCCTCGACGAACATGTAGAAGGAGACGATCAGCGTCAGCGGATCGGTCAGCGGATGACCGGTGGCGACATGCGGCAGCCGCGTGGCGCGGTTGGCGAGCGCCGAGGTGACGAACACCGGCGCGCCCTTGGCCGCCAGGCTGTCGGCGGCTTCGGCGACGGAGGGCTCGGACGCATCGCGCGCGGCCAGCGCCAGCACCGGAAAGTCGGGGCCGATCAGCGCCAGCGGGCCATGCATGACCTCGGCCGCGCTATAGGCCTCGGCATGCATCCCGCAGGTCTCCTTGAATTTCAGCGCTGCCTCGTTGGCCATCGCCGCCGACGGGCCGCGTCCGAGGATGAACAACGACTTCTGCTTCTCGATCGTTTCGGCCAGCACGCTCATCCAGTCGCAGGCGATCGCCTTGCCGAAATGCTCGGGCAGGCGTGCAAGCGCCGCAAGCAGCGCTTCGTCGCCGGTCGAATGCGCCATCAGGGCAAGACCGGCAACGGCGGAATTGATGAAGGTCTTGGTGGCCGCGACGCTGCGCTCCGGTCCGGCCAGGATGTCGATGGCGAAATCCGAGGCGCGCGCCAGCGGCGAATCGGCGGTGTTGGTGACGGCGATGGTCAGCGCGCCGCCGGCCCTTGCGGTTTCGGCCATGGCGACGATGTCGGGGCTCTTGCCCGACTGTGAGATCGCGAGACACGCCGAGCCCTCAAGCCTGAGCTTGCGGCCGTAGATCGAGGCGATGGAGGGACCGACAGAGGCGACGGCAAGGCCGGCGGTCAGCTCGACGGCGTATTTCATGAAGGTGGCGGCGTGGTCGGACGAACCGCGCGCCACGGTGACGACGAAATGCGGGTCGCGTTCCCGGATGCCGCGCCCGGCTTCGGCGAGCATAGCGCCGGAGCCGTCGAGCAGGCGGGCGACGGCCTGCGGGATCTCCTCGATCTCGCGCTGCATATGAGTGGTGTTGGCAATCATGGTCGGCCCTCTTCGCTCGGCCCTGTCAGCCGCAGTTCGGCGACGAAATCATAGGCGTCGCCCCGGTAGATGGAGCGGGTGAATTCGATCACCTTGCCGCTCGCCAGATAGGAAATACGCTCGATATGCAGGCCGGCAATGCCCGGCGGCACTTCCAGCAGGCGCGCGTCACTGTCGCCGAGATTGGCAGCGGAGATACGCTGCACCGCCCGCACCGGCCGGTTGCCGGTCAGTTCCAGCGCCGCGTAGAGCGAGGAGCCGATGCCGGCCGGGTCGGGCAGCACGCTGGCCGACAGCGAAGCGCGTTCGATGGCCAGCGGCGTGTCGTTGGCGATGCGCAGGCGCGCGACGCGCGCCACCAACTCATTCGATGACAGGCCGAGCACCATCATCTCGTCGGGCGAGGGGGCGTAGAGGCCGCGATCAAGCCAGGCCGAACGCACGGCCATGCCGCGCCGCGCCATGTCCTCGGTGAAGGAGGTCAGCCGCGACAGCGACTGCTCGACGCGCTCCATGCGCGGCGCCACGAAGGTGCCGGAGCCATGGCGCTGCACCAATATGCCGCCCTTGACCAGGTCCTGCACCGCCTTGCGCACGGTGACGCGGGAAATATCGGCCTTGGTGGCGATGTCGCGCTCGGACGGCAGCGCGTCGCCGGGCCCGATCAGGCCCCGATTGACGGCGTCCTCAATGCTCTTCCTGAGCTGCAGATAAAGCGGCGCGCCACTCTGCGAGGATTGCTTGAGCGCGAAGAAGATCTGGTCGGCGGCATCGCTCATCGTGCGGCCTCCGTCCTGGCGAACAGACGCGCCGCCATCTGAACGGCACCGCCGAGCGCATCGTCGAGCGGCTCCTTCAGCAGGGCGCGGTAGCGCGCCGACAGGCGCGGCGCATAGAGCGGCGCCAGCCCGCCGAGCAGGCAGAGCGGCGCGCCGGCGGCGAGGTCGAGCGCGCCGAGCGAGGCCTCGACATCGGCGACCGCCCTGTCGAGGATCCAGTTGGCGACGATGTCGCCCTTCCCAGCGTGTTCGAACACTTTCGGTGCGAAGCCGCCGAAATCGCCTGGTTTGGCGTTGGTGGTGAACTCGACCACGTCCTCGGGATTGTTGCGGAAGACGGCCATCATGCTGTCGGTCAGCGGCGAGGCCTGGCGCACGCCATCATGCGCGAGCAATGTCTGTTCCAGGAGGTCGCGGCCGATGCGGGCGCCACTGCCCTGGTCGCCGACCTGGAACCCCCAGCCGCCAATGGCGCGCGATTTGCCATCCTTGCGTGCCATATAGGCGGTGCCGGTGCCCAGGATCGCCATCGCGCCGTCACCGGAACCGACCGCGCCTTCCAGTGCGATCTCGGCATCGGTCTCGACGCGGCTGATGCTGAACGGCAGGATCGCCTCGAGCTGCTGCCGGTAAGTGCCGACATTGGCGCCGGCAAGGCCAAGAATGGCGGGTGTTTGCGGAATGAGCTCGGGATCCTGACCAGCGGCGATGAAGGCCTGCCGCGCCGCGTCGACGATGTTGGCGCGCGCTCCGGTAAGGTCGGTGCGGATATTGGCGGCGCCGCTTTTGGCGCGCCCGAGGACGATGCCGTCCACTGTTGCCAGGGCGGCTCTGCAGCTGGTGCCGCCGCCATCGATACCGAGCACGAATTTCACACGATTTCTCCTCCGCACAGATAATACCAATAAAATACCAATAGCCAAGGCTTAATTTGTCTTTCAAAAAGATTAGGCCGCATTTTATTGAAAAACCTAATCATTTTCCCGGCGCAGTGATTTCTAGTCGACGAATTCGTTAATGCGTGTGGACAAGTGGTATTTTTTTGGTATTGTTTTCGAAGTTTGGAGGAACAGGGATGGCCGAAACGCGCACCGAAGCGCTGCATGGGAACGCCGAGGGGCTGGATATCCAGGCTCCCGAAGCGATCCTCGGTGCGCTGGCCGATGCGCAGGTCGAGGCCGCGAAAGCCGTCCGCAACGCCATCCCCTCTATTGCCAGGGCAGCCGAGATCATTGCCGGCAGCCTCAGCGGCGGCGGCAAGCTTGCCTATGCCGCGGCAGGCAGCTCCGGCCTGATGGCACTGGCCGACGCGCTGGAACTGCCGGGCACGTTCGGCATTCAGCGCGACCGCATCGCCATCCTGATCGCCGGCGGCGACGAGGCTTTCAAGACATTGGCCGGCGGACCCGAGGACGACACCGAGGAGGCCGCGACCGCGGTCGCCAGTGCCGGCATCGGCGCGGGCGATTGCCTGATCGCCCTTTCCGCCTCCGGCACCACGCCCTATGCGGTGCGCGCCGTCGAGGAGGCGCGGCACCGGGGCGCCGCCACCATCGGCATCGCCAACAACCGGGATACGGCGCTGCTCAGGCAAGCCGACACCGCCATCCTGCTCGAAACGCCGCCGGAAGTCATTGCCGGCTCGACCCGCATGGGCGCCGGCACCGCACAGAAGATCGCGCTCAACATGCTGTCGACGCTGACCGCAATTCATCTCGGCCATGTGCATGACGGCTATATGGTCAACCTCATGGCCGACAACATGAAGCTGCGCGACCGGGCGGCGCGCATCGTCGCCGCCATCAGTGGGCGCGACAGGGAAGAAGCGGCCCGGCTGCTCGAAAAGAGCAGCGGTGCCGTCAAGACCGCCATTCTGCTCGCCGCCGGCGTCGACAGTGCGGAAGCGGCGCGGAAAATACTGGAAGGGACAGGCCAGAAGCTGCGGCCCGCCCTTTCCGCGCTGGGGCATGATCCCGAAAAGCGGAAACCGCTTTTCGGAAACGATCATGCCCGAACAAAGAAATAAAGCCTGTTTCATCCCGATTTGCATCGGGTGAAACCGGCTTCGAGGGGAACAAGGGTTCCAAAGCCTGGGTTCTCATCAAAACCGAACCTGAAAAAGGTCAACAGGGAGACTGAGCATGACAACGAAACTACTGACGGCACTGCTTCTGGGCACATCCATTCTCGGCTCGGCCGGGTTGGCTCACGCCGCGGACGTAACGCTCAACATCGAAAGCTGGCGCGGCGACGACCTCGCCATCTGGAAGGACAAGCTGATCCCGGCCTTCGAAGCCAAGAACCCGGGCATCAAGGTGGTGTTCGCGCCCTCGGCACCGACCGAGTATGACGCCGCGCTCGGCGCCAAGCTCGCCGCCGGCTCGGCGGGCGACCTGATCACCTGCCGCCCGTTCGACAAGTCGCTCGAACTGTTCAAGAAGGGCAACCTTGCCGATCTCTCTTCGCTGCCCGGCATGGAAAACTTCTCGCCTGTCGCCAAGTCCGCCTGGCAGACCGATGACGGCAAGTCGAGCTTCTGCGTGCCCATGGCGTCCGTCATCCACGGCTTCATCTACAACAAGGACGCCTTCGACAAGCTCGGCATCAAGGTGCCGGAAACCCGCGACGAGTTCTTCGCCGCGCTCGACAAGATCAAGGCCGACGGCACCTACATCCCGATGGCGATGGGCACCAAGGATCTCTGGGAAGCCGCGACCATGGGCTACCAGAACATCGGCCCCAACTACTGGAAGGGCGAGGACGGCCGCGCCGCGCTGATCAAGGGCGAGCAGAAGCTGACCGACAAGGACTGGGTCGCGCCCTATGAGGAACTGGCCAAGTGGAAGCCTTATCTCGGGGATGGCTTCGAGGCCCAGACCTATCCGGACAGCCAGAACCTGTTCACGCTCGGCCGCGCCGCCATTTACCCGGCCGGCTCGTGGGAAATCGGCCTGTTCAACACCCAGGCCCAGTTCAAGATGGGCGCCTTCCCGCCACCGGTCGAGAAGGCCGGCGACACCTGCTACATCTCGGACCATACCGACATCGGCATGGGCCTGAACGCGGCTTCGAAGAATGCCGACGCTGCCAAGACCTTCCTGTCCTGGGTGGCTTCCGCTGACTTCGCCACCATCTACGCCAACGCGCTGCCGGGCTTCTTCAGCCTGAACTCCGCGCCGGTGAAGATGGAAGACCCGCTGGCGCAGGAATTCGTCTCCTGGCGCGGCAAGTGCAAGTCGACGATCCGCTCGACCTACCAGATCCTGTCGCGCGGCACGCCGAACCTCGAAAACGAGACCTGGGTCGAATCGGCCAATGTCATCAACGGCACCGATACGCCGGAAGCCGCGGCCAAGAAGCTGCAGACCGGTCTCGACAGCTGGTATAAGCCGGCGAAATAAGAGCTCAGGCAACGGAGCGGGGCCGTTCCAAGTGGACGGCCCTGCCTTTTTCGATAGCATCGACCGCGAACGATGGCGCCGCCCCTCATCCGCCTGCCGGCACCTTCTCCCCGTATGTGACGGGGAGAAGGGACTAGCCGCGACGCTGGCGACCCCTCTCCCCGTCCTTCACGAGGAGAGGGTAAGGGTGAGGGCGGCGCTGCCGGCAAGCGCATTTGCCCAGACCCTTGATCGGCGGGAACCGAACTCATGGCCGCACAAACACGACCGAAAAGACCGTTCCGCTGGCATATCGCCGTCTTCCTGGCGCCGGCGGTGCTCGTCTACACCGCGATCATGATCCTGCCGCTCGCCGGCACGCTGCAGCTGTCGCTGTTCCGCAACGTCGACCAGTCCCAGGTCTTCGTCGGCCTGGACAATTTCCGCACCCTGTTCGGCGACCCCAACTGGTCGGTCAATTTCTGGAATGCGCTGAGGAACAATGTCTGGTTCTTCATCATCCACATGCTGGTGCAGAACCCGGTCGGCGTGCTTTTGGCGGCGCTGTTGTCCAGCCCCAAGCTGCGGTTCTCGGCCTTCTACCGCACCGCCATCTTCGTGCCGACCATCCTGTCCTTCGTCATCGTCGGCTTTGCCTGGAAGCTGATCCTGTCGCCGCTCTGGGGCGTGGCGCCGCATCTGCTCGATTTCGTCGGCCTGAAAAGCCTGTTCACGCCCTGGCTCGGCAAGGAGCAATACGCGCTGACCGCGCTCAGCCTGATCTCGGTGTGGCAGTTCATAGGCATTCCGATGATGCTGATCTATGCCGCGCTTCTGTCGATCCCCGAAGAGGTGATCGAGGCGGCCGAATGCGATGGCATCACAGGCTTGTCGCAGTTCTGGAAGATCAAGCTGCCGCTGATCCTGCCGTCGATCGGCATCATCTCGATCCTCACCTTCGTCGGCAATTTCAACGCCTTCGACCTGATCTACACCGCGCAGGGCGCGCTCGCCGGGCCGAACTATTCCACCGATATTCTCGGCACCTTCCTCTACCGCGCCTTCTTCGGCTTCCAGTTGCAGGTCGGCGACCCCAATATGGGCGCGACCATCGCCACGATCATGTTCCTGATCATCCTCGGCGGTGTCTGCGTCTATCTCTTCCTCATCCAGACGCGCCTGCGTCGGTATCAGTTCTAGAGGGGTGGATATGTCACGGCTGAACACCCCCCTCTGCCTTGCCAGGCATCTCCCCCTCAAGGGGGGAGATTGGATTTCATCACCGCTTTCGCCAACAATCGGCACAGCTGAACTGGTGGTGACACCGATGCTGCCAATCTCCCCCCTTGAGGGGGAGATGTCCGGCAGGACAGAGAGGGGGACCTTGGCGCTTACCTCTCCATGCACCTGGGAGGCCTTCCAATGAGCATCGCAACCCGTTCACTCCCGCGCACCATCGGCGCCCACGCGATCCTATTGACATACACGGTGATCGCCCTGTTCCCGGTGGTGCTGGTCATCATGAATTCGTTCAAATCCCGCGCCGGCATCTTCGGCGCGCCGCTGACGCCGCCGACGCCGAAAACCTTCGACCTGATCGGCTACACCACGGTGATCGGCCAGGGCGACTTCATCCACTATTTTCAGAACAGTCTCGTCGTCACCGTCGGCTCGCTGTTCTTCGTGCTGCTGTTCGGCGCCATGGCCGCTTTCGCGCTGTCGGAATACCGCTTCCGCGGCAACACGCTGATGGGGCTTTATCTGGCGCTGGGCATCATGATCCCGATCCGCCTCGCCACCGTCGCCATCCTGCAATTGATGGTGGCGAGCGGACTGGTCAACACGCTGACGGCGCTGATCCTGGTCTACACGGCGCAAGGCCTGCCGTTGGCCGTCTTCATCCTGTCGGAATTCATGAAGCAGGTCTCCGACGATCTGAAGAACGCCGGCCGCATCGACGGCCTGTCGGAATACACCATCTTCTTCCGCCTGGTGGTGCCGCTGGTCAGGCCTTCGATGGCGACGGTCGCCGTCTTCACCATGATCCCGATCTGGAACGATCTGTGGTTCCCGCTGATCCTGGCACCGTCGGAAGAAACCAAGACGGTGACGCTCGGCGCGCAGCTCTTCCTCGGCCAGTTCGTCACCAACTGGAATGCAATCCTGGCGGCGCTGTCGCTGGCGATTCTGCCGGTGCTGGTCCTCTACGTCATCTTCTCGCGGCAACTGATCCGCGGCATCACCTCCGGAGCCGTCAAGTGAGCGTGCAAAAACCCGTTCGTGTCGTCGTCGCCGGGCTCGGCAATATGGGGCGCAGCCATGCGCTGGCCTATCACAACAATCCAGGCTTCGAGATCGCGGCCCTGGTCAACCGCTCCGACGTGCCGCTGCCGGACGGGCTGTCCGGCTATGGCATCAGGCGCTCCTTCGACGACGCGTTGCGCGAGGAAAAACCCGATGTCGCCTGCATCGCCACCTATTCGGACAGCCATGCCGACTATGCGGTGAGAGCGTTCGAGGCCGGATGCCATGTCTTCGTCGAAAAGCCGCTGGCAACGACGGTGGCGGATGCCAAGCGCGTGGTCGCCGCCGCCAAGGCCAATGGTCGAAAACTGGTGATAGGCTATATCCTGCGCCATCATCCGTCCTGGATCAGGCTGATCGCCGAGGCGCGCAAGCTCGGCGGTCCCTACGTCTTCCGCATGAACCTCAATCAGCAATCCTCAGGCCATACCTGGGAGACGCACAAGCAATTGATGCGGACGACATCGCCGATCGTCGATTGCGGCGTGCACTATCTCGACGTGATGCTGCAGATCACTGACGCCAGGCCGGTCGAGGTGCGCGGCATGGGCGTGCGGCTGACCGACGAGGTCGCGCCCACCATGTACAATTACGGCCATCTGCAGGTGCTGTTCGATGACGGCTCGGTCGGCTGGTACGAGGCCGGTTGGGGTCCGATGATCTCAGAGACGGCCTTCTTCGTGAAGGATGTCATGTCGCCCAAGGGCTGCGTGTCGATCGTCATGAAGGAGGGCGTCAAGTCGGACGACATCGACACCCACACCAAGACCTCGACCATCCGCCTGCACAGTGCGGCGACCGGCGCTGACGGCAAGTTCCTAAAGCCGGACGAGCTGCTGTCGATGGCAGGCGAACCCGGCCACCAGGACCTCTGCGATCTCGAACAGGCTTTTGTCCTGAAAGCGATCCGCGAGGACCTGGACCTGACCCGCCACATGGACGATGCGGTGCGCTCGCTCGCCGTCTGCCTTGCCGCCGACGAGAGCGTGCGCAGCGGCGTCGCCGTGAAACTCTAGAACAGGGACGAAGCCGTGGGCTCGCTGAAAATCGAGAATGTGAAGAAGGCCTTCGGGCCGGTCGAGGTGCTGAAGGGCATCGACCTCGAAGTGACGGATGGCGAATTCGTCGTGTTTGTCGGCCCCTCCGGCTGCGGCAAGTCGACCTTGCTCAGGGTCATCGCCGGGCTGGAGGATTCCACCTCGGGCCGGGTGCTGATCGATGGCGAGGACGTCTCGGTCACCCCGCCGGCCAAACGCGGCATCGCCATGGTGTTCCAGACCTACGCGCTCTACCCGCATCTGACGGTCAGGAACAATATGGGGCTCGGCCTCAAGCAGGCGAACACCCCGGCGACCGAGATCGATCGCCGCATCGGCGTCGCCTCATCCATGCTGTCGCTGGAACCTTATCTCGAAAGGCGGCCAGCGGAACTCTCCGGCGGCCAACGCCAGCGCGTTGCCATCGGCCGCGCCGTGGTGCGCGAGCCGAAACTGTTCCTGTTCGACGAGCCGCTGTCGAACCTCGATGCCGCGTTGCGCGTCAACACGCGGCTGGAAATCGCGCAGCTGCACCGCCGCCTCAAGGCGACGATGATCTACGTCACCCACGACCAGGTCGAGGCGATGACGCTGGCCGACAAGATCGTCGTGCTCAACGCCGGCAAGATCGAACAGATCGGCGGCCCGATGGAGCTCTACAATGCGCCGGCAAACGAATTCGTCGCCGGCTTCATCGGCTCGCCCAAGATGAATTTCGTCGACGGCGCCCGCCTTGGCGAGACAGCCAAGACCATCGGCGTGCGGCCCGAGCATTTGACCGTTGACCCGAAATCCGGCGCCTGGAAGGGCACCGTCGTGCATGCCGAGCATCTCGGCGCCGACACCAATCTTTATCTCGATTGCGAAAAGGCCGGGCTGATCACCGTGCGGATTTTCGGTGTTTACGACGCGGAGCCCGGCACCACGCTTTATGCGACGCCGGAGCCGGGCAAGACCTATCGGTTTGGTGCGGATGGGAAGGTGCTGAAGTAGCTTTCACAGTAAAGGCCAGCGCCGCCCCTCATTGCCCTGCCGGGCATTTCTCCCCGTAGAACGGGGAGAAAGAAGCTGGCGGCGACGCTGGCGTCAATTTGCGAAAGCAGCGATGACAGCGTCCTTCTCCCCGTTCACGGGGAGAAGATGGCGGCAGCCAGATGAGGGGCAGCGCTGACGCCCAAAATCTCGCGCTTAAATATCAGCCTTGAACGTCTGCTTCTGCTGCCCCAGCCCTTCGATTCCCAACTCCACCACATCGCCGGCCTTCAAAAACACCGGCGGCTTCATGCCGAGGCCGACGCCGGGCGGCGTGCCGGTCGAGATGATGTCGCCGGGATGCAGCGACATGAACTGGCTGAGGTAAGAGACGAGATAGGAAACGCCATAGACCATGGTCTTGGTCGAGCCGTTCTGCATCGTCTTGCCGTTGACGGTTAGCCACATCTTCAGGTTCTGCGGGTCGGCGATCTCGTCCTTGGTGACCAGCCATGGGCCGGTCGGGCCGAACGTGTCGCAGCTCTTGCCCTTGGTCCACTGGCCCTGGCGCTCGGCCTGGAAGGCACGTTCAGACACGTCGTGCGAGACACAATAGCCGGCGACATAGTCCAGTGCGTCGGCCTCGCTGACATACTTGGCCGTCTTGCCGATGACCACGCCGAGCTCGACTTCCCAGTCGGTCTTCTCGGAACCGCGCGGGATCAGCACGTCATCATCCGGGCCGACGATGGCCGAGCTTGCCTTCATGAAGATGATCGGCTCGGAGGGCACGGTGGCGCCGGTCTCGGCGGCATGGTCGGAATAGTTGAGGCCGATGCAGATGAACTTGCCGGTGCCGGCAACGCAGGCGCCGAGGCGAGGCTTGCCGGAAACAACAGGCAGCGACTTCGCATCGAGCTTCGACAGCATGTCCAGCGACGCAGGATGAAGCGTGGTGCCGGCAATATCGGCGACATGGGCGGAGAGATCGCGGATCGTTCCATCCGCATCGAGTAGGCCGGGACGTTCGCTCCCCACCTCGCCATAGCGCAGCAGTTTCATGCATCTTCTCCTGATTGCGGCCTCGGGCCGTTCTACAAAACTCTCCGCCGGGGCATCAGCCCTTCCGGAACCGGGCCGGACCCTAGCCACCGGCCTGCTTCACGACAAGCGCGGGCAGCTCGTTTTGATCGCCGGTGGGCGGGATTTTCAGACTTCCCGATCCTTCGTCGAACCCGATCGTCCGGTTGCCGGCAATCGTCTCCGGACGCGATCAGATCGACCAGCCGCCGTCGATATTATAGGCCTGCCCGGACGTATAGGTGGCGCCGGCCAGATAGACGGCGAGATCTGCGATTTCCTCCGGCGTCCCGAGCCGGCCCATCGGCTGGCGGGCGATGAACGCGGCACGGGCGGCGTCGTAGTCGCCCTGAGCGTGCATGCGGTCCTGCAGCGACGGGCTCTCGACCGTGCCGGGGCAGATGGCGTTGCAGCGTATGCCCTTGCCGACATAGTCGGCCGCGACCGCCTTGGTCAGGCCGATGACGG
Organism: Mesorhizobium sp. BH1-1-4; assembly: GCF_020165665.1. Lineage (NCBI taxonomy): Bacteria > Pseudomonadati > Pseudomonadota > Alphaproteobacteria > Hyphomicrobiales > Phyllobacteriaceae > Mesorhizobium > Mesorhizobium sp. BH1-1-4. The sequence goes on from NZ_JAIUIN010000024.1 coordinate 65,097, forward strand.
CGGCCTTGCTCAGGCCATAGACGAAGCGGTTTGGGACACCCTTGGTCGAGCTGGCGAGCGAGGCCATGTTGATGATCGATCCGTCGCCGCGCTCCAGCATGCCGGGCAGCACGGCCCTGATGGTCCGGACCATGGCGCGGACGTTGAGGTTCAGCGCGAAATCGAGGTCGCCATCCTTCATCTCGAGGATCGAGCCGGAATGGACGAAACCGGCGCAGTTGAACAGAACGTCGACACGGCCGATCTCGGCGAAGGCCGCGTTGACCGCCTCGTCGTTGAGGACGTCGACCTTGCGGGTCTTGATTCCTGATGTCTTGGCGAGTTCCGCCAGCAGCGTCTCGTTGATGTCGGTGGCGTGGACGACAGCACCTGCCTTGGCGAAGGCCAGTGCGCTTGCCTTGCCGATGCCTTGCGCCGCCGCCGTGATGACAACGACCTTGCCTGCCAAATCCGCCATGTCTTTTCCTCGCCTGCTTGGATCGATTGCCTTTATCGGCGGCCGGCGAAGACGTCATGTGCCAGTCAGGCGCGATCGTGCGGCCTGCGCCAGTTCACTGATAAAGATGTTTTTTCTCGTTAAAGAACATATGCACGGGCGTCAAGCCCGAACACGATCCCATTGCGGCAGCATGGAGATATCAGTCCCCGTAAGGCACCCAGACGTTCTTCACCTCGATGGCGCGGCGCAGGAAAGCGTCGCCGGCGGCATCTTCGGAGGCCCAGTCGAGGCTCCGGCCATTGCCGTTCCAGACGCGCTTGAGATTGCCGATGGAGTCGGCTTCCGCCTTGGCGCAGGTGTCGGCGTCGGCGAACAGCCAGAGCCCGTCGACATCGTCATGCTTGGCCAGCACGCCGGCAAGTTCGGCGCTGCGGCCGGTGACGATGTTGATGGCGCCGGCCGGCACGTCGGAATATTCGATGATCTGATAGAGATCGGTCGCCAGCAGCGGATACCGTTCCGAAGGCACGGCGACCACCGTGTTGCCCATGGCCAGCGCCGGAGCGACCAGCGAGATGAAGCCGAGCAAGGGCTGATTGTCGGGCGCGACGATGCCGATGACGCCGACCGGCTCATGCAGCGCCAGCGTCACGGCACGCGCCGGCGGCTGGTGCACGCGTCCCTCGAACTTGTCGGCAAGGCCGGCATAGAGGAACAGCCGTTCGATCGAGAGCTCGACCTCGTCCCGCGCGCCCTTGGCGTTGGCGCCGGTCAGCTCGGTGAGGCGGGCGGCAAACTCGCCCGCACGGCCGGAAAGGTTCTCGGCCAGGTAATAAAGCACCTGCGACCTGTTATAGGCGGTTGCTTCCGGCCAGCTCTTGCAGGCGCGCGCGGCGGAAACGGCGTCACGGATATCCTTGCGGCTGCCGAGCCCGATCTCGCCGGCAAGCTTGCCCTTGGCGGTGGCGATGCCAAGCGAGTAATTGCCATCGGGCCGCACCTGCTTGCCGCCGATGAACAGTTTTGCCGTGCGGTCGATGGCGCTACCGTCGGCCTGCTCGACGGGCCGAGCGGACGACGTCGCCGGTTTGATGACCGGACCGAGCGGCAGCTTTGCCGTCAGATATTCGAACATCCCCTCACGACCGCCCTCGCGCCCGAAACCGCTCTCGCGGTAGCCGCCGAAGCCGCAGGCGGCGTCGAACATGTTGGTGCCGTTGACCCAGACGACGCCGGCCTTGAGTTGCGGCGCGATATGAAGGGCCAGATTGACGTTCTCGCTCCACACAGAGGCGGCGAGCCCGTAGCGCGTGTTGTTGGCAAGCTCGATCGCTTCCTCGGTGTTGCGGAAGGTCATGGTGGCGAGCACTGGCCCAAACACCTCCTCCTGCGCCAGGATATTAGCCGGCGAAACACCAGTGGCCAACGTCGGCAGGTGGTAATAGCCGGAAGACGGCAGCGCCGCATCCGGCTGCCAGCAGACGGCGCCCTGCCTGGCGCCTTCCGCGACCAGACCCTTGACCCGGTCGAGCTGTGTGGCGTCGACCAGCGGCCCGATATCGGTGTTCTTGTCGAGCGGACTGCCGACGCGCAGCCGGCTCATCCGCGTCTTGACCTTAGCGATCAAGGCTTCGGCAATGCCTTCCTGCACCAGCAGCCGCGAACCGGCGCAGCACACCTGGCCCTGGTTGAACCAGATGCCGTCGACGAGGCCCTCGACGGCGCTGTCGAGGTCGGCATCCTCGAAGACGATGAAGGCGGATTTGCCGCCAAGCTCCAGCGACAGTTTCTTGCCCGAGCCGGCGGTGGCCTTGCGGATGATCTTGCCCACTTCGGACGAACCGGTGAAGGCGATCTTCTGGATGCCGGGATGGTTGACGATCGCCGCACCTGCTTCCGGACCGCCCTGGACGATGTTGACGACGCCCTTCGGCACGCCGGCGCGTTCGCAGATTTCGGCGAACAGGATAGCGGTCAGCGGCGTGAACTCGGCCGGCTTCAGCACCACCGTGCATCCGGCGGCGAGTGCCGGCGCTATCTTCCAGGCCAGCATCAGCAGCGGGAAATTCCACGGGATGATCTGGCCGACGACACCGACGCCCTTGTGGCCGGGGAAATCCTTGTCCAGCGCCTGCGCCCAGCCGGCATGATGGATAAAATGACGGATCGCCAGCGGCACGTCGATGTCGCGGCTCTCGCGGATCGGCTTGCCATTGTCGATCGATTCAAGTACCGCGAACAGCCGCTGGTGACGCTGCATGGCGCGGCCGATGGCGTAGAGCACTTTCGCGCGCTGGTATCCCGAGGCGGCCGACCACTTCGGCAGCGCCTTCGTGGCCGCGGCGACAGCCGCGTCGATATCGGCGGCATTCGCATCCGACACCTTGGCCAGAAGCTTGCCCGAAGACGGTTCGCTGGTCTCGAAGGTCTTGCCGCCGGAAGCGGCCTTCCATGCGCCGTCGATGAACAGCGCCTTGCCAAAGTCGCGCGCGGCCAACCAGGCGTCGGCCTCGTTGCGGGCTTCCGGCGCCGGGCCGTATTCCATGGCGTGATAGCGTTCGAGAATGTTCATCAGGCACTCCAGATAATTGTCAGAGAAGGCATTCCGCTACGCCCGTCAAACTCTGACGCTAGGCCATCGCGTGGCGGTGATTGGCCGAATAGTGCCCAGTCAGGTGATGTTCGAGCTGGCGCTCTATATCGGTCAGCAGGCTCGACGCGCCGAAGCGGAACAGCTCGGGCTCCAGCCACGGCCGGCCGAGCTCTTCCTTCATCAGCACGAGCCAGTCGAGCGAAACCTTGGCCGTGGAAATGCCGCCGGCCGGCTTGAATCCGATGAGATAGCCGGTCTCCTCGAAATAGGCCCTGATGGCGCGCACCATGGCCAGGCCGACAGGCAGCGTGGCGTTGACGCTTTCCTTGCCGGTCGAGGTTTTTATGAAATCGGCGCCCGCCATCATCGCCACCATCGAGGCCAGCATGACATTGCGCAGCGTGGCGAGGTCGCCGGTGCCCAGAATGACCTTCAGATGCGCGTCACCGCAGGCGGCGCGCATCGAGACGATCTCGTTGTAAAGCTCGCGCCATTTGGCGCCGAACACCAGGCCGCGCGGAATGACGACGTCGATCTCGTCGGCGCCGTCGCGTACCGAGGCCTCGATTTCCTGCAGCCGGGTCGACAGCGGCGCCAGCCCATGCGGGAAGGCGGTGGAGACGGCGGCGACATGGATGCCGGTGCCGCGCACGGCATCGACGGCGGTGGCGACGAAGGGATGGTAGACGCAGACGGCGGCCGGCCGGATGGTCTCGCCCGCAATGCCCAGGCCCTCCATGATGTCGCGGCGCAGCGGGTTGATCGCCTTGGCGCAGAGCCGGCGCACGCGCTCCTCGGTGTCGTTGGAGTTGAGCGTTGTCAGGTCCATGCAGGCGATCGACCGCAGCAGCCAGGCCGCCTGGTTGTCGGCCTTGATCGAGCGCCGTTTGGTCAGGCTGGCGACGCGGCGTTCCAGCGCCGAACGGTTGACGCTGCGCACCGATTCCAGAAAGCCGAGGTCGAGCTTGAGGCCAGGATTGCGCGCGATGTGATGGTCCAGCGGCACCGGGGTGTTGGCGGCGGCGCGTGCCGGCAGCGGCGTCACCTTGGTGCCAAGATCGGCGTCGCGGATTGTGCTGCTCATCTCCTGCCCTTTCATTCAGCGGCGTGCGCTTGACGTCTTGGTGCGCATCGTTCTCCCAAAGCCGTTCGACAGCTTTGGGCAACACGCACGAAGATAGCCCGCGAAGCCGCGCTTCACGAGTCCTCAAGCGAGGGATAGCTGAAAAAGGCTGCAAAAGCAGCTAATTTTTGACCGGAAGGTCAAAACTCGATTGCCGAGCGTTAAGCGCGGGCCTCAGCCGACGAAGGCGCGTTCGACGACAAAAGTCGCGGGATGGCTGAGCGAACCTTCCTGGAAGCCGAGGCTTTCGGCCAATTCCTTGACGTCCTTCAGCATATGCATCGAGCCGCAGATCATGATGCGGTCGGTTTCCGGATCGAGCTTCTCGATGCCGAGGTCGCTGTAGAACTTGCCCGAGCCGATCAGCGCGGTGATGCGGCCCATGCGCGCCGACTCTTCGCGGGTCGTCGAATTGTAGAGCGTAACGCGCCCGGTGGTCAGCTCGCCGATAAGCGGGTCGCTTTCCAGCGCCGCCACCAGTTCCTGGCCATAGATCAGTTCGGCATTGTCGCGGCAGGTATGGGTCAGGATCAGCTGGTCGAATTTCTCGTACGTGTCGGGATCGCGCAGCAGGCTGGCGAAGGGCGCGATGCCGGTGCCGGTCGAGATCGTGAACAGCCGCTTGGCCGGCGTCAGCGCGTCGACGACCAGCGTGCCGGTCGACTTCTGGCGCATGATGACGGTGTCGCCGACCTGGATCTTCTGCAGTTCCGAGGTCAACGGGCCGTCTGGCACCTTGATCGAGAAGAACTCCAGCTCTTCGTCCCAGGCCGGGCTGGCCACGGAATACGCACGGTACACCGGCTTCTCAGCATTGGGCAGGCCGATCATGACGAACTCGCCCGAGCGAAAGCGTAGCGACTGCGGACGGGTGATCCGGAACGAGAACAGCCGGTCGGTATAGTGCTTCACCGAGACGACGGTTTGCGCATAGACATTAGCCGGAATCGGGAACTGCAGCGGACGGGCTTCAGCGGTGTTGAACGCGGGCGTGGTGTTCATCAATTCCAACCTTCTCGCCCAATGAGAGATACGGGCGCCGAACTTTCCCGTGCGCGCCCGAACCATTCAGGTCCCGGCGTGCCATGCACGCTACCAAAGCGGTAAGCTCTTGTGTCGGGAATTTATTAGTATACAAACGATATTTGCGTCAAGATGGCGCCGTGAAACACCTTTCCAAACTGCGGCATATCCGTAGTCCCAGCATTTCGGGTTTCGACAATGGAAGAGAATTTTTCGGTGCCGTCGCCGGATTCCCTGGGCAGCGTGGTTGCCGGCATCGATGTCGGCGGAACTTTCACCGACCTGCTTTTGATCGATGGCAAGGACGGCGGCAAGGTGTATCTGGCCAAGACGCCGACGACGGTCGACAACCAGGCTTTTGGCGTGGTTTCGGCGCTCGGCGCCACCGGTTTTCCGGTCGACGGCATCGACCTCATCGTGCATGGCACGACCACCACCACCAATGCGGTGCTGGAGCGCCGGCTGGCCAAAACCGGCATGATCACCACGCGCGGTTTTCGCGACGTGATCGAGCTCGGCCGGCGCACGCGGCCGCAGCCCTATGGCATGACCGGGACCTTCGTCCCCATCATTCCGCGCAATCTCAGGCTCGAAGTGTCGGAGCGCGTCGAGGCCTCAGGCGCTATCCGCACGCCGCTCAACGAGGCCGAAATGCGCGATGCCGTGCAGGCGCTTATCGCCGCCGGCTGCGAATCCCTCGTCATCCACTTCCTGCACTCCTACGCCAACCCCGGACATGAGCGGCGCGCAGCCGAAATCGCTGCCGAATTCTGGCCGAACGGCTACATCACCACGGGCCATGCGCTGCTGTCGGAAGCGCGCGAATTCGAACGCGGCGTAACGGCCTCGGTCAATGCCTCGGTGCAGCCGATCCTCGAGCGTTACGTCGAGCGGCTGCGCAAGGAATTGGCGGCACAAGGCTATGGCCGCGACTTCCTCATCATGAACGGCAATGGCGGCATGATCTCGGCCCGCTTCGTCACACGTGAATCGGCCAAGACGGTGATGTCGGGCCCCGCCTCCGGCGTCATCGCCGCCGCCTATACGGGCAAGCGCGCCGGCTTCGAAAACCTCGTCACCTACGACATGGGCGGCACCTCGACCGACGTGGCGTTGATCCGCAATGCCGAGCCGGCGGTCTCGAACGAGATCGAGATCGAATATGCGATGCCCATCCACGTGCCGATGGTGGCGGTGCACACGGTCGGCGCCGGCGGCGGCTCGATCGCCCGCGTCGATGCGGCCGGCCTGATCCAGATCGGCCCCGAAAGTGCCGGCGCCAATCCCGGCCCGATCTGCTACGGCCGTGGCGGCACCGAGCCGACCATCACCGACGCCAATCTTGTGCTCGGCCGGCTGGCCCCGAAGAAGCTGCTGGCGGTCGACAATCCGGTCACGGCGGAGCGCGTCACCGGCATTTTCGAGGACAGGATCGGCAAGGCGACCGGCCTGTCCGGCGTCGAGGCGGCTGGCGCGGTGCTGCGCCTCGGCAACATGAAGATGGCCGGCGCCATCCGCATGGTCTCGGTGTCGCGCGGTCATGACCCGCGCGATTTCGCGCTGTTCGCCTTCGGCGGCGCCGGGCCGCTGCACGCCACCGCGCTCGCCCGCGAACTCGGCCTGCCCAAAGTGCTGGTACCGGCCCGTCCCGGCATCACCAACGCGCTCGGCTGCGTCGTCGCCGATCTGCGCCATGACTTCGTCAACACCATCAACCAGCCTGTGGCCCTTCTTGATGAAAGCCGGCTCCACCAAGTATTGGAACGGCACCGGAACGAAGGTGAGGAGTTGATCGGCAAGGAGGCGGTGAAACCGGAGAGGATCCGCGTCACCCACTCCGCCGACATGCAGTTCGTCGGCCAAACCCATATCATCAACGTGCCGCTGCCGTCTTCGACGGTGACGCGGAGCGAATTGCAGGCTTTGTTCGAAAAAGCCTATTTCGCCCGCTTCAAGGTCGAGCTGCCGGAAATCCGCGCCAATCTTGTCAACTTGAACACGTCGGTCACCGGCGTCAGGCCGGCGATCGACCTGTCGCGCCTGATCGACCCGGTCGGGCGCGCAAAAACGCTGGAAGAGGCGCGGCGTGAAATCCGGCCGGTCTGGTACGCCGGCCATTGGCACGACACGCCGGTATACATCAGGGAAAAGCTGCCGCTCGACGCCATCATCGAAGGCCCGGCGATCCTCGAACAGATGGACGCCACCACCGTGCTGGAACCCGGCGACCGCGCGCGCTCGGACCCCGACGGCAACATCATCATCGACATCGGCGAGGCCTGAGATGCCCGACATTGGTATGGCAAAGCTCGACGCCATTACGCTTTCGGTCCTCCAGGCCGCCTTGCAGCAGGTCTGCGACGAGATGGACCTGACCTTTTCCCGCGCCGCCTTCTCGCCCGTCATCGCCGAGGCCAACGACCGTTCCGACGGCATCTATTCCGCCGTTGACGGTTCGCTGATCGCGCAGGGCAGCCAGGGCCTGCCGGTGTTCGTCGGCGTCATGCAATATTCGACCAGGACGGTGATCGAAATGATCGCCGACGGCCGCTGCCTGGCCCCGGAGCCGGGCGACATCTACATCGTCAACGACCCTTATCTCGGCGGCACGCATCTGATGGACGTGCGCTTCGTCATGCCGGTCTATCGCGGTGAAAAGATCTTCTGCTGGTTGTCCAACACCGGCCATTGGCCCGACATTGGCGGCTCCGTGCCCGGCGGCTTCTCGGCATCCGCCACCGCCGTCGAGCAGGAAGGCCTGCGGCTGCCGCCGGTAAAGCTGTTCAAGAAGGGCGTGCTCGATCCTGAAATCTACGCCATCATTTGCTCCAACATCCGGGTTGCCGACCAGCGCATCGGCGACATCAGGGCGCAAGCAGCAGCCCTGCTGATCGGCCAGGATAGGCTCAATGGAATCCTGGATCGTTACGGAGACGAAACTGTTGTCGCGGCGATCGCCGAACTGCGCCGCCGCGCCGCCGAGCAGATGCGCGCCAACATATCCGCCATTCCCGACGGAATCTATCATTCCAAGGCCTTCGTCGATTCCGACGGGGTGGTCAACGAACCGCTGACCATCGCGCTCGCCGTCGAGAAACAGGGCGATACGCTGACCTTCGATTTCACGGGCTCATCCAAGCCCTGCGCCGGACCAATGAACAGCGTGCTGGCAACGACCCTGTCCTCGGTCTATCTCGCCATGCGTCATATCTTCCCCGATGTGCCGATCAGCGCCGGCGCTTTCGAACCACTCGAGGTCAAGCGGCCGGAGGGCACTTTCCTCGATGCAAAGTATCCACGTCCGGTCTCGGGTTGCGCGGCCGAGGTCTCGCAGCGCATCGCCGAGGCGGTGTTCGCCGCCATGGTGCAGGCGCTTCCCGACAAGGTGACGGCCGCCCCCGCCGGCTCAAGCGGCAATTTCGCGCTTGGCGGCAGCGATCCCGCGCGCGGCCGTGATTATGTCATGTATCAAATATCCGGCGGCGGCTATGGCGGCAATTCGGCCCATGACGGCCTCACCAATGGCTGCTCGACCATCGGCATTTCGAAATCGCCGCCGGTCGAGATCATGGAGCAGGCCTTTCCCGTGCTCTACCGCCACTATGCCTTGCGCGAAGGCTCGGGCGGCGCCGGCAAGCATCGGGGCGGTTTCGGCCTCGCCTACGAAGTCGAGATCCTGCGCGGCGAGGCGCGCGCGTCCTTTGTCATGGATCATGGCCGTTTCGGGCCGCAGGGCGCGCTTGGCGGGGAGGACGGCGAACCCAACAGCGTGACTGTCTTCCGCGATGGCGCAGAACACATACCGCCGCACCTCTCCAAGGAACAGGACATCCCGCTGAAGGCCGGCGACCGCGTGCGCGTCGGCACGCCCGGCGGCGGCGGTTATGGCGATCCGCGTGAACGTGACGCGGAGCAGGTGCGGCGCGATGTGGCGCTGGGCTATTACACCTTCGAGCAAGCCAGGGAAAAATTTGGCGTCGTATTGTCGGCGGGTGATCTCATCGTCGACCGGATGGCAACCCACAATCAGCGAGCCGGCTAACCACCGCAGGTCGCCCGCGCGGATCGTTCACAGCGCCGTGATCGCCGCATGACATGTCGTTTCCGTCTCCGCCGGGAGCATGAAAGCCCGTAGATTTATCCCGGTCAACGGAGATCTCGAACATGCATCTTTTTGGTCGTTTCGTGCTTGCCGCTTCCGTCGTTTTCACCCTCGCCACGGGTGCTGCTTCCGCCCAGGAGAAGCTGCGGCTTGGCACCGAGGGCGCCTATCCGCCCTTCAATTATGCCAATGCCGACGGCACGCTGGGCGGTTTCGACATCGATCTCGGCAAGGCGCTGTGCACCGAGATGAAGGTCGAGTGCGAATTCGCCGTCCAGGACTTCGACGGTTCGATCCCCGCGCTGCAGGCCGGCAAGTTCGACGCCATCATCAACATCACCATCACGCCCGAGCGGGCGCAGAAGGTGGAGTTCACCCACAAATACTACCAGACGCCGCCGGCCATCGCCGTGCCGAAGGACTCGACCATCGCGGGCACCTCGCCGGACGATCTCAAGGGCAAGGTGCTCGGCGTGCAGAGCGCCACCATCCACCAGAATTTCGCCGAGCAGAAATACAAGGGATCGACCGTCAAGGCCTATCCGACGGGCGACGACGCCCGCACCGACATGGCCAATGGCCGCCTCGACGCGATGATGGATGGCTCGATTATCCTGACAGAATGGCTGAAGAAGCCCGACGGCGCCTGCTGCAAATTGCTGGGCACGCTGACCGCCGATCCGGCCATTCATGGCCCCGGCGTCGGCATCGCGCTGCAGAAGGGCAACAAGGACCTGGCCGACAGGTTCAACGCGGCGATCGACGCGCTGCGCGCCAACGGAAAATACAAGGAGATCAACGACAAATATTTTGCCTTCGACGTCTACGGTTCCTGAGACCGACGGCAACCCCTCTGGCAGCGCTATCAGGCGCTGCCGTTTTTCATACGGAGAAATTCCTTGGCCGAGCGGCGCTCCCCCTTCTACAGCGGTATTGTCGGGCTTGGCGCCACCATGGGCCGTGTCGGCGGCGACTTCATCTCGGCCAAATACTATTCCGGCATTGCCGACGAGCACCTGAACACCCGCGCCAATGTCGGCGTGCAGGATCTCAGCACCATGGGCAAGATGGACATCAAGGGGCCGGACGCCGAGGCGCTGGTCAACCATGTCACCGTCAACGATGCCTCGGCGATGAAGCCGGGCCAGGTCCGCTACTCCACGGTCTGCCGCGAGGATGGCGGCATCATGGACGATCTCACCGTGTTCCGGCTGGCACCCGAGCACTTCATGCTGGTGACCGGCTCCGTCAACCGCCTGAAGATGCTGCCCTGGCTGCAGCATCATGCTGAGGGCCGCAAGGCCTATGTCACCGACATCACGGCGGCGGTCGCCTTCCCCACCATCCAGGGTCCGCGCTCGCGCGACCTGTTGAAAGCTCTGGTCACGGATGCCGATCTCGATGGGTTGAAGCGCTGGGCGTTCACCTCGGGGCGTGTCGGCGAAACCAAGGTGTTGATCTCGCGCACCGGCGTCACCGGCGAACTCGGCTTCGAACTCTTCGTGCCGGCCGATGAGGCGGCTTCGGTCTGGGACGCGCTGATGAAGGCCGGCCGCGATTTCGGCCTGAAGCCCTATGGCGTGCTGGCCATGTTCACGCTCGGTCTGGAAAAGGCCTATCCCGCGCATGGCATCGACATGGACGAGACCCGCACGCCGTTCCATGTCGGCCTCGACCGCTGGATCAAGTTCGACAAGGGCGATTTCATCGGCCGCGAGGCGCTTTTCAAAGTGCGCGACAAGGGTCTCGACGAACGCTGGACCGGCCTGATCCTCGATGGCGACACGCCGGCAGCGACGGATGCGCGGGTGATGGCCGATGGCAGGGATGTCGGCGTGGTCACCTACAGCGACCATGGCTATTCCCTGGGCAAGGTGCTGGCGACAGCGCATCTGCGGCTGCCGTTCACGGCTGTTGGAACGGAACTCAGCATCGCCATTGAAGGCAAGCCGGTCCGCGCCATGGTGGCGCCGATACCGTTCTTCGATCCGGAAGGGGCGAGGTTGAGGGGTTAGCGCGACTTGCGTCGACAGGTCGCTGCCTTCGCGATTGGCCGAAACGGCCTGACATCGTCATCCTATGACGAAGCGATGGGCGGTGGCCCCAATCGCTGACAGTCAGCCGGCTCATCACCCCCGACGATCGAGCCGCGCCACCAGACGATCCCCCACCCACTGGATGCCGCAAACCAGTATGATCAGCACGATCACCACGGCGATCATCACGCTGGTTTCAAACCGCTGGTAGCCGTAGCGGATGGCGAGGTCGCCGAGTCCGCCCGCACCGATGGCGCCGGCCATGGCCGAAGCGCCGACCAGCGTCACCAGCGTCACGGTGAAGCCGGCGACGATGCCGGGCAGGGCTTCGGGCACCAGCACCTCGCGGATGATGGTCCAGCGGTTGCCGCCCATCGCGCGCGCCGCCTCGATCAGCCCGTGGTCAACCTCCCGCAGCGACACTTCGGCGATGCGCGCATAGTAGGGCGTGGCGGCGATCGACAGCGGCACGATCGCCGCCCAGGTGCCGATCGAGGTGCCGACGATCAGCCGCGTCACCGGGATCAGCGCCACCAGAAGGATGATGAACGGCACCGAGCGGAAGCCGTTGATGACGGCGGCGAGCACCCGGTTCACCCACGGGCTTTCGGCGATGCCGCCGCGCTCGGTGGCAATCAGCGCCAGGCCGAGCGGCAGGCCGAAGACCAGCGAGATCAGGCCGGAGGCGGCCGTCATCAGCACCGTCTCCCGGATCGACCGCAGCAGAAGCTCAAACAGGATCGGCGACATGGCCAAGCACCTCCACCCGCGCCTGGCGGGACTTTAGAAAAGCGATCACCTCGGCGAGATGGCCCGCATCGCCGCCGGGAATGGACAGGAACAGCGTTCCGACCGGCTGCTGCTGAATATGGTCGATGCCGCCATGAACGAGCCGGAAGGCGCCAGGCACGGCTCTCGCAAGGTCGGAGAGCAGCGGGCCGCGCGCGGCTTCGCCGGCCACATCCACCCGCAGGATGGTTTGCGCGCCGGCTGACGGACGGAGCCGGGCCGCCAGCTCCGGCGGCAGTTGCGGCCGGATGGCGCCGAGCAGGCGTTTTGTGATGCCGGATTGCGGATCGGCGAACACCGACCAGACCGGCCCTTGCTCGACGATGCGTCCGGCGTCGATGATCGCCACGCGGTCGGCGATCGAGCGGATCACCTCCATCTCGTGGGTGATCAAGAGGATGGTCAGGCCAAGCTGCCGGTTGATGTCCTTGAGCAGGGCGAGAATGGAACCGGTCGTCTCCGGGTCGAGCGCCGACGTCGCTTCGTCAGACAGAAGCAGCGCCGGCCGAGCGGCCAGCGCCCTGGCAATGCCGACGCGCTGCTTCTGGCCGCCCGACAGCGACGCCGGATAGGCTTTCGCCTTTTCCGACAGGCCGACGAGATCGAGCAGCTCCGCCGCCCGCTTCAGCCGCTCGGCCTTTGGCCGGCCCCCGATCTTCAGCGGCAGCGCCACATTGTCCTCGACGGTCTTGGCCGACAGCAGGTTGAAATGCTGGAAGATCATGCCGATGCGCCGCCGCAGCGGCTGCAGGTCACGCTCGCGGAGCCGGCTGATCTCGCGGCCCTCGATGAACACCTCGCCGGTGTCGGGGCGCTCCAGCCCGTTCAGGCAGCGGATCAGCGTCGATTTGCCGGCGCCGCTGCGGCCGATGATGCCGAGGATCTCGCCCTTGCGCACCGTCAGTGAAATGCCGTCGAGCGCCGCCGTCGCGCCGAAGCGGCGCTTCAGCTCGACAAGGCGCACAACGTCCTGTGCCGGTGCATCGGCGTCGTCCGTGTTCTCGATGGCTGCGGTCACATGCTGGTTCATACGCGGATCCCGAAACAGGATTGCGGCCCGCGCATCGGGCGGACCGCACTTCTCGTCAAAGCAGACACTTTCGTGCCAGGATTTGCTCAGTAGGCGCTGAGACCGGTGCCCTTGTAGACCTTGTCGAACTCAGCCTTGACTGCCTCGTTCTGGTAGGAGGCGACCAGCGTCTTCACCCAGGCCTCGTTCTCGTTGCCGACCTTGACCGCGATGAAGTTGCGATAGGGATTGTCGGCGATCGACTCCTGCGCGATGCGGTTTTCCGGGGTCAGGCCGCTTTTCAGCGCCCAGTCGGTGTTGACCACGGCGGCGTCGAGATCCTCGACCGAGCGGCCGACGATACCGGCGTCGAGTTCCTTGATCTCGAATTTCTTCGCATTCTCGGCGATGTCGGCGGTGGTGGCGAGGATGCCGGTGCCGTCCTTCAGCTTGATCACGCCCTCATTCTGCAGCACGCGCAGCGCCCGGCCTTCATTGGACGGGTCGTTCGGCACGCCGATCACCGCGCCTTCCGGCAGGTCGGCGACCTTCGTGTACTTCTTGGAGTAGAGGCCGATCGGCCACACGCCGGTATAGCCGACGCGCACGATATGGTAGCCCTGCGTCTTGATCTGGTTGTCGAGATAGGGCTGGTGCTGGAAGGCGTTGGCGTCGATCTCGCCGCGCTCCAGCGCCTCGTTGGGCTGGGTATAGTCGTTGAACACCACGGTCTCGATGCTCAGGCCCTTCTCGGCGGCTTTAGCGACCACGACGCGCCAGACATCCTCGTCCTCGCCGCTGATGATGCCGACCTTGATCGCCTTCTTGTCCTCGGCGAAGGAGGCATGCGGCGCCATCAGGCTGCCGATCGCCACAGCCGAGGCGAACAGCAGAGCGAGGCCGCTGCGCCGGTTGATGGTTGACCTTGGGGAAGAGGACAAAGTGTTGTTGAAGTCGGACATGTCTGATTCTCTGCGGTTGCGAAGTCATGACGGCAAGGCGGGTTGCCTAGGCTTGGTCACATCATCAGAATTCTATCGATTTTATCAAAGAACGTGTTTCGCCGTTCTCAGCCAAGCCGGGAATATTCTCTCAAAAATTTTGGGGAAGAGAGCAAAACACGCCGCGGGATCGGGTATCGTCCGTTGCGATCCGATCCCGTGGCCCAGAAGAGCCGGCGAGGTTCCCGCGAGCCCGGCCGTCGTGTTTCCCTCCGGATTTATAGTGTTGTTACAATTGTTGGCCGCGCATGACGTGACCGAGCAGCAATGGCGGGTGCTGCGCGTGCTGAGCGAGGCCGGTCCGATCGAGGCGACGGAGCTTGCGGACCGTGCCTCGGTGCTGCAGCCCAGCCTGACCCGCATCATCAAGACCCTCGAAGGCCGAAAATTCATCACCCGCAACAAGGCGCAAGGCGACGGCCGTTGCGTCGTGCTCGCCATTGCTCCGGCCGGCTCGGCGCTGATCGAGGCACTGTCGCCCGAACGTCGCGTCATCTATGACGACATCGAACGGCGCTTCGGCCGTGAGCGGCTCGAGCACCTTCTCGATCTCCTGGAAATCCTGATCGACGGCAAAGGCTGACCGCTCCGCGGCGCGGGCCGTTCGCCTCGCCTCGAGCGCAGACTGCCCAGCCGCGCGGCGCCGGCGGCAGTTGCAGGGACATTGATCCTTACGCTGATTGATTGTGCCTGCGGCCAGCATTCTTCCCTCATGCGGCCATGGCCACCTTTTCGTGAAGGCGGGCGGGTTGATCGGGCGGCCTTCTTGCCTAGGTAGAGAGTGCGGCAGGGCGCCACGCGATCTCAAAAATCGGTATGACATTTTCCTCTATTCGAAAGCTTGCCCTTTCTGGTCTCTTCGTCGTCGCCCAGTCTTCCTGCGTCGTTCCCGACGACACGTCGCGCATCGGCAAGGTCGATCCCACGGCGGCGGCGGCTCGCAAGGAGATGGTCGGCCTCAGCGAAGCCGACGTTCGAATGTGCGCGGGGTTTCCAACCGCCACCGCGGACGCTGGCGGATCCGGCCAGATCTGGACCTACAAGCGCGTCGTTCAGCGCGACAATCTCAGCATCGTCGTCCCCACCCTGTCGGTGGGGCCGGTCCCGGCCCTCGGTGGTTCCCTCAATGTCGCCCCCGGCGGCTATTGCGACACGCAAGTCCGCATGGTCGGCGGCCGCGTCGCCGAAGTTGCCTACGCCGGCGACAACAATCTGCCCAGCAGGCGCGACGCGCTCTGTGTCAGCACCGTGGACGCTTGCGTGGCTTATGCCCGCCAACACAGGCAGGTGACCAAATAGGTGGGGCGACAAGGGGATTTCGCGGGAAACAGCGATGGCCGGGCTTCGGTGTTTGACGCGGATGGCGTTGAGGGCTTGACTGGCCCGCCGGACCGAATACCCTAGCGCAAAATACCGGCTCTGATCGCCGGGCGGCAAATATGCCTCGTATGCCTCGCCTTTCCGGCGCTGGCTGCGGGGCATTGTCATTTCTGGGGTCTTGTTTGAAACGGCGTATCGAAATAGGCATCCTCTATTCCCGCTCGGGGAGCTATCAGCTCGTCTCCGACGCGTGCCGCATCGGCGCCATGCGCGCCATCGCCGACATCAATGCCGACCGCAGCTCGGGTATCGAACTGGTGCCGGTCGAACGCGATCCGCAAAGCAACGCCGACCGCTACGCGACGCTGTGCGAGGACATTTTCAGGACCAGCAGCGCCCGCCACGTCGTCGGCTGCGTCACCTCCTGGAGCCGCAAGGAGACCATTCCCGTGCTGGAGAAGGCGGGCGGCATGCTCTGGTATGCCTGCCCCTATGAGGGGTTCGAGGCCAACGAGCATGTCGTCTACATGCACGCCTGTCCCAACCAGCACCTGGTGCCGCTACTGGCGCATGTCGTGCCGCGCTTCGGCGCCAACGGTTTTCTGCTCGGATCGAACTATATCTGGGGCTGGGAGATGAACCGCGTGGCGCGCGACCTGATCGCCGATGCCGGCGGCAAGGTCTTGGGCGAGCGCTATCTGCGTATCGGCGAGACCGACGTGTCGCGCCTGATTGCCGAAATCAGGGCGACGCGGCCGAATTTCATCCTCAACAATCTGATCGGCACCTCGTCCTATGCCTTCCTGGCCGCCTATCGCGACCTGGGCGTCGAGGATCCGGCCTTCAGCCCGCAAAACTGCCCGGTCATTTCCTGTAACCTGACCGAGGGCGAGCTGCCGGCGATCGGCGAGACGGGCAAAGGCCATCTGTCGGTCGGGCCCTATTTCGCGCCGCGTCCGGCCGCCTTCGCCTCGTCCTTCGAAGCCTCGGCCTATGCCTCCGTGCAAGTGATGGCCGACGTGCTGTCGCGTGATCCCGAGGCCGGCCCGGCCGAATTTTCCAGGACCTTCGCCGAGCGGCGCTTTTCCACCCGGCTCGGACCGATCGCCATCGACGCGCATTCCCAGCACGCCACGCTGCCCGTCATCATAGGCCGGATCGCTGACGGTTTCTTCGAAGTCGTCAGCCGCGAGGACGAGGTCGCGCCGGATCCCTACCTGTCACGCTACGATCCGGCAAAAACATTCGGCCGGCCGCGCTTGCGGGTGGTGTCGTGACCCGCACCCCGCGCATCCCCAATCTCGGCGGCGCCAGGGCGTTTGTCCTGCATCGCCCGCACCCGACGGTGCAGGCGATCACCAGGCAATTGTCGGCCATCGGCCTTGTCACCGTGGACTGCTGGCCGGAACTGGCGGCGGAAGCGCTGGCCGCGGACTTCGTCTTCTTCGATGCCGATCTCGGCTTCGACGAGCAATTCCCCTGGAAGCCGGGCGAGGCGCCGATGCCGCTGGTGGCGCTGATCGGCTCGGAAGCGCCCGGCCGCATCGAATGGGCGCTGTCGCACAAGGCCGACGCGCAGCTCCTGAAGCCGGTCGGCAATGCCGGCGTCTACAGCGCGCTGCTGATCGCGCGCCAGAGCTTCGAGGCACGAAAGAACTTAGCCGGCGAGATTGCCGCGCTGCGCCAGCGCGTCGCCGAACGCCAGACCATCGTGCGGGCTGTCTCGGCTTTGGCCAAAGGCAGCGACGACGAGCGCGCCTATGCGCAACTGCGCTCGCTGGCGATGAGCTGGCGGATCAGCGTCGAGGACGCCGCGCGCCGTATCGTGGCAATGACCGAGGACGTAACGGGAGAGGCCAAGACCGGGGAGGAGAGCGGCGATGACCAGTCCCATCGCGCCTGACCTCGCGGCGACGGCGCGCATGCCGTTAAAACCGCGCGCCGGCGTCTGGCGCCGGCTGGTCCAGCGCCGCCTGGCGCTGCTCGGCCTGGTCATCGTGGCCGTTGTCGTCGCCGGCGCGATCCTGGCGCCATGGCTGACCGGCTACGATCCCAACGAACAGATGTTCGACGGCCTGACCATCGAGGGCTCGCCGCTGCCGCCGAATGCGAAATTCTGGCTGGGCACCGACCTGCTCGGGCGTGACCTGTTGACCCGCATCCTCTACGGCGCGCGCACCTCCCTGATCATCGGCATCGTCGCCAATGGCATCGCACTCTTCATCGGCACGCTGGTCGGGGTCGCCGCGGGCTATTTCCGCGGCTGGGTCGGCAGCGTGTTGATGCGTTTCACCGATCTGATGATGGCCTTCCCGGCGCTGCTGCTGGCCATCTGCCTGGCGGCCGTGTTCCAGCCCAGCCTGTGGATCGTCGCCATGGTCATCGCCCTGGTCAACTGGGTGCAGACCGCGCGCGTCATCTACACCGAGACGTCCTCGCTCGCCGAACGCGAATTCATCGACGCCGAGCGCACCATCGGCGCGAGTGCGCCGCGCATCCTGTTTCGCCACATCCTGCCGCATCTCCTGCCCACCATCATCGTCTGGGGCACGCTCGGCATCTCGACCACGGTTCTGCTCGAGGCGACGCTCTCCTTCCTCGGCATTGGCGTGCAGCCGCCGACGGCATCGTGGGGCAACATCATCTTCGAGAACCAGACCTATTTTCAGGCCGCGCCCTGGCTGGTGTTCTTTCCCGGCGCCGCGATCCTGGCGCTGGCGCTGGCCTTCAACCTGATCGGCGACGCGCTGCGCGACATTCTCGACCCGACGCAAAGGGGCCGGGCATGATGGGAGGCCGGGCATGATCGCCTATCTCGGCCGCCGGCTGATCCAGTCGCTGCTCATCCTGCTCGGCGTCTCGCTGATCACCTTCGCGCTGCTCTATCTCCTGCCCGCCGATCCGGTGCGCCAGATCGCCGGCCGCAGCGCCACGCCGCAGACGGTGGAGAACATCCGCCAGCAGCTCGGCCTCGACCAGCCCTTCATCGTCCAGTACTGGCACTATCTGGTGAAGCTCGTCAGCGGCGATCTCGGGCGCTCCTACATCCAGCGCTCGGAGGTTACCGAGCTCATCGTCTCGCGGCTGCCGGCCAGCCTGCTTCTGATGGTCGGCGCCATCCTGTGCGAATTGCTGATCGGGCTCTCGATGGGCCTGATCGCCGCCATCAAGCGCGGCACCGCCACCGACCAGACCTTGATGGTCGCCTCCTTCGTCGGCGTCTCGGCGCCGCAATTCGTCGTCGGCCTTTTGCTGCTCTACGTCTTCGCGGTCAGGCTGAGCTGGTTTCCGATCGGTGGCTACGGCACCTGGCGCCATCTCGTGCTGCCATCGCTGACCATGGGCATCCTCGGGGCCGGCTGGTATGCGCGCATGATGCGTTCGTCGATGATCGACGTGCTGCGCCAGGATTATGTGCGCACCGCGCGTGCGAAAGGCCTGGCTCGCGGCGCTATCATTTTCCGCCATGCGCTGCCCAACGCCATCCTGCCGGTCATCGCCATGATCGGCATCGACATCGGCATCTTCATGGGCGGCATCGTCGTCGTCGAAAGCGTGTTCGGTTGGCCCGGCATAGGCCAGTTGGCTTGGCAGGCCATCCAGCGAGTCGACATCCCGATCATCATGGGGGTCACGCTGGTGTCGGCTTTCGCCATCGTGCTCGGCAATCTGCTCGCCGACATCATCGCGCCGTTCATCGACCCCCGCATCAAACTGAGATGAGCATCAAGCTCGGATGAAACCAAGAAAACAAACAGAGAAAGGGAACATGACAATGAAGAAGTTTCTCGCATCGACCGTGGCGGCATCGGCGCTGGCGCTGATGCTCGGCATGACGAGCGCCCGCGCAGAGGACGCCATGGATACCAACGCCAAGCAGGGTGGCGAGATCATCGCCACCTACAAGGACGACGTCACCACGCTCGACCCTGCCATCGGCTATGACTGGCAGAACTGGTCGATGATCAAGAGCCTGTTCGACGGGTTGATGGACTACGAGCCCGGCACCACCAATCTCAAACCCGACCTCGCCGAGAGCTACGAGATCTCGCCCGACGGCAAGACCTTCACCTTCAAGCTCAGGCACGGCGTGAAATTCCACAATGGCCGTGAGATGACGGCCGACGACGTCAAATATTCGCTCGACCGCGTCACCAATCCGAAGACGCAGAGCCCCGGTGCCGGTTTCTTCGGCTCGATCAAGGGCTATGACGACGTCGCCGCCGGCAAGGCCGAGACGCTGTCGGGCGTCACCGTCGTCGATCCCTACACGGTCAAGTTCGAGCTGACCCGCCCCGACGCCACCTTCCTGCATGTCATGGCCATCAATTTCTCGCATGTCGTGCCGAAGGAAGAGGTGGAGAAATACGGCGCCGATTTCGGCAAGCATCCGGTCGGCACCGGGGCGTTCAAACTCGCCGAGTGGACGCTCGGCCAGCGCATCGTCTTCGAACGCAATCCGGACTATTGGCACAAAGGCCTGCCGCATCTCGACAAGATCACCTTCGAGGTTGGCCAGGAGCCGATCGTGGCTTTGCTGCGCCTGCAGAAAGGTGAGATCGACCTGCCGCTCGACGGCATTCCTCCGGCAAAGTTCCAGGAGGTGATGGCCGATCCCGAGCAGAAGGCGCGCGTCGTCGAAGGCGGCCAGCTGCACACCGGCTATGTCACCATGAACACCACCATGGCGCCGTTCGACAATGTGAAGGTGCGCCAGGCGGTCAACATGGCGCTCAACAAGGCGCGCATCATCCAGATCATCAACGGCCGCGCCGTGCCGGCCAACCAGCCGCTGCCGCCATCGATGCCGGGCTACGACAAGGAGTACAAGGGTTATCCCTACGACGTCGCCAAGGCCAAGGCGCTGCTTGCCGAGGCCGGCCATCCCGATGGCTTCGAGACGCAATTGTTCGCCATGAACACCGATCCCAACCCGCGCATCGCCCAGGCGATCCAGCAGGATCTGGCGGCGATCGGCATCAAGGCCAGCATCCAGTCCCTGGCGCAGGCCAACGTCATCGCCGCCGGCGGCGACAAGGCCGGCGCGCCGATGATCTGGTCCGGCGGCATGGGCTGGATCGCTGATTTCCCGGATCCCTCCAACTTTTATGGCCCGATCCTGGGCTGCGCCGGAGCGGTGCCGGGCGGTTGGAACTGGTCCTGGTATTGCAACAAGGATCTCGACGCCAAGGCAGCCGAGGCCGACTCGATTGTCGACCCTGCGAAGGCCGGGGAGCGCAGCAAGATGTGGAGCGACATCTACGCGAAGATCATGGCGGACGCGCCCTGGGCGCCGGTCTTCAACGAGCAGCGATTCACCATGAAATCGGCCCGCATGGGCGGCGCCGACAACCTTTACGTGGACCCGGTCCATGTCCCGATCAACTACGACAATGTGTACGTAAAAGATGTGCAATAACTGCGATTACACCATCCACGGGCGCCATCACCATTTCGGCTGGGACAATTCGTTTGTCCCGGCGCAGCGCGTGGCGCCCGGCTCCACCATCGAGTTCCAGTGCCTGGATTCCTCGGGCGGCCAGTTGCAGCCCGACAGCACGGTCGCCGAGATCGCCAAGCTCGACTTCGGCCAGATCAACCCGGTCACCGGTCCGATCTTCGTCGAGGGCGCCGAGCCGGGCGATGCGCTGAAGGTGACGATCGAGATGTTCAAACCGTCCGGCTTCGGCTGGACGGCGAATATTCCCGGCTTCGGCCTGCTCGCCGACGACTTCAAGGAGCCGGCGCTGAACATCTGGAAATACAATGCCGCCTCGCTCGAGCCGGCATTGTTCGGCAAGAACGCGCGCGTGCCGCTGAAACCGTTCGCCGGCACCATCGGCAACGCACCAGCCGAGATGGGCCACCACTCGGTGGTGCCGCCGCGCCGCGTCGGCGGCAATCTCGACATTCGCGATCTCGCCGCCGGCACCACACTCTATCTGCCGGTCGAGGTGGCGGGCGCGCTGTTCTCGGTCGGCGACACGCACGCGGCGCAAGGCGATGGCGAGGTCTGCGGCACGGCGATCGAAAGCCCGATGGACGTCGTGCTCAAGCTCGATCTGGTCAAGGACGCCAGGCTGAAGACGCCGCGCTTCACCACATCGGGCCCGGTGACGCGCCATCTCGACGCCAAGGGCTATGAGGTGACGACCGGTATCGGGCCGGATCTGATGGCGGGCGCCAAGGAAGCGGTGGCCCAGATGGTCGACCTGCTCGCCGGGCGTTACGGAATAGATCCGGTCGAAGCCTACATGCTGGCCTCGGTCTGCGGCGATCTCAGGATCAGCGAGATCGTCGACATGCCCAACTGGGTGGTGTCGTTCTACTTTCCGCGCTGCGTGTTTGAATGAAAGGTCGGCGCCGCACCCCCCTCTGCCCTGCCGGGCATCTCCCCCTCAAGGGCAGGGCTGTCCGGGGAAAGTATCTGGTGAATCGAAATGCCGCATGCGCATGCCCCGTGAGACGGTGGTTTTCCGTC
>NZ_JAIUIN010000025.1:0-80175 GCF_020165665.1 Mesorhizobium sp. BH1-1-4
CCGGTCCTCCCGGCGGACAAGAAAACTGTCACCCATGCAATCAGTCCATTCTGTTACCTATCTATCCGGTTCGGACATCAGCCCCTTCTCCCCGTCTCTATACGGGGAGAAGATGCCGGCAGGCAGATGAGGGGCAGCGCTGACCTTTCCAATCGTTCGGTCGAAAAGTCAGCCTTTTCCAGCGGTTGTCCGGCTAAGCTCTAAAAGTCGTTCCGCTTCCGCGACTACCTGTTCAGGCATCACATGGTCCCCGGGCGCTGCCAGGAGCGTCGATGCGTACGGCCCGCGCGGCCCGGTCAGACCCGGCTCGGTCGCCAAAAATACCGCCACCGTCGGCAGGCCGAAGCCGCTGGCGAGGTGGGTCAGCCCAGTGTCGGCGCCGATGACCAGCGTCGAGCGGCCCAGAATGGCGGCGATGTCGGCCAGCGGCGATTTGGGCACCACGACCGTGGATGGCACGGCCTTGGCGATCGCTTCGGCCACCGCCTTTTCCCGTTCGTTGGACCAGGTGGTTACCGGTGTCATGCCGCGCTCGACCAGCAGGCGGGCTGTTCCGATCCAGTCCTCGGCAGGCCATTTCTTGTCCTCGCGGCTGGTGCCGTGCAGCAGGAAGGCGATCTTGCCATCGATGGGCGCGACCGCGCCCACCGGCGCGACAATGCCGGAATCGAGCGTCGAAAGATCGGGCCGATAGCCGAGCGCCAGCCCGAACAGCCGGCGCGTTCGTTCGATGGCGTGCAGGTCGCGTGGCACGGCGTAGGTGATGTCGTAGAACAGCGTCGCCGAGGGTTCGCGCGCGCTCGACCGATCGAAACCGGCGATCGGTGCACGCGCCTGGCGTGCCACCAGGGCCGACTTCAGCAGGCCTTGCGCATCGATGACGAGATCGTAGCGGCAGGCGCGCAAGGCACGGCGCAGTTCAGCCGCCTCGTGCCAGGTGTTGGCGTCGAAAAGGGCCTTCCGCCAGCGCCTTATCGCCACCGTGTGGATGGTGCCGATCGCCGGATGCAGCGCGACGATGCCGGCAAACGCCTCCTCCACGCACCAGTCGAAAGCGATATCGGGCCGGGCGCGGGAGGCATCCTCGACGGCCGGAAAGGTGTGGATGACATCGCCCATCGACGAGGTCTTGACGATCAGCACCTTCATGCCGCGGCCGGAACTTCCAGCAGCCGGTCCGCCGCGGCGGCGACCTGGCCGACTTCCATTGTTCTGAGGCAATTGAGGTGGCCGAGCGGACAGATCTTCTGGTGGCAAGGCGAGCAGGACAGGCCGAGCCAGACCAGTTCGCGCCGCTCCGCCAGCGGCGGCGTGTTTTCAGGCGAAGTCGAGCCGTAGACGGCGACGATCGGAGTGCCGACGGCGGCCGCGACATGCATCAGCCCGCTGTCGTTGGAGACCGCGAGCCGCGCCGCGGCGATCAGGTCGATGGCGTCCTCCAGCCGCGTCTGGCCTGCGAGGTCGAAGACACCGGGGGCAAGCGCCGCGATCTCGGCCGTCACGTCGCGGTCGTTCTTCGAGCCGAACAGGGCGACCTTCAAGCCCTTGCCCATGAAGTCGCGGGCAAGTCCGGCATAGTGTTCGCTTGGCCAGCGCTTGGCCGGGCCGAACTCGGCACCGGGCATCAGCGCCACGAATTCCTGCGGCGCCAGTCCGAAACGCTCAAGCAAGCTGGCCTGGTTCTTCGGATCCACGGTCAGCCGGGGCGCGCGGAAGTTGCCGCCCTGGGCGAGGCCGAAATAGGCTTGCGCGGTGCGCCGTTTCACGGCGTCGGGCAAGGGCACGATGTCGGTGAGCAAGCCATAGCGCATTTCACGCAAATTGCCGAAACGGCGCGGAATGCGGGCAAAGAACGGAATCAGCGCCGACTTCCAGCTGCCCGGCAGGACATAGGCCATGTCGTAGCGGCCGCGCAGCAGGCGGCCGAAACGGCGGCGATGGCTGAATTCGAGCGCGCCGGGCTTCAGCGGAAAGTCGATCTGCTGGCGGATTTCAGGCATGCGCTTGACCAGAGGTGCCGCCCAGGCCGGCGCCAGCACATCGATCGCGGCATTGGGATGGAGCTCCCTCAGCGCCGAGAACAGGCACTGCGCCATCACCATATCGCCCACCCAGCGTGGGCCGATCACGAGGATCGTTGGGCTTTCAGCCATTCGACATAGTCTCTGACGCCAGTTTCGACGCTCCGGAATTGACCGTTATAACCGGCCCCGCGCAAGCGGGACATATCGGCCTGGGTAAAACTCTGGTAGCTGCCCTTGAGGTGGTCGGGGAAGGGGATGAACTCGATCTCGCCCTTGCCCAGCGTGTCGATGACCGTTTCGGCGATGGCGCGGAACGGCTGGGCGCGGCCGGTGCCGCAGTTGAAGATGCCGCTCGCGCCACGCTTCCACAGCCACAGATTGACGTCGGCGACATCGCCGACATGGATGAAGTCTCGGCTCTGTTCGCCGGGACCAAAACCGTCATAGGCGCCGAACAGCTTCGGATTTTCACCGCGCTCGACCTGGTTGAACAGGTGGAAGGCGACCGAGGCCATGGCGCCCTTGTGCGCCTCGCGCGGGCCATAGACGTTGAAGTAGCGCAGGCCGGCGACCTGCGAATGATCGCTGTCGAAGACGGTGCGCCTGACATAGTCGTCGAACAGCTTCTTGGAATAGGCATAGACGTTGAGCGGCCGCTCCAGCGCCGGCTCCTCGCGAAACTCGGATCCGCCGCCATAGACTGAGGCCGAGGAGGCGTAGAGGAAGGGCACGCGCAGCGCCTGGCAGGCATGCAGCAGCCGTTTCGAATAGGCGTAATTCACCTCCATCATGAACTTGCCGTTCCACTCGGTGGTGGTCGAGCAGGCGCCCTGGTGGAACACGGCCTCGATGCGGCCGAGCGAGCCAGCCTCCATGAGGCCCAGGAAATCATCCTTGTCGAGATAGTCCGATATTCTGAGATCGGCGAGGTTGGCGATCTTGTGGCCATCGGTTAGGTCGTCGACGACCAGCATGTCGTCATGGCCTTCCGCATTGAGCGCGGCGACGATGTTGGAGCCGATCATGCCGGCGCCGCCCGTGACGATGATCATGAAGGCCTCTGGTTGCGTACGATTCCGGTCCTTATAAGGGAGGCTGGCCGGGCTGTCGACAAAGCAGGATCCGTGATTAAGCCCAAAGCTGCTGTCTAGGGAGTGGCCATAGGCTGCTTGCTGACAATCACATCAGGCCAGCGCCGCCCCTCATCCGCCTGCCGGCACCTTCTCCCGTATAGTGACGGGGAGAAGGGACTGGACGCAACCTCGCCGCCTTCTCTTGCAACGTTGAAAATTGGCGAAATCATCGATGACAGCGTCCCTCTCCCCGTCTCTATACGGGGAGAGGATGCCGGCAGGCAGGTGAGGGGCAGCGCCGACGCCTGAAAAAGGTTAGGATGACGAATTCGAAGATACCCACATCTGTGCTAACGCCAATATGAAGCAAGGCGCAGCCTGTCCGAGACGCAATTATCAAGGGACAAGAAATGCCGTCGACCGAACTGCTGATCGCGTTTTTTGCCACCACGGCGATCTTCGCCTATATCCCGGGCCCGGCGATGCTCTATGCCGCCGCGCAGACGATGGCGCGCGGGCGCTGGTCGGGGCTGACGGCGGCACTCGGCATCCATCTGGGCGGCTATGTGCATGTCTTTGCCGCCGCCGCCGGCCTGTCGGTGCTGTTCCACGCCGTGCCGCCGCTCTACATGGCGGTCAAGCTGGTCGGCGCGCTGTACCTGATCTGGCTGGGGGTCTCGCTGTTTCGCAAGCGCGTGGAGGGCGACGTGGCGTTGCCCGCGATCGAGCGCAAGTCGGCGCGGCGCGCGTTCTTCGAGAGCATCACCGTCGAGGTGCTCAATCCCAAGACCGCGATCTTCTTCATGGCGTTCCTGCCGCAGTTCATCGATGCCTCGGCGGCGTTCCCGGTGTGGCTGCAATTCGTCGTGCTGGGCACCATCGTCAACCTGATGTTCTCCTCGGCCGATGTCGTCTGCGTGTTCCTGGCCGGCCTCGTGATCGGCCGGCTGCGGCGTTCGAGCCGGGCACAGCGGCTGATGCAGCGGGCCGGCGGCGCGGTGCTGGTCGGGCTTGGCGTGCACGTCGCCTTGCAGAAAAGCTGACCTCTCCGGGTTTGCCTCCGCCCCGGCGTTGCGCTGTGCCGAATTGCGGTATATCGGCAGGCATGACCGACCGGCCTCGCAAATCTGGTGTTTCGACCTATCTGAGATCGGCGTTTCCCGCGCGTGGCAGATGACATGATCAAGCACAATCCGCCTTCTCCCGAGCCCCTGCACCGCGCCATCGCGCGCTTTGGCGACGTTGCCGTGCTGGTGGTCGGCGACATCATCCTCGACCGCTTCGTCAATGGCGTCATCGAGCGGATCTCGCCCGAAGCGCCGATCCCGGTGCTGCATGGACGCGGCGAAAGCTCGGCCATGGGTGGCGCCGGCAATGTCGTGGCCAACATCGTCTCGCTTGGCGCGCGCGCCATTCCGGTGTCGGTGATCGGCACGGATCCCGCCGGCGACAGCCTGGTGCGGATGCTGGGCGAGCTTGGCGCCGATACGACGGGTCTTGCGCAGCAGCGCGGCCGCATGACCTCGTCGAAGAGCCGCTTCAGCGCGCTCAACCAGCAGGTGCTGCGTTTCGACGAGGAAGAGATCAAGCCGCTCGGCGCGGCGGAACGGGCGGAGCTGATCCGCCGTTTCCGGGATGCGCTGAAACAGGCGGACATCGTCGTCCTGTCCGACTATGGCAAGGGCATCTTGCTGGACGGCGTCGCCGCCGAGCTGATCGCCATCTGCCGCGAGGCGGGAAAGCCGGTACTGGTCGATCCGAAGGGCCGCGACTATGCGCGCTATGCCGGAGCGACCGCCGTCACGCCCAACCGCAAGGAACTAGGCGAGGCCGTTGGCCGCGCGGTGTTCGGCGATGAGGAGATCGTGGCGGCGGCACGCGAACTGATTTCGGCGCATGGCTTCGAGTTCGTCGTCGCCACACGCAGCGAAAAGGGCATGAGCGTGGTCGGCCCCGACGAGGCAAGCCACATCGCCACCCAGGCGCGCGAGGTGTTCGACGTCTCTGGCGCCGGCGATACGGTGATCGCGACCTTCGCGCTGGCGCTTGCCGCCGGCGCCGATCCTGTCGCCGCCGCCGCCATCGCCAACGCCGCCGGCGGCGTCGTGGTGGGAAAACGCGGCACGGCGCGGCTCAGCGTCGAGGAACTTACCGGCGCGCTGTTTCGCTCGCATGGTCCGACCGCGCACAAGGACGCCATCCTCGACGCCGCCTCGGCCGCGCGCATGGCGGCGGCGTGGAAGGCGGAGGGCCTGAGCGTCGGCTTCACCAATGGCTGCTTCGACATCCTCCATGCCGGCCATGTCAGCCTGCTGCACGCGGCGCGCAGCCAGTGCGACCGGCTGGTGCTCGGGCTCAACAGCGATGCCTCCGTGCGGCGGCTGAAAGGACCGGGCCGCCCCGTCAACGACCAGCATGACCGCGCCTGCGTGCTGGCAGCGCTCGCCTCGGTCGATGCCGTCATTGTCTTCGAGGAGGATACGCCGCTGGCGCTGATCGAGGCGCTTCTGCCCGACATACTGGTCAAGGGCGCCGACTACACGGTCGACACCGTGGTCGGTGCCGATGTGGTGCAAAAGGCCGGCGGGCGCGTCGTGCTGGTCGATCTCGTCGCCGGCAAGAGCACCACCGGCACCATCGGCAAATTGCGCGCCGGTGGCGCCACCAACTGAGGGATCTCATGTCTGAACTGAACGACTATCTGGTCCGCTCGGCGGCCGCCATCACTGCCACGGTCGAGCGCGATCTGACCGGCGAGATGGAGCGGGCGGCGAGCGCCGTGGTGACGGCGCTTACCCAGGGAAAGGCCTTGCTGGTCTGCGGCAATGGCGGCTCGGCCAGCGACGCCATCCATATCGCCACCGAACTGGTCGGCCGCTTCCTCAAGGAGCGCAAGGCCTACAATGTCATCGCGCTGCCCGCCAACGCCGGGATGCTGACCGCCTGGGGCAATGATTACGGCTTCGACACGGTGTTTTCGCGCCAGGTCGAGGCGCATGGCGCGGCCGGCGGCGTGCTTCTGGCGATCTCGACCAGCGGCAATTCGCCGAGCATCCTCGCCGCGGCCGAACAGGCGCGTATGATGGACATGACGGTGATCAGCCTGACCGGCGACACTGGCGGCAAGCTGAAGCCGCTCACCGACATCCTGCTCAACGTCCCCTCGACCTCGACGCCTATCATCCAGCAAGGCCATCTGTGCCTCTATCACTATCTGTGCGAGGTTGTCGAAGCGCGCCTGTCGAATGGCTGACAGGAGCGGAACGCCGCACCCGCTGACCGAACCCGGCCTGTGGGTGGAGCGGATCGGCGACAGGATTTTCCCGGCACGCTCGCCGGCGCTGTTCCTCGACCGCGACGGCACCATCAATGTCGATACCGACTATCCCAGCGATCCGGCCGAAATCGAGCTCAGGCCAGGGATGCTGCCGGCGATCGCCGCCGCCAACCGGTGCGGGATCCCGGTGGTCATCGTCACCAACCAGTCCGGCATCGCGCGCGGCTATTTCGGCTGGGACGTCTTCGCCAAAGTGAACGGCCGCGTGCTCGAACTGCTGCATGGGGAAGGTGTGTTCGTCGACATGGTGCTGGCCTGCGCCTATCACGAGGCCGGTGTCGGGCCGCTCGCCATCGCGGACCACCCGATGCGCAAGCCCAATCCAGGCATGCTGATCGAGGCGGGCAGGCGCCTTGATCTCGATCTCCGGGGTTCCCTGATGGTCGGCGACAAGCTGGCGGATATGCAGGCGGCCCGGCGCGCCGGCCTGGCACGAGGCTGGCTGGTCGACGGCGAGGCGGCCTTCCAGCCTGGCTTCGCCATCAGGCGCCTGCATGACGACCACGATCTCGGCGGCCTCACCGCCGCCATCGAGACGCTCGTTGGGGATCGCGGGGATTGAGGGTCTACAGCTGGTCGTCGCGCCGCGAGGCTTCGTAGAGCTTGGCCTCGGTGGCGAAGGAATAGATCATCACCGACATCGAGTAGACGAAGCCATGCCGGCCGCACAGGAAGTAGCGCTTGGCCAGGTAGAATTTCAGGAAGTTGCCGAGCGGCGACAGCACCAGCCGCACCAGGCCGGGCTTCTTGCCCCTTTCGACCAGCGTGGCAACCTTGAGGCTGGAGTAGGTGTTGGCCCTTGCCAGGTCCTCCTCGACGGTCACTTCGCGGCGATGCAGGATCACACCGTTGTCGATCGTGCGGGTCTCGCCCGGGACCTCGAACGATTCATGCACCCGAAGGCTCAGATCCATGGTGGCCTTATCGCGGCGGAAGAGGCGCATCAGCCGGTTGTGCAACACCCAGCGGTGCGCATAGCCGTAGCCCTTCAGCTTGTCGCGGCGTCTTATGTACCATCCATCCACGGCGTCGTTCCCGGGCCCTATCGCGGCGATGATCGATTGCCGCAGCTCATCGTCGACGGCCTCGTCGGCCTCGATCGCAAGGCACCATAGCTGCGTGGCATGATCGAGCGCGAATTGCCGCTGACGCGGAAAGCCCGGCCAGTCATTGTGAATCAACCTTATCGGATAGCCCTTGGTGATAAATTCCCGGACGATGTCCAGGGTGCCGTCCGTGGAACCAGAATCGACGACGATGATCTCGGCACAGAAGTCGACGCTGTCGAGGCATGGGCCGATCATGCCAGCCTCGTTCATGCAGATGATAAGCGCCGAAATCGGGCTTGCAAATCGAGTCATGGTCCCCTTCCCATGGCGGATCCTCCCGGAATTCATGCTGCTCGCGCCATTTGTTCTCAAGCAATTCCGGGCGGAAAACCGTTACATATTTTTCCTGGAACTGCTTGAGAAGCCAGTCAAGCGCCTGGCCAAGCAGTGAAGTTCGGCAGAGCCTTGTACATCAGCGTCTTTCGAATACCAACGCGGCACCGGTGTGGCGAACCTCTGGAACTCGCCAGCGCACGGGCGTTCGCCCGGCCTCAGGGCCGCTCGAACGAGACCAGCCCTTCATCCTTGACGCGGCGGATGGTGAGCGCGGTGCGGACCGTGTCGACATTCGGCGTCGAGGTCAGTTCCTCGATGACGAAGGTCTGGAAGGCACCGAGGTCGCTGGCCACGCAATGCAACAGGAAGTCGGACTCGCCCGACACCATCCAGGCATCGCGCACGATCGGCCAGCCGCGCGTGCGCTCTGCGAAGATACGCAGTTCGGCATCGGCCTGGTGATGCAGCCCGACCAGGCAAAAGGCGACCACGTCCAGGCCCAGCGCCGGGGCGTTGAGCAGCGCGCGATAGCCGCGAATGATGCCGGCTTCCTCCAGCCGCTTGACCCGGCGCAGGCAGGGCGGGGCCGAAATGCCG
The DNA here is from genome assembly GCF_020165665.1 of Mesorhizobium sp. BH1-1-4. NCBI lineage: Bacteria > Pseudomonadati > Pseudomonadota > Alphaproteobacteria > Hyphomicrobiales > Phyllobacteriaceae > Mesorhizobium > Mesorhizobium sp. BH1-1-4. Next base: position 8,417 of record NZ_JAIUIN010000025.1, read on the forward strand.
ACGCGGTTCGACAGCTCGACATTGGTCATGCGCCCGTCCGACTGGAGCTCGCGCAGGATCTTCCAGTCGATGGCGTCGAGGTCGGCCTTGAGTGGCATGAGGGTTCTCGATGATCAGGTTGCGCAAGAATCTTTCGCGATTTTGTAATTAAACGACTTTTGTGTCGATGCCAGCCCTCGTCAACGCGATTCTGGAACGGTAACGAAAGCGGCCGTCGCGCGAATATCCACATGGGGCCGAAGCTTTCCGGGGACGACGGCCCGTTCGTCTTGCTGGCGTGATTGGCAACCCTTACATTAAGCACGACATTCCACGTCTTTTTTCCAAGGCACACCCGTTTGTCTGCCCCGCAGAGGCTCTAAATGACCACCAAGCACGCGCCTGTTCTCATTATCGGTTCCGGCCCGGCCGGCTACACGGCGGCGGTCTATGCCGCGCGCGCCATGCTGAAGCCGATGCTCGTCGCCGGCCTGCAGCAAGGCGGCCAGTTGATGATCACCACCGATGTCGAGAACTATCCCGGCTTCGCCGATCCGATCCAGGGGCCGTGGCTGATGGAGCAGATGCTCAAGCAGGCCGAGCATGTCGGCACCGACATCATCAACGACATCATCACCGAGGTCGATCTCAACGTGCGGCCATTCCGTGCCAAGGGCGATTCCGGCACGACCTACACGGCCGATGCACTGATCATCGCCACCGGCGCGCAAGCCAAGTGGCTGGGCATTCCGACCGAGCAGGACTTCATGGGCTTCGGCGTTTCGGCCTGCGCCACCTGCGACGGCTTCTTCTATCGCGGCAAGGATGTCGCGGTGGTCGGCGGCGGCAATTCGGCGGTGGAAGAGGCGCTCTATCTGTCCAACCTCGCCAAGAGTGTCACCGTCATCCACAGGCGCTCGGACTTCCGTGCCGAGCGCATCCTACGTGAGCGCCTGTTGAAGAAGGACAATGTCCGCGTCATCTGGGACACGATCGTCGACGAGATCACCGGGCGGCCGGGCAAGGCACCGCTGCCGCCTTCGGTCGAAGGGCTGAAGCTCAGGCATGCCGTGACCGGTGCCGAGAGCCACCTCAAGATCGACGGCGTCTTCGTGGCCATCGGCCATGCGCCCGCGGTCGAGTTGTTCGCCGGCAAGCTGAAGCAGAAGCCGAACGGCTATCTGTGGACGGCGCCGGACTCGACGCGTACCGACGTGCCTGGCGTGTTCGCCGCCGGCGACGTGACGGACGATATCTACCGCCAGGCGGTGACGGCGGCCGGGCTCGGCTGCATGGCCGCGCTCGAAGCGGAAAAGTATCTGGCCGGCATCGAGGTGCATCGCGAAGCAGCGGAATAGGGGCCGCTGCAAACTGTTAAAAAAACGGCTTAGAAACGCCGTGTAAAAGCCTGATTTTTCATTCAAACGCCAACCGGAACGAGGGGAAGTCATGGCGTTGGACTGGGATAAGCTACGCGTGTTTCACGCTGCGGCGGAAGCGGGGTCGTTTACGCATGCGGCCGAGACGCTGCATCTGTCGCAATCGGCGATATCGAGGCAGGTCAGCGCGCTCGAACATGATGTCGGCGTGCCGCTGTTCAACCGCCATGCACGCGGCCTGGTGCTGACCGAACAGGGCGAGATGCTGTTCCGCACGGCGCATGACGTGCTGATGAAGCTGGAAACCATCAAGTCGCGGTTGACCGAGACCAAGGACCGGCCGTCCGGCGTGCTCAGGGTGACGACGACCGTTGGCCTTGGCGCCGGCTGGCTGACCGAGCGGGTGCAGGAGTTCATCGAGCTCTACCCCGAAATCAGCCTGCAGCTGATCCTCGCCAATGAGGAGCTCGACCTCACCATGCGCCAGGCCGATTGCGCCATCCGGCTGCGCCAGCCGCAACAGCCGGACCTGATCCAGCGCCGTCTGTTCACCGTGCATTTCCATCTCTACGCCGCCCCATCCTACGTCGCCAAATATGGCAAGCCGGGCTCGATCGCAGAGTTGAGAAGCCATCGCATCGTCACCTTTGGCCTGCCTGTGCCGTCGCATCTGTCGGAGTTGAACTGGCTGGAGACGGTCGGTGATTTCGAGAGCGGCCGGCGCGTGCCGACACTGCAGATCAACGACATCCTGTCGATCAAGCGCGCCGTGCAGGGTGGCGCCGGCATCGCCATGCTGCCGGATTATGTGATCAGCAAGGATTCCGGCCTGGTGCAGCTTTTGCCGGAGACAGAGGTGCCGTCCTTCGACACCTATTTCGCCTATCCCGACGCGATGAAGAACCAGGCCAAGCTGCACGTGTTCCGCGACTTCATCATCGCCAAGGCCAGAAGCTGGTCATTCTGATCCAAGGTCAGTTCCGCGAACCTGTCCTTTCCAGGGCGTCAGCCGCGGCAGCCAGCCCGGTACGTTGCGGCGGTAGGCATCGTACTCGGCACCGTAGCGGCCGGCGAGCGTCGGCTCCTCGTAGAGCTTGACGAAGGTGGCCATGGCGATTGCCGCGACGACGCCATAGGCGGCAAGCGTCCAGCTCGAAAACATCAGCACCTGGCCGAGAATGATCGCCAGTACGGCGACATACATCGGATTGCGAACATGGCGATAGATGCCGCCGACCACCAGTTTCTCGGTCGGCGCGACCGGGGCGGGCGTGCCGAGGCCTTCCAGCGCGAAGCGGCCGAAGGCGTGCAGCAATGCCGCCACTCCGACCGCGGTCAGGACCCAGCCCAGCGGCACCATGCCCGGCAGGCTCGACCGTGGCAGCCTCCAGCGGTCGCTCAGCAGCCACGGCGCCAGCCCTGCGACGACGCAAGGCGCGGCGATGAAAAAGGCGGCACTACCGGCGATCGCCGAAAGGGTCCGCATATTTTGCCTCCGCGGTTTTGGGCGACATGCCTCAGGAATAAACGCCTGCTGCCCGTTCGCACGTCACTATGCATTTTTGCGATTTTGGAACGAAAGCCGAGCGTGATTGACGATTGGGTCACGGCAATCGCTTCATCGGGCGCCCATTTTCGCCGATTCTGCTGGTCCTACTGGCTCTCGGAATGGGTTAGACCACAGCCTGCATCTTTTTGCATGCGTGTGTTGCAAAATAGATGCTTGTTTCTTGGGCATGATGAGCAGATATGTAGATCATCTCCTGGGCGCGTTCTCCTCCCATTAGCGCCCTCGAGTGTTCCCCTCTGGAGGTTAGCCTTAACAGGCACTTCCAATCAAACTCAGCCGGATCTTCGTTGATCCGGCTTTTTTGTTGCCCGCACCCTGGCTTTGTTGCCCGCATCCTGCAGTGCAGATGAAAATTTCACCGGAATTGCCGCGTAACAGTGTCATGTAACCTCTGGTAACATGACAAGCACGCCCTTCATCTGCTAAGTGAAGGATAGGACGCGGTGTGGTTCGGACGGGAGATGGGGGCATCACTCGTACGGCCCGGGCTCAGGCGGCTACCGCGTCCGAACCTTTTCCCGCCGGAGTTAGGCGACTTACACGCGGCGGACCTGCCGTTTCTCCTCCCAAGAAAACGGTCCGCGAACAAAACGGCGTCCGGCCCCCCGGGCGTCGTTTTTGGTTTTGCCCCCTCGATCATTCGAGGGGGCTTCATGCGCATCGGCCAGAGAAACGGGCGGCCAGAGAAACGGGCGGCCAAAATCAGGCCGCCTTGCCGTTGGCGTTCATCGCCTCGTCGGCGAGACGGCCGGTGAGTTCGGCCATATGGTCGAAAGCGGCGCGGTAGCTGGCGACGCCCGAGGTGGCCGAGCGCAGCTCGATGATCAGATCACCGATCTCGGCCTGCGGCATGGTCGCCTCGACGACATCCCAACCCGGCCAGTCGGGCCGCGCGTCATAACCCAGGATCTGGCCGCGCCGCTGCGGGATCAGGGCGATGATCTTCGATGTCGCGTCCGAAGGCGTGACGATCTCGACCTTCATCACCGGCTCCAGGAGCACCGGCGAGCAGGCGGCCATGCCTTCCTTCATGGCGAGCTTGGCCGCCATCTGGAAGGCCATGTCGGAGGAATCGACCGCATGGTAGGACCCATCCGACAGGTTGACCGCGACGTCGACCACGGGAAAGCCGAGCGGGCCCGACTTGAGGTAGTCGCGAATGCCGGTCTCGACCGACTGGATATAGGTCTTGGGCACGACGCCGCCGGTGATGGTGTCGGTGAACTGGAAGCCGGAGCCGCGCGGCAGCGGCTTGATCTCGATCACCACATCGCCGAACTGGCCGTGGCCGCCGGACTGCTTCTTGTGGCGGCCGCGCTGCTGCACCGATTTGCGGATCGTCTCGCGATAGGGCACGGCCGGCGCATGGCCTTCGACCGGGATCTGGTTCTTGCCCTCCAGCCGCTCGCGCACCACGCGCAGATGCATCTCTCCGTGGCCCGAAAGCACGGTCTCGGCCGAGTCCTGGTTGTGGCGCAGGCTGAGCGAGGGATCTTCCTCGGCCAGGCGCTGGATGGCGGCCGACATCTTGACCTCGTCCTTGCGCTCCTTGGGGCGCAGCGCGAAGGCAAAGACCGGCTGCGGCGGCTCGAAGTTGAACAGCGGCTTGATGCCGCCCTTGGCCGAACTCAGCGTCTGGCCTGTCTTGACCTCGTCCAGCTTGCCGAGCGCCACGGTGTCGCCGACCCTGGCGGATGTCAGTTTGACCTGGTCCTTGCCCAGCATCTTGTAGATACCGGAAACCTTGGCGGTGTCGCCGCCGGGCAGCCACAGTTCCGAGCCGTCGGCAAGCTGGCCGGACAGGATGCGCGACACCGACAGCTTGCCGCCATGCGGCGTGTGGATGGTCTTCATCACCTGGACCACCGTCGCGTTGCCGTCCGGGGCACCGAGCCGCTTGCGGGTCGCCTCGATGTCGGGCGCATCGTGGCGGATCGTCTTCAAGAGGCGCAGCACACCATTGCCCTTCTCGGCGGTGCCGATCAGCACCGGCGTCACCGCGCCGTCGCGCAGATCGGCGGCGAGGTCGTCGAAGACCGCGTCCTTGGGCGGCTCGATCTCCTCGAGCAACTGCTCCATCAACTGGTCGTCATGGTCGGCCAACGTCTCCAGCATCGAGAAGCGCGCCTCCAGCTCGCGCGCCTTGTCGTCGCCGGGTATCTCGGCCACCTCGCTCTCGGCATATTCGCGGTAGATGTAGGCGCGCTCCAGCGCCAGATCGATCGAGCCGATGACGACGCCGTCCTTGCGCAGCGGAATCTGGCGCAGAAGCAGCGGCGCCGAACTCGTCGGCTGCAGCATCTTCAGCGTGTCGCGCACGCCCGCGATCGCCTTGTCGACCTTGTTGAGGAACAGGATGCGCGGCACGCCGAGATCGTCGAGCTTGCGCATGATGAGCTGCAAGGCGGGGATTTTCTTTTCGTCGGCCTCGGCCACGACCACCGCGACATCGCAGGCGGCCAGCACCGGTTCGGCCTCGAAGGAGAATTCGATCGATCCGGGGCAGTCGATGAAGGTGAACTGCTCGCCCATGAATTCGGTGGTGGCGATCGACGCCTCGACGCTCATGGCATGGGCGCGCGCCTCGGGCGAATGGTCTGAAACGGTGTTGCCCGAGGAAACCGGGTTCTGGCGGGGAATGGCGCCCGTACGGGCCAATATGGCTTCGAGAAGTGTCGTCTTACCGCTTGCGAAGGGACCGACTATGGCAATGCATTTCGGTCCCGTGCGTCGTCCTCCGGCGCGATTACCCATGACTGACCTCCACTCAGGCGTTTTCCTGGGGACCGACTGGCATTCATGGTTCAGGCCAAGGTCAATCGGTCCTGAGCGGCGGCCGGCCTGTTCGACCGTCGCGAGCGGCCTGTTTCGGCCTGCCCGCGATTATCGTCCCACTTGTTTGCCGGGAGGGCAAGGAAAATAGGAAGCCGGTGCGGATGGCCGGCTCAGGCGCTGAGCGCCAGCGGTTCGGCCGAGCGTCCGTCAGGCAGCGCGAGCTTGTCGCGTAGCGCCGGCCTGCCAAAGAAATAACCCTGGAAACGGTTGCAGCCGGCGGCCTTGGCGAGAGCGAATTCTTCCGCGGTCTCGACGCCTTCCGCCACGATGGTGACCTGCTGGATGCGCGCGATCTGCGCCAGCGCCGAGACGAAGATCTGCGCCACCTGGTCATGGGCGAGGGAACGGATGTAGGAGCGATCGATCTTGATGATATCGACGGGCAAGGTCTTGAGATAGTTGAAGCCGCAATGGCCGGTGCCGAAATCGTCGAGGGCGATGTGAAAGCCGAGGCCGCGCAATGCCTCGAGGCGGCGCAGGATCTCCGATGTGGCGGCGGTCGCCACCGTCTCGGTGATCTCGATGATGAACTGTGACGCCGACCGGCCGGTTTCCTTCAGCACGCGGGCGCACATGGTGACGATCTCGTCGCGCTTGAGCTGCTCGCCGGAGACGTTGATGGAGATGCGGCGGCCGGGGAACTGGCCGATGTCGGCGCAGGCCCGCTTGAACACCCATTCGCCGAGCATGTCGATCAGCGTCGAGCGTTCGGCGATGGCGATGAACTCGGCCGGCGCGATCAGCCCGCGCACCGGGTGACGCCAGCGGATGAGCCCTTCGAGCGCCTGGGTGGACCCGTCCGGGTTGACGATCGGCTGGTAATGCAGTTCGAGTTCGCCGAGATAGACCGCGGCGCGCAATTCCCGTTCGACCAGGCGCCGGTAGCGCTTGTCGGACAGCATCTCCTCGTCGAAGACGGTGACGCGGCCACGGCCGGCCGCCTTGCTTTCATAGAGCGCCAGATCGGCAACCAGCATCAGTTCCGTCGTGTTCGAGGCATGGGCTGGCGCCAGGGCCACGCCAACCGAAATGGAGAGCGGAATGGTCTTGCCTTCATGCGATTTGCCGGCGCGCATGGCATCCAGCAATTGCCTGACATCCTTGTTGATGGCGGCGAGGTCGCCATGCGGAATGATGACGCCGAATTCGTCGCCGCCGAGGCGTCCGACCATGGCACCGGCAAAGATGCGCTCCGAGGTCTTGACCAGATGCATCAGGGTGAGGTCGCCGAACTGGTGACCGAACGTGTCGTTCAACTGCTTGAAATGGTCGAGGTCGATCAAGAGCAAGGTCGCCTCGCGCCTGTCGCGCATGGTGCCCAGGCTGTCGCGCAGCGCTTCGAGGAAATAGCGTCTCGTCATCGCGCCGGTCATCGCGTCCCTGGTGAGGAAATGATGTTTCTCGGCCTCGGCGGCGGCGGCCGACTGGAGCCGATGGACGACGCTGCTGCGCATATACATTAGTGCCAGCAAGGCCAGGCTCGTGGCCAGTATCGAGATGGCGAAGGCACTGCCGGCCGGTAGGTCTTGCAAGATGTCGAAAGCGCCAAGTGCCGCTACGGCGATGCTGATCACAAGCAGCGACTGGATACCGCGGTAGATCCGGCCGCTATGGTCCTTGATCGTCGCCAGTATGCTCATCGGCCAGCCCCCGCAATGCAGGCTCACGGCTAGTGGGCAGCCGTTAAGAAGACATTGAATTCGCCGGCATTTCGCTCGGCGATCCCAAGCGGGCAAGGTTCATGGTTAAGAGAAAATCAGGCCTCCGTCCAATCCCGCCACACGGCCGATTGCATCAGGGCCAATTCGGGCCGAGAATGCGTTTCACTTCGAAAGGGGCCGATGTTTCGCCGGCTTCCACCAGGGACAGACCATGAAAATAATTGCTTGCGGCAGCGTGCCGACCGTCATCGCGCCGGACAAATACTTCAGCGGTCGGGTTCTGCAGACGCCGATCATCGAGACCGAGGCGCCGGCGCGGCTCAGGGCCACGCTGGTCAGTTTCGAACCCGGCGCGCGCACCCACTGGCACACGCATCCGCTTGGCCAGACGCTTTATGTCACCGCGGGCGCCGGCCTGGCCCAGACGTGGGACGGGCCAATCCGGGAGATCAGGGCCGGTGACGTCATCTCCTTCGCGCCCGGCGAGAAGCATTGGCATGGCGCGGCGCTGAAATCGGCGATGACGCACATCGCCATGCAGGAGGCGCTCGACGGCATCCATGCCGACTGGCTGGAAGCGGTGACGCCGGCGCAATATGGCGGCTGAGTGCTGAGCCTGGATTGACGAAACCCGGCGGTGACGCCTGAGCGTTGACGCCGGGTTTTGTTTTGGACTTACCAGATCAGGTCAGCGACGCCGTGAAGCGCTGGATGCGGGTGCAGGCTTCCTCAAGCAACGCGTCCGACGTGGCGTAGGAAATGCGGAAGTTGGGGCCGAGGCCGAAGGCCGAGCCGAACACCACCGCGACGCCCTCGGCCTCGAGCAGTTCCGAGCAGAAGGCCTCGTCGGTGTCGATCACCTTGCCGGACTTGGTCTTCTTGCCGATGAGCTGGCCGCAGGACGGATAGACATAGAAGGCGCCTTCGGGCGACGGGCAAGAGATGCCGCGCGCCTGGTTGAGCATCGAGACGACGAGGTCGCGCCTGCCTTGAAATATCGCCTTGTTCCTGGCGATGAAGTCCTGCGGGCCATTCAACGCCTCGACCGAGGCCCATTGCGCGATGGTGCAGGCGCCCGAGGTCTGCTGGCCCTGGATCATGTCCATCGCCTTGATCAGCTGGACCGGACCGGCCGCGTAGCCGATGCGCCAGCCGGTCATGGCATAGGCTTTCGAGACGCCGTTCATGGTCAGCGTGCGCTCGTAGAGCTTCGGCTCGACCTCGGCGATGGTCTTGAAGACGAAGTCGCCATAGGTCAGGTGCTCGTACATGTCGTCGGTCAGCGTCCAGACATGCGGATGCTTCAAGAGGACGTCGGCGAGCGCCCGCAGCTCGGCCTCCGTATAGGCGGCACCCGACGGGTTCGATGGCGAGTTCATCAGCAGCCATTTGGTCTTCGGCGTGATCGCCTTCTCCAGCACCGCTGGGGTCAGCTTGAAGCCATTGTCGATCGAGGTGTCGGCAAACACCGAAGTGCCGCCGCAGATCGCCACCATTTCGGGGTAGCTGACCCAGTAAGGGCGGGGGATGACGACCTCGTCGCCGGGGTTCAACGTCGCCATGAAGGCGTTGAACAGGATCTGCTTGCCGCCGGTGCCGACGATGGTCTGCTCGGGCTTGTAGTCGAGATTGTTCTCGCGCTTGAACTTCCTGGCGATCGCCTCGCGCAGCGGGACGATGCCCGAAACCGGCGGGTACTTGGTTTCGCCACGGCGGATGGCCTCGATCGCCGCGTTCTTGATGTTGTCGGGCGTATCGAAGTCCGGCTCGCCGGCGCCAAGGCCAATGATGTCCCGGCCGGCATTTTTCAGCTCGCGGGCTTTCTGCGTCACCGCGATGGTGGCGGAAGGCTTAACGCGGGAAAGGGTGTCGGCAAGAAAGGCCATGACCTTTTGTCTCTCCAAAGGATCGGCGCGGCCAGAAGCGGCCGCGGCGCCTCTCATGTCGCATGACGCCGGCAAGTGCAAGCATTGTCGGCTGGGCCAGGTATGGCGGTGCGGCCAATAAGGCGTGATCAATAGAAAGTTCATTAACGCACGGTAGAGGCTTGCATGGCAGGATCGTAAATCCAATTCCGCCAGGTCGCGGAGCGAGGAACCCTTGTCACGCAGCATTGGGCTTGCCCATATCATCCGTCATGATGACGGCACCTCGTCAGGTGTCTGGGGCATCTACACGCTGCAGAGTGCTTTCCAGCCGATCTTCGCCTTTAACGAGGGCAAGCTCTCGGTTGCCGCTTTCGAAGGGCTGATCCGTCCGTTTCGCGATGGCGAGCCGCAATCGCCGATGAGCTTCTTCTCGACATGCCCGGCCGCCGACCGCCTGCACGTCGAAGCGCTGACCAGGACATTGCATCTGCTCAATGCGGGCGCCTGCCTGCCGCACGAGGCGTCGATCTTCGTCAATTTCGACCCGTCGGTGTTCACCGAGCGCGCTGTCGCCGACAGTGCCTTGCGCGACATGCGGCTGGTGCTGCACGAGGCCGGCATCGATCCGGGCCGCGTCGTGTGCGAGGTGACGGAGCAGAGATCGGCGTCGCAGGAAACCCTGCACGGCTTCGTGGCGGCGCTCAGAGCCAACGGCTTCCGCATCGCCGTCGACGACTATGGCGCTGACGATTCCGACATCAACCGCATCAAGGAGTTGAAGCCCGACATCGTCAAGTTCGATGCGCAGTGGATCACGCAACTGATGGAATCGGGCGCTGGTTTCGCGCTGCTGACCTCCATGGTGAGGAGCTTCGAGGACCAGGGCATCCGCACCGTGTTCGAGGGTATCGAGGAAGGCTGGCAACTGGAACTGGCCGAGCGATCGGGCGCCTCGATGGTCCAGGGTTACGTGCTGGCCCGTCCCGAACTGGCGCCGACGAGTTTCCGTGTTTTCGCCAGGAGCAGTCCCGAACCTGTCCCCGCCGCAAGCCACGCGCCTGCTCCCGCTCCCACTGTGCCGCGCGCGGGGCGGCCGGCAAAGGCTTTCGGGCGCAGGGTCGTGCCATGAGGGCCGAGCGGCGGCGCATACTCGGCGACGCGATCTTCGTCGACGAGATCGGCATCGAATATGGCGTCCATGGCGACTTCCGCCTGCGCAGCGCCTACCAGCCGATCTACGCCCCGCGCGGCGACAGCTTATATCCGGCGGCCGTCGAAGGCCTGATCGAGCCGCACCGCGCCGGCCGGCCAGGGTCGCCGAGGATGTTCTTCGACAGCCTCGCGGCCGCGGACCGGCTGTTCGTCGAAACCATGTGCCGGGTGCTGCATCTCAGGAATTTCCACAATATCGGCGTCGATGGGCTCGACCTGTTCTTCAACTACAACCCGCTGGTCAACGACCATGCTGGACGGGCGCTGGCCGAGATCCGGCTGATGAGCCGGCATCTCGACGAACTCGGCCTGGCGCCCGCCATGCTGGTCTGTGAAATCACCGAACAGGCAGCGGACGATGCGCTGCTGGCCAGGCTGGTGCGCGAGATGCGGCGCGGCGGCATCCGCATCGCCATCGACGATTTCGGCACCGGCCACTCGACCGAGGAGCGGGTGAGCCTGCTCCAGCCCGACATCGTCAAGATCGATGGCGGCTGGTTCGCGGAATTCTGCCGTCATGCCGCCGCGGAACGCTTCTTTCGTCCGCTGGTGTCTAGCCTGCATGACCGTGGCGCCAAGGTGCTGGTCGAGGGGATCGAACAGCCCGTCCACCTGCGAGTAGCGATCGAAGGCGGCGTCGACCTGCTGCAGGGTTTTCTGCTCGGGCGTCCGGCGCTGGCCGGCACCCTCTTCGATGAGAAGCCGCTTGCCATCGAGGCGCTGCTTGGCTTCGACAACAAGGTGGTGCCGTTGCATAAGCGGCGTTGATGGTCGCGCCAAAACAAATCATTGGTTGAGGATGCCGCCGCTGCGATAATCCCGCCCTTAGAAGCAGCGCTCGGGGACCAGACGATGATACTTTACAGCATGATCGACAGCGGCAATTGCTACAAGCCGCGCCTGCTGATGGCCAAGCTCGGCCTTTCCTTCACCACTGTCGAGATGAGTTCGCATGCCGGCGATACGCGCAAAGCCGATTTCGTCGCCAAGAACCCGAACGCCATGGTGCCGCTGCTGGAACTCGACGACGGCCGCCGGCTAGCCGAATCCAACGCCATCCTGCTCTATCTCGCCGAAGGCACGCGCTTTCTGCCGACGGACAGATACGAGCGGGGGTTGGCCTATCAGTGGCTGTTCTTCGAACAGTACAGCCACGAACCCTACATTGCCGTGCGCAAGGTACTGCTGACCGTTCCCGAGCGCGCCAGGGATGCCACGCCGGAGCGGCTGGCAGTGACGCTGGAGCGCGGCAACAAAGCGCTTGGTGTGATGAACCGGCATCTCGAAACCCATACCTTCTTCAGCGGTGGCGCCTACAGCGTCGCCGACATCGCGCTCTATGCCTACACGCACACGGCGGAAAAGGGCGGCTTCCAGCTTGACGCCTATCCGGCGGTGGTCGCCTGGCTCGGCCGCGTGGAAGCGGATCCGGGGCACGTGCCGATCGGGTGGGTGGGGTAGGCGGCGCCGGCCACACTGCGTCCTTCTCCCCGTTCTACGGGGAGAAGATGGCGGCAGCCAGATGAGGGGCGGCGCCAGCCTTTCCGGGTAAGTTCAAAAAGGAGGGAATTTCGAATCGTCAGCGCTGCCCCTCATCGCCCTGCCGGGCACTTCTCCCCGTATAGAAACGGGAGAAGGATGCAGCTTCGTCGCCTTCGCCAAATTGTCGATGATTGAGGACGTGGTTCACAGAGGTCGGGTCCGGCCGGCGCGATGATCGGCCAAACCTTGTGCGGCCAGCTTGTCCAGCCGACCTGCATTGGCGTCGGCTTCAATCTGCTTGTCCCATTGATCGGCCCGGAGCGCCTCAAACCAGGCGGCAAACGCCTTTAGTTCTTCGGGGCTCAGTTCGGTGATGGATTTTTCAATTTGCTCAAGCTTTGTCATGACGAAATGGTACCACTATTGGACCAAAAGCACCATAAGTGGGGCTATATCGCCGGCTGCGGCGCCCAAACTCCAGACAAATAAAAAGGCGGGATAAATCCCGCCTTCCCATTTCGGTAGCCTGATTGGGAGCGTCCGGTCCGGGCCGGCAGCTATCTGCTGTTCCAGCTTGTCGGGTCTTTCCGCTCCGGCGCGCTTCTCGCGCGACCGTCAGTACATCCGTGACTTGCCGCGCGCCCCGAACTCTCGTCCGGCGCGCGCCATTTCAAAATCAGGCTGCCTTGCTCAGAGAACCAGCGGACGACTTGCCAGTGCGGCGGTCCTGCTCGATCTCGAAGTTGATCTTCTGGCCTTCGACCAGGGTCGACAGGCCAGCGCGCTCGACAGCCGAGATGTGGACGAAAACGTCCGCGCCGCCGCTGTCAGGCTGGATGAAGCCGAAACCCTTGGTGGCGTTGAACCACTTGACCGTTCCAGTTGCCATAAAAATAGTCCTTCACATTTGCTTTGGTATGACCGGACCGAAGTCCAGCCGGTGTGCATCGAGATTTTGGAGATAGACGTCAGCAAACGCGAAGATCGCGAGGCCCGGATCGATCGGCCGAAATATCAATGGGGCTGATATAGGCTGCTTTCGCACAAAAAACAAGACTGCGTGAAAACGTCGTGATCCGAGGCCGCCCAACGGCCGCCCCAATCTGGTGAAACCGTGACGCAAGATCGCGCCGTCCGTGGGCGGCGGGTCGAGGGGAGAGGACCATGAAAACCATCCTTCTTGCCACCTGCCTGACGCTGGTGGCCGCCCAGGCGCAGGCGATCTCGCGCTACGACCCGACGGGTATGAGCTGCGGCAAGGTGCAGTCGACGATCGCGCGCCAAGGTGCGGTCATCCTGCGCTATCAGTCGAAACGGGTGCCGGGGCTGCCGCTCTACGACCGCTATGTGCACAGCCAGCAATTCTGCACCATGGGCGAGGTGAGGACGCGCGCCTATGTGCCGAGCGCCGACACCAAGTCCTGTCCGGTTTACAACTGCAAGCGGCCGGACAACGAGCATTTCAGGCATCGCTTCATCCACCGCCGTTAGCGCGGCTGACATCAAAATCCGAACGAAACCTGTGCTGGCGGCGGCGGGCCGACGCGCACGCCTTCCATGGCCAGCATCTTTTCCTTGGTGACCGAGCCGCCCGGCGCGGAGAAGCCGCCGATCTTGCCGCCTGCCGCCATGATGCGATGGCACGGGATGACCAGCGGCACCGGATTGGCGCCCAGCGCGGCACCCGTTTCGCGCGGCAGGCCGGCATGGCCGGCACGCTTGGCGAGTTCGCCATAGGTCGTGGTTTCGCCATAGCCGAGTTTTCGGGCCGCGTCGTAGATGGCGAGGCGGAAATCGTCGACGCCGTCGAGGTCGACGGGAAAGCCGGTGAAATCGACGTCCTCGCCGGCGGCGTAAGCCTTGATCGAGGCGACCAGCTCGACCACCCATGGCGGCTGTGCCGTGGAGGCGGAAACGCCGGCATGGCGCATCAGCCGCCGCTCCACCGCTTCGCGGCTGCGTTCGGGCAGGCAGAGCCGGATCAGGCCCTTTTCGCTCCAGGCGATGCCCATGAAGCCGATCACTGTTTCTAACACTGCGTGGCCAGCTGTGATCGAAGTGGTCGTTTCCATGATGCGCTCCTTTCCGCAAAGCGGCGAAATCCGGCATTCCGTCGGTACATATCAGGAACAATATGGCATCGCTGCCTGCCTCCCGCCACCCGAAAACCACCGGATGGCCCCGATTGCTACCCAGGAATCGCTGGTGTAAGGGAAATCTTAACGACCCGACAAACCGGACTTCGAGCGCGGCTTGCCAGCAAAACAAACCCTTATCGCGATTGGCGTGATCGTGGCGGCGGCCAGCATGAGCGGCTGCACGTCGACCTCGCAGATGAAAGCCGCGCCGTCCCTGACCGAAACAGCGACCGTTGCCGGCAGCGATGCGGGCTTCACGATCCCGCTGCCGGAAACGGTTTCGGTGCTGCCGCAATCCTCCGGCATTGCGCCGGTCCAGACCGCCGAAGTGACGCCCGGCCCGACCGTCATTTCCGAGGGTGAGCCCGCCACGCAGCCGGCCGCCGCGACCGCGGCCTTTGCCGGCGCGACGCCCGCGGCTCCGGCCGTGCCCGCCATCATGGTCGTCGGCACCAACGCCTGGCAGGCGCCGGCGCCCGCCAAGGCCGGCCAGCCGGCCAAGGCAGGCTTGCCAGTGATCAAGGCAGGCTTGCCAGTGATCAAGTCCGCCGAGACCTACACGACAGCCGGGCTCATCGTGCCGGCGACAGCCGGCGGCCAGAAAATGCCCGGCGTGCAGCAAGTGGCCTATGTCGTGCCGCAGAACCCGGCCGCGCTGGTGCAGTTCCCGTCCGTGCCGGTTGATCCGGCCGCCCCGGCGCGAGAAGAGCACACCGGCATGCGCGGCGACGTGGACCGGCTGATCGTCAAATACGCCGCCCTCTATCAGGTGCCGGTGGATCTGGTGCGCCATGTCGTCAACCGCGAAAGCACCTACAATCCCAAGGCCTATAACAACGGCCATTGGGGCTTGATGCAGATCAAGCACGCAACCGCGCGCGGCATGGGTTATGACGGACCAGCCAAGGGCCTGTTCGACGCCGAGACCAATTTGAAATACGCGGTCAAATATCTGCGCGGCGCCTGGCTGGTGTCCGACGGCAACGCCAAGAAGGCCGACTGGCTCTACCAGACCGGTTATTATTTCGACGCCAAGCGCAAGGGCCTGCTCGAGGCGACCGGGCTCGGTGTCGACCGCAAACGGCACCGCCTGCAGCCCGACGCCTGAGCGCGATGCCGCAACCGCGCCCGCCGGCTCCAAACGACATCCGGCTGCGCAAGATCCTCGACGAGACGCTGGTTGCGCCGCACTGGCCTGACGGCTTTGTCATGCGCGGTTTCGAGCGTGGTGACGCGGTGCCTTTGCATGCGCTGCTGGGCGAAGTGTTCGACGATGGCACCGACGGCCCCTTCGACGAATGGTGGCCGCGCATTTCAGAAGATCCCGAATTCGATCCGGAGCTGTGTTTCCTGGTCATCGATGCCAAGGGCCGGCTGGCGGCGGCCGCACTGTGCTGGAGCTCGGCCTTCGTCAAGGACCTCGCCGTCCATCCCGAGGCGCGGGGCAAGGGGGTCGGCGAAGCGCTGATGTGGCACGCCTTCGCCATTTTTCGCGACCGGGGTGCCGCCCATGTCGACCTCAAGACCAATACGCTCGAGAACGCCGCCGCCGTGCGGCTCTACGAGCGGCTGGGCATGCGGCCCGTCGCCTGGGAAGGCTGACGGGCGGCGTTGATCCTGGCCGTCACCGGCGACGGCCGGTTGGGGAACCCAAAGCGCTGCTTTGCATTCAATGAACGGTGGGGTCCGACCGGCTGCCGGTGCTCTGCGCCGCCGGCCGCCAAGGGAGATCCACCGCGATGAGGCTTTTCCACGCATTGCTGGCGTTGAGCGTCGCTGCCGTCCTCGCGGCGGGTCCGGCGCGGGCGGTCGAGCTGTCGATCGTGTCGGGCGACACCGGCAACGGCCTCAAGGTGCTGCGCGAGATCCTCGACCGCTACGAGAAGGAGAGCGGCGACAAGGTCACCATCGTCGCCATGCCATCGTCGGGAACCGACCAGTTCGGCCAGTACAGGCTGTGGCTCGCGGCGGGCAACAGCGACGTCGACGTCTACCAGACCGATGTCATCTGGGCGCCGCAGCTGGCCCGCCAGTTCGTCGACCTGACCGAAGCGACCAGGGATGTCGTGGGCCAGCATTTCGCGTCGATCATCCAGTCGCAGACCGTCGACGGCAGGCTGGTGGCGTTGCCGATCTTCACCGATGCGCCGGCGCTCTATTACCGCAAGGATCTGCTCGACAAATACGGCGCCAAGGTGCCGGCCAGCTGGAAGGAGCTGGGCGACACCGCCAGGCTGGTGATGGACAAGGAGCGGGCCTCGGGCAACCGGGGTATCTGGGGCTTCGTCTTCCAGGGCAATGCCTATGAGGGGCTGACCTGCGACGCGTTCGAATGGGTGGTGTCGAATGGCGGCGGCCAGATCGTCGAGCCGGACGGCGCGATTTCCATCAACAACGCCCGGGCGGCGGCGGCGCTCGACATGGCCAGGGGCTGGATCGGTACCATCGCGCCGCCGGGCGTGCTCGCCTATCAGGAAGAGGAGGCGCGCGGCGTCTGGCAGACCGGCAATGCGGTGTTCATGCGCAACTGGCCCTATGCCTATGCGCTGGGCAACAGCCAGGGGTCGCCGATCAAGGGCAAGTTCGACGTCGCGCCGCTGCCGGCGGGCACGGGCAAGGGCGCCCGGCCGGCGGCGACGCTGGGCGGCTGGAACCTCGCGGTCTCGAAATATTCCAGGCACATGGAGGCGGCGATCGAACTGGTCAAGTTCATCGCCTCGCCGGCAATGCAGAAATACCGCACGCTGAAGACCGCCAACCTGCCGACCATCCCCGCGCTCTATGACGATGCCGATATCGCCAGCCAGCAGCCGATCATTCCACATTGGAAAGCGGTGTTCCTCAATGCCGGGCCGCGGCCCTCGGCGGTGACCAGGAACAAGTACAATGAGGCGTCGAGCCAGTTCTGGAACGCCGTCCACAAGACCTTGTCCGGCGAAGGCAGCGCCGCCGACAATCTGGCTGACCTCGAGGCGACGCTGACCCGGTTGAAGGGCAAGGGCTGGTGAGCGCGCAACCGGCCGGTGCCGCCGACCGGCGCCAAGGCTCGCGGCTGACGCGCCAGCGTGTGCGCTCGGCATGGCTGTTCCTGGCACCGATGCTTCTGGTGCTCGCCGCGGCTGCCGGCTGGCCGCTTGCGCGCACGGTCTATTTCAGCTTCACCGACGCCTCGCTGTCCGATCTCGACGCCCGCCAATGGGTCGGCCTCGCCAATTATGTCTCGGTTCTGCGCATGCCAAGCGGCAGGGTCATTTACGACGGGCTGCTTCTCGACCCGGCCTGGTGGGGCGCCGTGTGGAACACGCTGCGCTTCGCGGTGGTTTCGGTGACCTGCGAGACGATCCTCGGCATGGTCGTCGCCCTAGTGCTCAACGCCGAATTCCCCGGCCGCGGCATCGTCAGGGCGGCGATCCTCATCCCCTGGGCGATCCCGACCATCGTCTCGGCGAAGATGTGGCAGTGGATGCTCAACGACCAGTTCGGCATCATCAATGTCGTGCTGATCAATCTGGGGCTGATCGACACCAAGATCGCCTGGACCGCCAGCGCCGACACGGCGATGACGGCGGTGCTGATCGTCGACATCTGGAAGACGACGCCCTTCATGGCGCTGCTCATCCTGGCCGCGCTGCAGATGCTGCCGCGCGAAATCATCGAGGTCGCCAGGCTGGACGGCGCCAATCCCTGGCAGATCTTCTGGCGGGTGACCTTGCCGCTGATCCGCCCGGCGGTGATGGTGGCGGTGATCTTCCGGGCGCTCGACGCGCTGCGTATCTTCGACCTGATCTATGTGCTGACGCCCAACAATGCGCACACCAAGTCGATGTCGGTGTTCGCCCGCGAGAACCTGTTCGAGTTCGACAAGTTCGCCTATGGCTCGGCCGCCTCGACGCTGCTCTTCCTCATCCTTGCTCTGCTCACCATCCTAACCATCCGCATCGGCCGGATAAGCCTGGAAGGAGGCCGCTGAGATGTGGCTCCTGAAGCGCACGGCGTTCTATCTTCTGGTCGGGGCGATCGTGCTCATCGCGGTGTTCCCGTTCTACTATGCCATCGTCACCAGCCTGAAATCGGGGACCGAGCTGTTCCAAGCCGGTCCATGGCCGAAAGCGCCAAGCCTCGACAATTATCGCAATGTGCTGGCCGAGGGCGCTTTCCTGCGCAACCTCCTGAACTCGCTGATCGTCTCGGGCGCGGTGGTGGCGCTCTCGCTGTTCCTCGGCGTCACTGCCGCCTACGCACTGGCGCGTATCCGTTTTCGCGGCCGCTCGGCATTGCTGTTCGCCATCCTGTCGGTCTCGATGTTCCCGCAGGTGGCGGTGCTGGCCGGGTTGTTCGAACTGGTGCGGCTGTTCGGCCTCTACAATTCGCTCGTCGCGCTGATCTTCTCCTACATGATCTTCACCTTGCCGTTCACCGTCTGGGTGCTCACCGCCTTTGTCCGCGACCTGCCGGTCGAGGTCGAGGAGGCGGCGATCCTCGACGGCGCGACGCCGTGGATCATCATCACGCGCATCTTCCTGCCGCTGATGTGGCCGGCGCTGGCGACCACGGGACTGCTGGCCTTCATCGGCGCCTGGAACGAGTTCCTGTTCGCGCTGACCTTTACCTCCAACGACGCGCGGCGGACCGTGCCGGTGGCGATCGCGCTGCTCTCCGGCAATTCGCAGTTCGAAATCCCCTGGGGCAACATCATGGCCGCCTCGGTGATCGTCACGGTGCCGCTGGTGGTGCTGGTGCTGATCTTCCAGCGCAAGATCGTCTCCGGCCTCACCGCCGGCGGGGTAAAGGGCTAAGGGGGCGCTCAGATATCGGGCGCGTTGCCGATCTTCTGCTTGAGTTCCAGCGCCCAGGCGCGGCCCTCGTCGCCGCCCCATAAGAGCCAGGCGATGTATCCGGCCGAGGGATTGTCCTCATTGCCGTAGTTCTTTCCGCGCTTGTCGACCTCGTGGCGGGCAAAGTAGCTGACCATGCGGCGGATGGTGGACGGCGCCAGCTTCTCGCGGTTCTTCAGTTCGGTCGCCCGCGCGACGCCGATCTCGGTGCCGCCACGGCCGAATTGTTTACGCAGACGCAAACCCTTGGCGGCGTTGTCGGCCACCGCTCGCGGGCAGCGCAGGTCGATCTCGTCGATCTCGTTCATGTCGTCCCCCTGTGCCGGAAGCTGTAGCCGATGAAGGGAATGCCGCAAAGCCGGGACGGTTCCGATGCGCGAATGTAGGAACCGGCCGGCGTGTCGCGTCCTTGGGGAGTAGAGCACCCTGCCGGGACGCCGGCAACGACTTGAAGGAGCCGATCATGATCACCTTTCCCAACGAATCCGCCAAATACCGCACCCAGCGCGAAAAGCTCTTGAAGAAGGAAATCGAGCTGCGCCGCGCCATGGAAGCCGTTGCCGAGGCGCGCCGGGCGCTGCCGCCGGGCGGGCTGGTGCCGAAGGATTACGTGTTCGAGGGGCTGGATATCGCGGGCAAGACCGCGAGGATAAAACTGTCGGAGCTGTTCGCGCCCGGCAAGGACACGCTGATCCTCTACAACATGATGTTTCCGCGCCACCCGCAGGAGACGCGCGACGTGGCGACCAGCGGCGGCACGGCGAAGCTCGCGCGGCCCGACCAGCCATGCCCGTCCTGCACGGCGCTGCTCGACCAGTTCGACGGCGCGGTCGGCCACCTCGAAGCCGCCGGCTTCAACTTCGCCGTCGTGGCCAAGACGGCGCTGGAAAACCTGGTCACGCTCGGCCGCGACAAGGGCTGGCGCAACATGCGGCTGGTGTCGTCGGCCAACAACAGCTTCAAGCGCGACTACAATGCCGAGTCGGCCGACGGCGCGCAGATCCCGCTGCTGTCGGTGTTTCACAGGGATAGCGACGGCATCAGGCATTTCTGGTCGTCGGAGCTCGGCTTCGCGCCGAGCGATCCCGGCCAGGACCCGCGCGCCATCGGCACCTGCGAGATCCTGTGGAACCTGATGGATTTCACGCCGCAGGGCCGGCCGGACTGGCGCGAGCAGCTGCAATATGGCGAGGCCTGCTGTCATTGAGGCAGGCGCGCTCTTGCTGAAACTCTCGCTCAAGCCGGCCGGAACATCGGATGATCCGCCGCATTGATAGGAGACCGGTTTGCGGCCCCTTTCACAGATTCGCCACCTTTCACGGAATCGAAGTGCGACCCACACTTAAAGACGTATGGGACCTGGTGCGAGAAAGCGTGGTTGGCTTTGTCAACGACAATGCCCTCAGTCATGGCGCGGCAATGGCGTTCTATGCCGCCACGTCGCTGGCCCCGGTTCTGATCATCGTCGTGGCGATCGCCGGCATCGCATTTGGTCACGACGCGGCGCAGTTGGCTTTGTCCGCCCAGATATCGGGGTTGATGGGTTCGGAAAGCGCTGCGCTCCTTCAGACAGCGCTCCAAGGGGCGTCCAGCAGATCATCGGGGACCCTGGCGGCGCTCATCGGCGTCGCCACTTTGCTCGTCACCGCCTCCGCGGTGTTTGGCGAAATGCAGCAGGCCCTGAATGCGATATGGAAGGTTGAAGCCAAGGGAAGTTCGCTGTCACGTCTCTTGCGCGCGCGTGCGGCCAGTCTCGGCCTGGTCGCCGCCCTCGGCTTTATGCTGCTGGTATCCCTGGTGGCGAGCGCGGCGATCTCTGCTTTGGGCACCGTGATCAGCGCTCATCTGCCGTTCGGCGCATTCGTTCTGAGCGCGATCAACACCCTGATTTCCTTTTGCCTGATCTCGGTGATGTTCGCCGCGATCTACAAGGTGCTGCCGGACCGTGCCTTGCAATGGCGGGATGTCGGGATTGGCGCCGTCGTGACCGCCGCCCTGTTCACATTGGGGAAATCGCTTATCGGTTGGTATATCGGCACCAGCGCGATCGCGTCATCCTACGGCGCGGCCGGGGGGCTGCTCGTCATACTGCTCTGGGTCTATTATTCATCGGAAATCTTTCTGCTCGGTGCGGAGCTGACCCGCGCCTATTCCGTTAGACGGGGGAGCCGATCCGACCTGGACGGGTTGGTTCAAAATGCTCCGGCGCCGGAAAACCTCGTTCCAATCCGCCAAAGACCCAGCTCTTCGGGCTCCGTGGCGTTGTTGGCGGTGGCGTGCGTCAGCGCAGTGATGACAGCCTTTCTGCTGGGGCCTCGTCGCCCGTAGGGAGAGGAGAAGGGACGCGGCTGGCAACCTCACCGCATCTGCCGCGTTGGGTCTGCGAGGACCACCTTCACGGAGCGTTTCGATGAAACCGCATCTCGCCATTGCCATGCTGGCCCTTCTGGCCGGAACGCCTTCAGCCTTTGCCCAGCAGGCGGCCAGCACCTTGCCGGCGGTGTCGGAGAACAAGGTCGACACCGACACCTTCACCAAGACGCTGGTCAGCGCCAACCGCTTCGAGATCGAAAGCAGCAAGCTGGCGCTGAAGAAGGGCGTCGCCGCCGATGTTGGGGATTTCGCCGAACTGATGGTCAAGGACCACACCAAGGCCGGCCAGGATTTCAAGGCGGCGCTGGAAAAGAGCCAGACCACGGCATCCATCAAGCCCGAAGGCCCGCCGCTGCTGCCGAAGGACCAGGCGATGCTCGACCAGCTCGAGGCGCTGGACGGCGAAGCCTTCCAGGCCAAATACATCACCTTGCAGACGCAGGCGCACAAGCAGGCGGTGGCGATGTTTTCCACCTACGCCCGCTCCGGCGACGACCCGGCGCTGAAGGAGTTCGCCAAGAAGACGCTGGAGACGCTGAAGATGCACGAGATGCATCTGAGGGACGTGGCGGCGGTGCATTAGGGATTCGACGGTCAGGACGGATCAAGGATAGCGCTCTACGGCGCCCCCCTCTGTCCTGCCGGACATCTCCCCCTCAAGTGGGGAGATTGGCAGCCTGGGCGCCGGCTCCTTTCCTGCAGCGTTGAAAACTGGCGAAGGCCGCGATGACAGCCGATCTCCCCCCAAGAGGGGGAGATGTCCGGCAGGACAGAGGGGGGCGCCGTAGAGCGCTACGTCCGATATCTCTCGCCCCATGGCAACCCCCACACCCAACCTGGCCCTGTGCCTCCACCCGCCATCACCTACACTGCCCCCATCACCCATGGAGCACCCCATGCCCAAGATCGACCTCTCCGCCGTGCCCGTCCGCCAGGGCTCCGGCTACCCCGCGCCCTTCGACGCCCCGTGCGCCACCCGTACGCGCCGGCGTCTCGGCGATGCCGGCGGGCTCAGCGATTTCGGCGTCAACCTGATGACGCTGCCGCCAGGCGGCTGGTCGAGCCAGCGCCACTGGCATAGCCATGAGGACGAACTCGTCCATGTGCTGGAAGGCGAACTGGTGCTGGTCGAGGATGGCGGCGAGACGCTGCTCAAGGCTGGCGATAGTGCTGCCTTCGCCAAGAACAGCGGCAACGGCCATCACATGATCAACCGGTCATCGGTGACGGCGCTCTACCTCGAGGTCGGCTCGCGCAACATGGACGATGTCATCACTTGCTCCGACATCGACATGATGAGCCCGAACTCCGACGGGCGGTTTTTGCACAAGGACGGCACGCCGTATCCGGGGCAGGGGTGAGGGCTGGATCATGGTTCGGCGCTGGTGTTTCGCCAGCGTCGGGATAAGCTCCCGGCAATTAGAGGTTGGCGCCAGCCCCCTCATCCGGCCGCTTCGCGTCCACCTTCTCCCCGCTGGGGAGAAGAGCTTGGCGTTGGCGCTCGTAATCTCCTCTCCCCTCGGGGGTCCGAAGGACGGGCGAGACACGCGGCTCGCCCCGAACGGTCAGCCGAGCGAAGCGGAGGCTGGGTGAGGGGGCCTGGCGCTAATCTTGCCAACCCCAGGGAGCACACTCATGAAAAAACAAGTCATCGAAGTACCTGTCATGTCGGACAAGGTGCGCTCACTCGGCCTGCCCTGTTCGACGGCGGTGAGGGCCAACGGCTTCGTGTTCATCTCGGCGACGCCGCCGGTCGACATGGTGACCGGCGAGATGGTGCGCGGCGACATCGAAACGCAGACAGACGCGTCGCTGAAGGCGCTGAAACACTGCCTGGAAGCGGCCGGCACCTCGCTGGAAAACGTGGTGATGGTGCGCATCTACGCCGTCAATTCCGGCTTCTACAACGCGATAAACAGGGTGTATGCCCGGTATTTCAACGTAAACCCGCCGGCGCGCAGTTTCGTGCCGGTTGCGTCCTGGCCTATGGAGTTTGATATCGAGATTGAGTGTGTGGCGGTGGGGTGACCACTCGCTTCAATAGAGCCGGGTCTTGCCGTCCCTGTCGATGATCTAGTGCATCTCGGCAACGCCAAGCGCCAGCTTGCCATGCGAGACCATCGCCTATGGCGATGGTCTCGCGAAATAACTCCGGAGAAACAGGCAAGAATCTCTTCTTACTTCTTTAGAGAATTAGAAAGTAGCTTCCTCTTTCTCTCGTGCTTATCATTCAATTCTTTGATAAGTCTCTTTATAACTTTTGCCAAGTTATTCACGTACCCAACAATCCCAGCTTTCTTTGCAAGAGAAGCTGATATTTTTGTAGATTCTAACAACGAAATCCGTGATTCGTCAATTATACTCTTCGGAAGAGTTTTCCACCATTCTGCATCCCCGTGGATATAAACGTTAAATAGATCGACTTGGTAGTGCTGAGTCAATTGTTGAATAAGCTTATAGTTGCATTCAATCACCGGTGCCTGCTTCGAAAATCTAGCCCATGGGACTATGACGTAGGGCTCTTCTTGTTCGCCGTCGCCGTCGCTATCTGCAATCTTGCCTACAACATAATACGGCGCCAGTATCTCTGCCATGGCCTTTATACTCTTGGCGCCATCGATCGCTTCATCAAGGGCGCTCAGACGTTGAATAAGGTACTTCCGTTCAAATTCCTCACTATCGATGTCAATGAACATTTGTATACATTCGTTAACATCAGAAGACTCTTTCACAATAAAATCGATAAATTCGTATGATTCTGGAATGCTTCTTTTTGACAAGAAAAGAGCAGTAAAATATTCCTGGAACGATCGATGTATGAATGAAATTGTTTCCCCTTCCTGGTGCATTATGCATATATTCTTTAGGATATCATGCTGAAAATCCAAGTATTTTAGATTTGAATCCTCGTATTGGATGGCCTTTTCCGAATACCTCCTTAGGGATGACTCATCAAAGCTGTATTTTTTGTCAACGTAGCTCGTGAAACAAAACGTCATGAAAATTCGTTTGAAGTCATCAAGGTCAAGCCCGGTAGCAAATTCTCTATGATACTCCGCTTTTGTGGTGTCATGCTTTCGGAAAAGCACATCGAAGGCTGTGCCGTAAAACACGTGCATCTTAGATGGGATGTCCTGAAACTCACGAAACGTCAGAAGCATCATCGATGCCAGAAGAGGATTGGACAAAAGTTTCTCATGGGATTTGTAAAGCCCACCTTTTATCATCTTCAGAAAAGATGCCTTGTCCTGCACATCGTAGTCTATTCTCTCTATCATACTTTCTACTTGATCTATAGAGAGAGGAGAGACGCTGTATTCTGAAAATGTATTCCAACCGAGGAAGCGATTTATGTCTGGCCTGGAAGACAAAACGATAAAGGTTTCGGGGTAGTCCTGCGCTATTCGTAATATTTGTTTCTCTGCCGTCGCCCGGTTCCGCGTGGCGATTTCATCGAATCCGTCCATCACCAGCGCAAAGGCGCCACTTTTTAGGGCGGCCTGCACCGAGCGTTCTGTTACAAAGTGGTTGAACGGAATTAATTGCTGAGTTATATACGAAACTATATTTTGTTCTTGAAAGTTTATATATCTAAGCTCTATGAATATCGGCACCTTCTTTAGCGATGAGTCCTTCGCCCAGGTGCTATATATATGTTTCATCGTAAACGATTTTCCAGCCCCTAAGGTGGCTGTAATAACAGAATGTTTGGATCTTTTTCCAAAGTCGGAGATATATTTGTCAATGCCAACTATTATATTATTTTGCCCGACTAAGTTAGTCGGCTCGTAGGCTTTTTCCAGTGAAACTGGATGATTTGTTGAAATCAGAGTCTTTACGTTTGAGCATATATGAAGTTTTGTTGCTATATATTTTTCAAATCCCACCGAGTATCTAGCTGAAAGAAAGCTAACACCTTCCTTTGAGTTCTGCATTATCCCTAAGAAGGTCTTCTCAACCAATTGTGCTATTGATTTAGATACTCCGTCATTCACCCCTTCACCAAATGCATCCGACACGATTTTTCCCACCCTTAGAATTGTTGCTTCAAATTCAACCCCACCTTAGTTATGACCTTGGCACTGCTTTTGTAAATGGAGGTTCCGCACTTTTCAGTCGGTCGTGAGCCCTACAGATTGCTCCCGTTCGGGAGTAAAGTCTCTGACTGGCAAGTTACGGGTTTCACCCAAAATACTCCTGCAACGGCCGAACCTCCAAACTCCCCGCCTTCAGCGCCGCGATCGCTTCGGCCACCGCAGCCGCCCCCGACAGCGTCGTATAATACGGCACCTTCTGCATCAGCGTGGCCCGCCGCAGCGACTTCGAGTCCGACACCGCCTTCTGGCCGTCCGTGGTGTTGAACACGATCTGGACCTGGCGGTTGCGGATCGCGTCTTCGATGTGGGGGCGTCCTTCCAGGACCTTGTTGATTTTCTCGGCCACCACGCCGTTTTCGGCGAGGAAGCGTTGCGTGCCCGAGGTGGCCAGCACCTTGAAGCCGAGGCCGGCGAGGCGCTTGACTGCCGGCAATATGCCTTTCTTGTCTTCGTCGCGCACCGAGACGAACAGCGTGCCGGAGCGGGGCAGGTCGACGCCGGCGCCGAGCTGGCTCTTGGCGAAGGCCAGCGCGAAATCGCGGTCGAGGCCCATGACCTCGCCGGTCGAGCGCATTTCCGGGCCGAGCAGGATGTCGACGCCGGGGAAGCGGGCGAAGGGGAAGACGGCTTCCTTGACCGCGATGTGGCCGGGATTTCTGGGGTCGGGCATGGCGCCGTAATGGGCGAAGGCGTCTTCCAGCGTCTCGCCGGCCATGATGCGGGCGGCGATTTTGGCGATGGGACGCCCGATGGTCTTGGCGACGAAGGGCACGGTGCGGGACGCGCGCGGGTTGACCTCCAGCACATAGACCGTGCCGTCCTTGATCGCATATTGCACGTTCATCAGCCCGCCGACATTGAGTGCGCGGGCCAGCGCCGCCGTCTGGCGCTCCAGCTCGTCGACCAGTTCCGAAGGCAGCGAGTGTACTGGCAGCGAGCAGGCCGAGTCCCCCGAATGGATGCCGGCTTCCTCGATATGTTCCAGAATGCCGGAGACGAAGGTCGCCTTGCCGTCGCAGAGGCAATCGACATCGACCTCGATGGCGCCGGAC
Organism: Mesorhizobium sp. BH1-1-4; assembly: GCF_020165665.1. Taxonomy (NCBI): domain Bacteria; kingdom Pseudomonadati; phylum Pseudomonadota; class Alphaproteobacteria; order Hyphomicrobiales; family Phyllobacteriaceae; genus Mesorhizobium; species Mesorhizobium sp. BH1-1-4. Next base: position 34,898 of record NZ_JAIUIN010000025.1, read on the forward strand.
AGATAGGTGTCGAACAGCAGCGGGTTCTTGCCGAGCAGCGTGTTGATCTGGCCGGTCTTGTCGTTGGGGTATTTCTGCTTGATGTCCTCCGGCACCAGGCCGGGCACGGTGTCGAGCAGATAGCTCTGCAGCATGCCCTCGTCATGGATGATCTGCATGGCGCGGCCGCCGAGCACATAGGACGGGCGCACCACCAGGGGGAAACCGAGTTCGCCGGCGACGAGGCGGGCCTGCTCGACCGAATAGGCGATGCCGTTCTTCGGCTGGCTGAGGTTGAGCTTGTGCAGCAGCTTCTGGAAGCGGTCGCGGTCTTCGGCGAGGTCGATCATGTCGGGCGAGGTGCCGAGGATCGGTATGCCGGCCTTCTCCAGCGCGTCGGCCAGCTTCAGCGGCGTCTGGCCGCCGAACTGGACGATGACGCCGACCAGTTCGCCCGAGGCCTGCTCGGCGCGCAGGATCTCCAGCACGTCCTCCGCCGTCAGGGGCTCGAAATAGAGCCGGTCCGAAGTGTCGTAGTCGGTCGAAACCGTCTCCGGGTTGCAGTTGATCATGATCGCTTCATAACCGGCGTCGCGCAGCGCAAACGCCGCGTGGCAGCAGCAATAGTCGAACTCGATGCCCTGGCCGATGCGGTTCGGGCCGCCGCCGAGGATGACGACCTTCTTGCGCGACGAAACCTGTGCCTCGTTGGCGAGCGCGCCGGCGAAGGGCACTTCGTAGGTCGAGTACATGTAGGCTGTCGGCGAGGCGAACTCGGCGGCGCAGGTGTCGATGCGCTTGTAAACCGGATGAACGTCGAGCTTTTCGCGAATCCTTTGAATCACTTCGGCGTCGGTCTTCGTCAGCGACGCGAGGCGGGCGTCGGAGAAGCCCATGGCCTTGAGCATGCGCAGGTTGACGGCGTCCTGGGGAATGCCGTGCTCGCGGATGCGGGCTTCCATGGCCAGAATGCCCGCGATCTGTTCGAGGAACCACGGGTCGATCTTGCACATGGCGTGCACGTCTTCCAGCGAGGTGCCCATGCGGATCGCCTGCGCCACCATGCGCAGCCGGTCGGGCGTCGGGGTGCCGAGCGCGGCGCGGATGGCGTTGCGGTCGTCGGCGCTGTTTGTGGCGCCGAGGCCGGGGATTTCGATCTCGTCGAGGCCGGTGAGGCCGGTTTCGAGCCCGCGCAAAGCCTTCTGCAGCGATTCCTGAAAAGTGCGGCCGATGGCCATGACTTCGCCGACCGACTTCATGGCTGTCGTCAGCACCGGCTCGGCGCCGGGAAACTTTTCGAAGGCAAAGCGCGGGATCTTCGTCACCACATAATCGATCGACGGCTCGAACGAGGCGGGCGTGGCGCCGCCGGTGATGTCGTTCTCCAGCTCGTCCAGCGTGTAGCCGACGGCGAGCTTGGCGGCGATCTTGGCGATCGGGAAACCGGTCGCCTTGGAGGCCAGCGCCGAGGAGCGCGAGACGCGCGGGTTCATCTCGATGACGACGAGGCGGCCATCGGCCGGGTTGACGGCGAACTGCACGTTGGAGCCGCCGGTCTCGACGCCGATCTCGCGCAGCACCGCGATCGAGGCGTTGCGCATCATCTGGTATTCCTTGTCGGTCAAGGTCAGCGCCGGGGCGACGGTGATGGAATCGCCCGTGTGCACGCCCATCGGGTCGATGTTCTCGATCGAGCAGACGATGATGCAATTGTCCGCTCTGTCGCGGACGACCTCCATCTCATACTCCTTCCAGCCGAGCACGCTTTCCTCGATCAGCACTTCGGTGGTCGGCGAGGCGTCGAGGCCGGACTGGACGATGTCGTAGAATTCGGCCCTGTTGTAGGCGATGCCGCCGCCGGTGCCGCCCATGGTGAAGGACGGGCGGATGATGGCGGGCAGGCCGACATGGTCGAGCGCCTGCGCGGCGATCGCCATGCCATGGCTGATGTAGCGCTGCTTGCGGTCGCCTTCGCCGAGGTTCCAGCGGGTTTCCAGCGCATCGAGCGCGGCGTCGAGATTGTCGGGCTTCTCGGCCTTCAGCGCGGCGCGCTCGGCCTCATGCGTCTTGCGGTCGGCGTTCTTGACGTCGGTGGCGTTGGCCAGCATCGACTTCGGGGTTTCCAGCCCGATCGTCTTCATCGCCTCGCGAAACAGTGCCCGGTCCTCGGCCTTGTCGATGGCCTGCGCGTCGGCGCCGATCATCTCGACATTGTAACGTTCGAGCACGCCCATGCGGCGCAGCGACAGAGCGGTATTGAGCGCCGTCTGGCCGCCCATGGTCGGCAGCAGCGCGTCGGGCCGCTCCTTGGCGATGATCTTGGCCACGACTTCGGGGGTGATCGGCTCGATATAGGTGGCGTCGGCCAGTTCCGGGTCGGTCATGATGGTGGCCGGGTTGGAATTGACGAGGATGACGCGGAAGCCTTCCTCCTTCAGCGCCTTGCAGGCCTGGGTGCCGGAATAGTCGAACTCGCAGGCCTGGCCGATGACGATGGGGCCGGCCCCGATGATCAGGATCGACTTGATGTCAGTGCGTCTTGGCATGGCGACAATTCCGTTCGGCGGGCGGCTTGCACAAAAAACCGGGACGGGAAGACCCGGCCGGTTGTGCTCGCGATTCTGGTATCAGGCTAGGAGGGCCTTATAGGGAAGAGTTTTGGCGGATGTAACCCCGAAAATGAAGGGATAGGGGAGTAGGGAGTAGGGAGTAGGGGAGCGCGTCCCGGCCTCACTTACTGCCTTACTGCTACCGCCTTATTCCCCTAATCCCCGAACGCCACCGTATCGGTGATCTCGAAGCGCTCCGATACGCCAACCCGGATCATGTTGAGGCTGCCTTCCCTAGTGAAGCGGAAATCGCCACGGGCGTTGGAGCCGGCGGGCATGCCGGCCTGGAAGGAGATGATACGCGTGCCGCCATCGGGCCAGGTCACGGTGATGTCGGCCTTGTCCGTGCCCTTGTGCACGATGGTCGCCGCGCAGCGCGTCATCGGCTGACCGACATAGCGGGCGCAGGGGATTTCGACGGAGTCGCCGGTGGCGAGGGCCGTGGGCGGCGGCGGCAGTTCCGCGACGGTCTGCGTGTCGACGGCGGGCGGCACGGCTCCTGCCGGTCCCGGGCCGGCACCTGCCGGTCCAGGGCGCGGCGTGGGCACCGGGATCGACCCCGCCGAGGCATTGTCCCCGGCCGCCGCCGTGCCGGCATCGCCTTGAGGGGCAGCGGCGTCTGGCGATGCCTTGGCGTCGTCCTGTGGCTCCACCGTGGCGGTGGGTGGCGTGCTCTCCGCGGTCGTCGGCGTTTCCGTGGCAGCCAGCGCCAGGCCATAGGCATCCTGCATGGCCGTGGCGGCGGCGGATTTGACAGGCGCCTCGGGAGTGACCGGATGGACGATGCCGCCCAGCCGCGCGGTCAGGTCGGGCGGGGGTGCATCGGCTGGCGGTGCCTCGGTTGGAGGTGACTGAGGCGTCGCGGCCGCCTCGACAGGCTGCGCGGGCTGGGCGGCCGGCGCCGCTCCCTCGACGGGAGGCGCTGCGGCAATGGCAGCGGGCGCATCGGCGGCCTGGTCGGGTATCGTCGCGGGATTGACGGGAACGAGATAGCGCGCCGGGGCCCAGCCGGTTGCCTTGGGATTGTCCGACTCGACCTTGCACCAGGGGCGGCCGTCAATGTCGTTGCAGCCGAGGTTCCTGACGCTCGCACCGGCGGCCAGGCGCGCCTCGGTCTTGCCGATCGGCGATGGCTTGGCGCGGACATTGAGCAGGTCGTCGGGGGCAAGCCCGGTGACGACGGAGATGAAGGGTGCCTCCTCGGCATGCGCCGCCAGCGCCGTCAGCAGCGACGGCGCGGCAATGAGTGCGTAGAGCGCTTTGCGGAACGGAATTCGGCGCCTCATCACTTGGCCGTGGGCGATAGATTGCATTACCAAAGGCACCGCCAGACCCAAAAAACGCTGCCGCGCGCGAAGCCGGTTTTATAAGCGAGGGTGCGGCGCCGTGTCTACAACCGAGATGGTCGGACCTTCCGACCATGTGATGGCGTTCAGCCCGGGCATGACCCAAGCGGTTCAGCCTGGGCATGAAGCCAACGCTTCAGCCCGGCACGACCAAGGGGTTCAGCCTGGCATGAAGCCTAGGCTTTAGCCTGGCATGAACCCCGTCCTTAGCCCGTGCGCCCATTCCGGGCGTCCCGCCTGTTCGGCCTGACGCGCCGCCGCCTCATGGTCGTAAGCGACCGCGATCATCTCGAAGCGGTCCGGCTGCCCGGCGCCGCCCAGGGTGACGATACCGTAGCGGGCGTGGGGCGAGCCCTGTTCGGAGACATGCGCCGGCGGCGTGTCGTCGTCATAGGCGGGGCAGCCGATGCTGCCCGGATTGAAGATGACGGGGCCGTCGGGAATGCGGATCAACTCCGCGCGGTGGCTGTGGCCGCAGAGCGCAATGCGGTATTTCGGGTCGAACCCGCCCAGCCGGCGCCGGATCGTGGCCAGCGAGGCGCGCACCAGCCGACCCTCGACGACCGCGTCGAGCAGATATTTCTCGTCATGGTCGGGCCGGGCATGGAAGGCAATGATGCCGGGCGCGATCTCCAGGGTCAGCGGCTGCCCGAACAGCACGTCGCGCTGCGCCTGCGTCAGCCGCTCCTGCGCATAAACGTCGGACGCCCACATGGTCTCGTCAGGGGGATCGACGGCGACGCGGCGGTCATGGTTGCCGCGCACCGTCGGCAGGTTGAGCGCTTCCAGCCGTTCCATGGTTTCGCGCGGCCAGAGCGGCCCCGAAACGCTGTCGCCGAGATTGACGGTAAGATCGATACCGCCGCGCCGCGCCAGATCGTCGAGCACGGCCTCGAAAGCGAGGACGTTGCCGTGGATATCGGCGAGGACGGCTATGCGCATTTTTGGGAAGCTCCAGCAGTGAGGCAGCGTTTCCTTGCCTCGCGAAGCCGCAAGGTCTCGGCGAGAAGCGTCGGAAAACGCTGCAACTTCCTTGAACGACTGGCGAGCGTCAAGGTCCGCTTCGGCTTCGCCGCGATCAGTTCAGCCTGGCGAGTTCATTGTCGGCATCATTGAGGGCGGAGGCGTAATAATTGTCGTACTGGCTGGAGCCGGCCGCCCGGTACATGTCCCATACGGACTTGATTGCATCCTTGCCGAGCAGGATCGCCTCGCGCGACCGGGTGAGGGAGCCCAGGCCGACAAGCGCCAGTCCCAGATTGGTTTGGGTCTGCGCCCAATATTGCGGGTATTGTTCGCGGGTACGGATCTCGAGCGCGGCGCGGTAGGCGACGATGGCGTCCCTGGCGAATTGCGGGTCCATGGTTGTGCCCGCAAGCTTGATTAGCGTGGAGCCCAGTTCGTTCTGGGTGTCGGACCAGTCGGTGGGCGCCGTCTCGCGCGTGTATTGCAGCAGCGCTTGCCGGTAGATGGCGACCGCGTCCTGCATCCATGCCACGCCATTGTCGACAGCGCCGAAACCGGCCATTGCCAATCCCAGCTTGGTCTCGGCTCGCGCAAGGTCGACCTGCGTCGCTGCCCCTAGGGTCGGCGCCCTTTCGCGAATGTATTCCTGCAGCGCCAGGCGAAGGGTAGTGACGGCGTCCTGCAACCGCCCCAACCCCAGATTCGGCTGGCCGGCGGACGCCAGCACGTCGCCCAGGATCACCAGCGTGTTGCCCAGATTGGCCTGCGTCTGCGCCCAGTCGAGCGGACCGTTCAATCTGGTGCGGACTTCGAGCGCCGCGCGATAGGCGGCAATGGCGGCCTCAAGCTTTGCCGAATCGCCTTGCTGCTGGCCGAGATAGCGCAGCGCGGTGCCAAGGTTGTTTTGCGTGGCGGCCCAGTCGAGCGGCGCCTTTTCGCGGGTGTATTGCGTAAGCGCCGCATTGAAAGCAGCGACAGCATCCTGCAGCCGCCCCGGTTCGCCCCGGGAAAGCCCGATGGTGATCAGGACCGCCCCCAGATTGCTTTGCGCGGCGGCCCATTCGTTCGGCGTGCGCTGACTGTCATATTCGAGCAGCGCGGATTGGAAGGCCGATTCGGCGGCCTCCAATTGCCGGGCGCCTTCGTCGAATTGGCCGGTTCGCGGCAACGCCGTCCCCAGGATTCTCGACGCCGTGCCAATGTCGATCTGGATCGCTGCCCAGTCGAGCGGCGCCCGTGCGCGGGTCGTTTCCTCGAGTGCCGCGTTGTAGGCGGCGACGGCTTGCCCAAGCAATGCCGTATCGCCCTGGCGTTCTCCCAGCCATGCCAGCGCATGCCCCAGATTGCCCTGCGCGCCGGCCCAAAGCAGCGGCATGCGTTCGCGGGTGGCTTCCTCCAGCGCCGCGCGGAAGGTGGCAATGGCTTCCTTGATCTGGTCGGCGTCGCCGCGGCGTTTGCCGATATCCGACAGCACGACGGCGAGATTGATCTCGACCGTCGCCCAATCGAGCGGCGTATGTTCGCGGGTCAACGTGCCGAGGGCGGCACGATAGGCCGTCAGGGCCTGTTCCAGCATCGCCGTGCCGGCCGCCGCGGCGTTCGGTTGTTCCTGACCGAGGTAGCGGAAGGCGTTTCCAAGACCGGCCTGCGTGGTCGCCCAATCGATCGGCGCCCGATCGGCGCTGTATTCCTCGAGTGCGGCGCGGTAGGCCGCGACGGCCGCCCGCAGTTGGTTCGCATCGCGTTTGCGGTGCCCCAGTTCCGTCCAGGCGAGGGCGAGACTCATCTGCGTCTTGGCCCATTCGAGCGGCACGCGGTCGCGGGTGCGCTCTTCAAGCGCCGCGAGCAGGACGGCGGCCGATTCTTCCAGGTGCGCTGTCCCGGTCTCGCGCTCACCGAGTGCGTAGAGCGTGATGCCAAGGTTGGTTTGCACCTGCGCCCAATAAAGCGGCGCCCGATCGCGGGTCAGCTCTTCGCCGGCCGCCCGAAAAGCGGCGGCGGCCTGCTCCAGGTGGTCCGTGCCCGCTTCGCGCTCGCCGAATTCCGCAAGCGCATTGCCAAGATTGGTCTGCGTCATGGCCCAGTCAAGCGGGGCAGTCTGGCGTGTCCGCACTTCCAGCGCGGCGCGGAAAGCCGTGACCGCCTCCTGCAAGGTCGCGGTGCCGGTTTCGAGTTCGCCCAGATTCGACAGTGTCGCGCCAAGATTGTTCTGGGCAAGAGCCCAGTCCTGGGAACTCTGTTCGCGTGGAAGTCCCTCCAGCGCCGTCCGGTAGGCGGCGACGGCTAGCCGCAATTGCCCCGCATCGCCTTTTCGCTTGCCCAACGTCTGGTAAGCATTGCCGAGATTGAGCCGCGCCTTGGCCAGGCTGCCCTGGTCCTTGAGACGGCTTGCGATGCCGACGAGATCCTTGCCGGCGGAAATCGCACCGAGAAGCGCATCGTTGTCGCCCTTGTACCGGCCATGATCCGTGAGCGAGAGCACCTCGCCGCCCTTGTACTGCAGGGCCAGCGTGTCGTCCCAGCGCTCGACCTGACCGAATGCCTGTTCATAGTCGCTGGCGGCCTCGAGATAGTCGGAGTTGAGGCCATAGGCCTGGGCGCTTCTGGCATACACGTCGGCGGCTTCCATACGCCGCTGCTTGAGATTGGCTTCTGTTTCATCGAGGGTCGAGACCAGCATCTTCAGCCGGGATTTGGCACGTTCGTTGAGCGAAATGGCCGTGGACAGCGCGCCCTCGCCGATGGCGGCCTGCGACAGGCCGGACAGCCGCACGATCTCCGGATCGGCGCTCCGCAGCGCCGCGCGCTCCGCCATGATGCTCTTCAGCCGGTCGGCCTGGTCGCGCAGCAGCTTGTCGAGTTCGGCCGGATCCTTCGGCGTGCCGGCGCCCAGCGTCTTCAGCATGCCGTAGAGCGCGTCCATCGGCACGCCACGATCGGCGGCCGTCGTTTCCACCTGCTTGCGGTCGGCATCGGGCAGGGCGGCGATGGTGAGCAGAAGCTGGCGGCGCTCCTTGAGGATGTCGCCGTCGTCGCCGGTCGGCTCAGTCGGCGCCTTGCCGAAATAGAGCAGGCGGCGCAGGCTTTCGTTGATCCATGGCCGCTGGCGGCCATTGGTCTTGAGATAGACCTCTTGGGCCACCATGCGCATGACGGTGCCGAATTCCTCGCCGCTCATGGCCGAAAGATGCTTGGTCAGGGCCGCCGCATAGGGGCTGTCGCCGCCGGGGCTTCCATCGAGCGCGGCGTGACCGGGCTCGGCGGCGAAGGCAATCACCGTGCCGACGCTCGGAGCCGCGGCGGCATCCGACGGCGGCTTGAGAGGCGTCGCGCCACGGGCCTCGCTCAATCCGGCGGGGCCGATCGGAGCGGGCTGAACGCCAGGCGCAGCGCGGACGAGCGAACCGGGCGGAAACGGGCTGTCGCGGCAGGCATCCAGCATGACGATGGTCAGCGGCACGCTCGCCTGCAATTTGGCGATGAGCGCCGACACCGGTACCAGACGTTCGCGGGCCGCGTCGAGTGCTGAAAAGTCGGCATCGACCGGCACCAGATAATTCTCACCGCCGGCTTCAATGCCATGGCCGGAATAATAGAGGATGGCGACATCGGCATCCCTGGCGTCCTCGGCGAAGCGGTCGAGGTCGCGGGCAAGGCGCCTCGCATCGCGGTCGGTGCTGATCTCTGTATCGAAGCCGAGGCTGTCGAGCATCGTCTCGACGGAGCGGGCATCGTTTTGCGGATTGGGCAATCGCGCAAGATGCTCATAGGCGCTGTTGCCGATGACCAGCGCCACGCCGCGCAGCTTTGCGGCAGCGTCGGCGGCCGAGGCCACGGCAAGCCAGAAGCCGCAGGCCAGGAAGGCCGCGAGACACGGATGAAGCCAAGATCGATCGGAAAGCCGCCACGTCATTCCGCAATTCCCAAACCCTGGCGAATTGTTTTCCCGGATTTGGGCAGCATAAGGGCGTTGTGTGACGGAACAAGGTGCCTTCGGCGCCGCCAAGGCGCCGAGGCCGGAAATTGCGTCAGGCAGGCACTTCCAGATCGTGGCCGCCGACGGCCGGCAATGCGGGATCGTCCACCGCGGCGGCGATGACGCTGTCGAGCAGGCCGGGGAAGCGGGCGTCGAGGTCGGCGCGGCGCAGCGTGATCATGCGGTTGGTGCCGACCACTTCGGCGCGGGTGACGCCGGCCTCGCGCAGTTTGGCGAGGTGATAGCTGAGGTTGGTCTTGGAGCCGAGGTCGAGGAAGCGGCTGCAGTTCAGCGGCACGCCTTCCTTGCTGGCGAGATAGCGCACGATGGCGAGCCGCGTCGGGTCGCCGAGCACGCCGAGCACGATGGGCAGGCTGATCTGGTCCATATTGGGGTGAGGGAGCGTCATGGCAGGAACCTAAGCACAGTTCAGGCCGATTTCAACGCGCCGATCCTGCTCGGCCATACACATCGTTTCTCCTTCTCGTGACCGTCCTGACACAGGGCTGTCAGCATGGTTCAGCTATTTTGCCCTGTCTTCATTGACATCATGGCCTGTTATGTCCAATTGTTCAATAACTTTTGAACTAAGGACGCATTCCCATGGACAAGAGAATCTTCTGGCTGGCGCTCGGATCGTTCGCGATCTCGACCGAAGGCTTCGTCATCTCCAGCCTTCTGCCCGACATCGCCAGGGATGCGGGCATCTCCGTGCCGCTCGCCGGTTCGCTGATCACCGCCTTCGCGCTCGCCTATGCGATCGGCACGCCCATCCTGGCGACGCTGACCGGCGAATGGGACCGGCGCCGCGTCATCCTGTGGACGCTGGTGTTCTTCGTCATCGGCAATGTCGTCGCGGCCCTAAGTTCCTCCTTCGAGGTGCTGCTCGCCGCGCGCATCATCATGGCGCTGTCGTCGGGCCTGTTCGCCGCCACCGCGCAAGGCACGGCGGTGGCGCTGGTCGATGACCATCACCGGGCTCGCGCCATCGCCGTCGTCGTCGGCGGCACCACGGTGGCCGTCGCGGTCGGGGCGCCGCTTGGCGCGCTTGTCGCGGCCATCGCCGGCTGGCGCGGCACCTTCTATGCCATTGCCGGCCTTGGCGCGCTGTCCGGCGCCATCCTGTGGTACCGGCTGCCGCGCGGCATCATCGGCACGAAGCTGCCCTTGAAGCGCCGGCTGGCGGCGGCCATGCGCCCCGGCGTGATGCCGATCCTGGTGACGACGGCGGTTGCCCTGATCGGCGCGTTCACCGTGTTCAGCTTCATCGCGCCGCTGGCTATCGAAGGCGCCGGGCTGTCGCCGATCGCGCTGCCGGGCATGCTGCTCGCCTTCGGCGCCGGCGCCGTCATCGGCAACATTGCCGGCGGCCAGGCCGCCGATCGTTTCGGCGCGACGCGCACCGTCGGATGGTCGCTGGCGCTCTCCGCCGCCATGCTCGTCACCTTCTCGCTGATCCCGACCTTCCTGCCGCATCATCTCGCCGGACCGGCGCTGATGGGCATGATGGTGCCGTGGGGCATCGTCGGCTGGGCTTTCCCGCCGGCGCAGGCGAGCCGCATCATCAAGCTCGCGCCGGACGCGGCCCCGATCGTGCTGTCGCTCAACGCCTCGGCGCTCTATCTCGGCGTGGCGCTGGGCGCGGTGGTCGGCGGCGCGGTGCTGCGCTACGGCGCGCCGGCCGATCTCGGCCTGATTGCAGCGGCCTTCCCGGTCATCGGGCTCGGCATCGTTCTGGCGGGGCGGATGTTTGCCAAACCGGTAGCGATGCCGGCTGAGTAAGACCGGCCCCGAGGCTTACATCCTGTTTGTTTACGCGGCCGCTTCTTCAACCGGAAGAAGCGGCCGCGGGCAGTTCCAGGTTCAACGCAGCCACTTCATCGAGCGCGGCGCGCAGCTTCGCGGCTTGCTCCGCGCCGATCATGGCCTCGAATTGCCGCTGGGCGACGCTCCACAGCTTGATCGCCTCGTCGAGCTTGGCCTGGCCTGATGGCGTCAGCCGCACGCGCTTGACGCGGCGGTCGTCCTTGTCGGGGAAGGTTTCGACATAGCCGTCGCGGACCAGCGGCTTCAGCGTGTGGCCGAGCGCCGAGAGATCCATGATCAGCGCCTCGGCAATGGCCCCCATGGCCGGCTCGCTGCCGACACTGATCTGGAAAAGCAGGCCAAATTGCGTGCCCTTCAGCCCGGAAGGCGCCAGCGCTTCGTCGTAGAAGCGGCCGAGCCGACGCGCGGTGCGCCGCAAGGTGGCATTGTTGCACTGGCTGAATCCAGGCTGCTGAAGGTCGGTCATGTCAACTCCTCGCCGGCGAAGAATGCGCCAGCCTGCCGCAGAAATAGTTTTCGCCGCTGCCGTTGACAAGATAGTGGCATATACCTATTTCGCCGAAAGTGGCATATGCCACTAATTGAATGACAACTTCCGCTGCCAGCGTGTCCGCCGGAGCCGAAGACAACGAACACAAGGAACGTGACAATGAGCAGAAATGACAACAAGGGCACGGCAGTCGTCACCGGCGCCTCCTCGGGCATCGGCGCCGTCTATGCGGACCGGCTGGCGGGGCAGGGCTATGATCTGGTGCTGGTGGCGCGGCGCGCCGACCGGCTCGAGGAATTGGCCGAGAAATTGCGCCATGCCTACAGCCGCAAGGTCAGCGTGATCGCGGCCGACCTGTCAGACGACGACGATGTGCGCCGCGTCGAAAAGGCGATATCGGCCGACGAGAGCGTGACGCTGCTGGTCAACAATGCCGGCCTTGGCGGACAGGTGGTGGTGGCAACGGCCGACGCGGATGCCGCCGAGCGCATGATCAAGGTCAATGTCGTGGCGCTGACGCGGCTGACGCGTGCCGTGCTGCCGGGATTGCTGGCGCGCAACCATGGCGGGATCGTCAACATCGCCTCGGTACTGGCTTTCGACACCTCGTTCGGCGGCATCTACAGCGGCACCAAGGCCTATGTCGTCAACTTCACCGAAGCGCTGCATCGCGAGGTCGCGGGCACCGGGGTGAAGGTGCAGGTGGTGCTGCCCGGCGCGACCCGGACCGACTTCTGGGAGCTTTCCGGCGGCGATATCGATACACTTCCGAAGGAGATCATCATGACCGCCGACGATATGGTCGATGCCGCTCTTGTCGGCCTGGCGCGAGGCGAAGCCGTCACCGTGCCGGCGCTTGCCGACACGGGAAAGCTGGACACGTTCCTCGGCGCCCGGCAGGCCTTCTATGGCAGCCTGCACGCCGACAAGCCGGCGGCGCGCTACGCGGCCTGAGACCACCTCTGGCGCCGCTCTGGCGCTATGCTACGCGCACATCTTCCGTGACCGGCGTGGCTGATCGGCCTCAGGCTTGATTGCCAGGTGGTTCCCCCAATCCGTCGCTGCTTCGCAGCGCCACCTTTCCCCCCTCCGGAGGGAAAGGAAGGAGCTTTGCTGGGCGAGCGTTGACGGCAAGAAGCTTGGCGCCTTTCCTCTCCCCCGTAGATCGGGGGCTCCGAAGGACGGGCGAGACCCGTGGCTGGCCTCGGCAAGGTGGCTCGGCGAAGCCGAGACGGAGTGGGGGTCGATCAGCGCAGCACAGGACAATGCATGCGCCAAGGCGTTATGCACACTATCGCCAAGGAACAGTCGCCTGGAAAATGTGTGCGTGCCGTAGCAGGGGCGAGGAACCCAAGTCTTGCAAGGCTGCGCTTCTAATGCGTCCGCCACATCGGAATGATCGAGGCGGCGAGCACCAGTGCCAACACCACGTTGAGCACGCGCCATTGCCATTCGGTCTTGAGCAGCCGTGCCAGCACCATGCCGGCCACGCACCAGATGGACAATGAGATGGCGGCGGCGAGGCCGAAGGTCGAGCCGAGAAGCAAGGCGAGTTGTCCAGGGCCGTCGGCGAGGGCGGCGAAGGAAGCCGCCGCGCCAAGGCCCATCGCCCAGCCTTTCGGGTTCATCCACTGGATGCCGGCGCCGCCGAAGAAGCTGTTCGGCCTGGCCATCGTCACATCGAGATTGGGCGGCCCGGCGCGGCCGATCTTGATCGCCAGCCAGACGAGATAGAGCGAGCCGGCGATCTTCATGGCAAGCTGCAGCGACGGCATGGCAAGCAAGAGACCCGCGAGCCCGGCGGCGGCCGCCCCTGTCACGGTCGCGAGACCTGCGGCGCTGCCGATCATCAGCGGCAGCGATCTTCGGAAGCCGAACCGAGCGCCCGACGCGGTGGACAGGGTGGTGGCGACGCCCGGCGTGGCGGTGGCCACGAAGGCAAACAGGATCAGCGGAAGGATGGGTTCGATCATGGGGCGTCCTTTGAGGCTCCATGGTAGACGCCAGCTTGCATCAGTAAACGCAATGTTTGCGATGGTCTGCATTAGCAGATATAATGCTGATATGATCCGCAATCTCGATACGGCGCTGGTTCGTACTTTCGTCACCGTCGCCGACAAGGCTAGTATGACGGCGGCCGCCAACGCGCTGCACCTGACCCAGGGCGCGGTCAGCCAGCAGGTCAAGCGGCTGGAGGAGACGCTCGGCTGCAGCCTGTTCGAGCGCGACCGGCGCGGTCTGCGCCTGACGCGTTCCGGTGAGCGTCTGTTGGACAAGGCAAGGCGCATGCTCAGCCTCAATGACGAGATCTGGACCGAGATGGCGGGAAACGCGGTGGCCGGACAGGTGCGGCTCGGCGTGCCCTATGACCTTGTCGGCACCTTGCTGGCGCCCGTCCTGAAAGCCTATGCTGAAGCCTATCCGCGGGTCGAGATATCGCTGCTCTGCGCCTCCTCGCCGGAATTGGCGGCGGCACTGGCGGCGGGAACCATCGACCTCGCGGTGATCGAGGAGCGTGTCGGTCCGACATCGGGCGAGTGCCTTGCCATCGACCGGCTGGTCTGGGTCGGCGCAAGGGGCGGGGCGGCCCGGGCCAAGCGGCCATTGCCGGTCTCGATCGTCGCCGACACCTGCGCCTTCCGGCCGGTGGTGTTGGCCGCGCTCAACGCGCATGGGCTGGAATGGCGCAGCGTGTTCGAGAACGGCAACATCGATGCCACGACGGCGACAGTGCGCTCGGATCTCGCCGTCACCACATGGCTCGCTTCCACCGTGCCCTCGGATCTCGACATCTTGCCACCCGATGTTGGCCTGCCGCCGCTGCCGAATTTCGCCATCAACCTGCATCTGCCGAGGCATGGCGTGAGTACGGCGGCGCAGGAGTTCGCGCGGCATATCCGTGAGGGGCTGGCAAGGCGGGCGCAGGCGGCCTGAGACCAAGCAGAACTTGGTTTCCTCTCCCCCGTCGATCGGGGGAGAGGTGTCGAGCGAAGCTCGACGGAGTGGGGGTCGATCTTTTTCCCGCCAGATTATCGCTGGTCTCAGTCTTCTTGCCGCCTTTTCTGCCTGTCTTACGGCGGTGCGTTTGGCGAATGGCTTCCCCCACTCCGTCGCTGCTTCGCAGCGCCACCTCTCCCCCCTCCGGAGGGAGAGGAAAGGTGCCAAGACCGGGTCCGCTATTTCCAGTTCCTACGCCGCTCGAGTTCGGCCTCGGATGGCTCGCCCGTGACAAAGGAGCCGACCTCGATTTCGCCCGCGCGCTCATAGGTCGCCATGATGACGCCGGTGCTGGATGTCTGCGACTTGACAAGCTTGAAGGCAGCCGGCATCGCGGCATCGTCGAACAGCCGCTTGCCCTTGCCCAGCAACAGCGGAAAGATCATCAGCCGGATCTCGTCGATCAGCCCGTTGGCGAGCAAGGTCTGGATCAGATTGCCAGATCCCTGGATGAGCAGGTCGGGTCCGTCCTCCTGCTTGAGGCGATGCAAGGCCGCGACGATATCAGGCCCAAGCGAGTGCGTGTTCTGCCAGGTGAGCGTGTCAGGCCGATGCGTCGCCACATATTTGGTCGCGGGGTTGAACGCATCGGAGATCGGATCTTTCTGATAAGGCCAGTACGCGGCGAAGATGTCGTAGGTTCTACGTCCGAGCAGCAAGGCGAACGGTTTGGAGAATAGTTCTTCCATTGCCGCGCCTCCCACTTCTTCAAAGTAGTGGAAGGTCCAGCCGCCGAATTCGAAGCCGCCGACCGGATCTTCTTCCGGCCCGCCCGGCGCCTGCATGACGCCATCGAGGCTGACGAAGGTCGCGGCGATGATCTTTCTCATTCTACTCTCCCTTTGCACCGTCCATGCCATCGCGGCTGGATCATGGTCCAAGGACGGCCGTCCCGCGACGATCCCGACAGGGCCCGCAAAATTTGAGTGAGCCCTGCTATCGCGCGTCAGATGCCGGGTTTGGTGCCAAGGTTTTTCGACGAAAACCACACATCGCCGAAGATCGCGGTGGCGGTGCGGTCCGGCGCCTTGTCGCTCGTCAGCCAGATCGAGCGGCTGCGCGTGGCTTCCTCGCGCGTCGGGATCTTCGCTGCAAGATCTGCAAGCGAGGCGCCGAAGCATGGGATGAACCAGGCACGCATAAACGGATCGCAGGCAAAGCCCTTTTCGGTGCGGGTCACCAGCATCGCCAGCGGGACGCGCTCGGCTGGGCGCCAAGGGAAGATCATGCGGCCACCGGGCCGCAATGCTTTCAGCCAGCCCGCGGGAGGCGCCACGACGCCGGCGTTGACATAGACGATGTCGGATGGCGGCAGGGACGTGGTCACGGCATCGCCATGGACGACGGTCGTATTGCGATAGGCTTCGAGATTTTCGCGCGCCAGATCGGCAAGGTTCTTGTCCAGCTCGAAAGCGGTGACGCTGCCGCCCGGCGAGACGAGCCTGGAGAGCAAAGCGGTGTAGTAACCGGTGCCGGCGCCGATATGAGTAACGGTTTCACCCGGCTTGGGTGCCAGCTTGCCGATCCACATGGCATGCAGGAAGGGCTCGCCATTGTTGATGCCCTTGTCGGCATCGAGCGCCACCAGCACATTCTGGTAGATATGGGCCGGATCGGCGCTTGGTGTCATAAGCCTGACGTTGCCGGCGATGACCGTCCATGGCCCGGGACCGAGGAAGGCTTCGCGCGGCACGCTGGCGAACACCTCTTCCAGGCGCGGGTCCAACGAGTCGGCGTTGGCCGCCATCAGCCGCGCGTAGAATGTCCTGATATCTTCGATGTTGTTCATGGCATCGGCAAAGATAGCGCGATCTGGCGATTTGTCCCGGGATTGAGCCGAACTTCAACCAACCCCGAACATGGTGTCGTAGAGCAGCTTGAAGTTGAGCACCAGGATGATGGCCGCCACCACCCAGGCCAATGCCGCCACGCCGCGCGGGATGGCGAGATTGCCCATCTTCTTCTTGTCGGAGACGAACTGCACCAGCGGGATGACGGCGAAAGGCAGCTGCATGGACAGCACCACCTGGCTGAAGACCAGCAGTTGGCCGGTGCCCTTCTCGCCATAGAGGGCGGTGACGACCACCACCGGGATGATGGCGAGGCCGCGCGTCAGCAGGCGCCGTGCCCAGTTGGGGATGCGCAGGCGCAGAAAACCTTCCATGATGATCTGGCCGGCAAGCGTTGCCGTCACCGTCGAGTTGAGGCCGGAGGCGAGCAGCGCCACGGCGAACAGGATCGAGGCGATGCCGAGACCCAGCAGCGGCGACAGGAGCTTGAAGGCCTGGTCGATCTCGGCGACATCCTGGTGGCCGGTTTCGTGGAAAGCGACGGCCGCGACGATCAGGATGGCGGCGTTGACGAACAGCGCCAGCATCAGGGCGATGGTCGAGTCGGTCGTCGCCCATTTGATGGCATCGCGTTTTCCCGCCTCGGTGCGTTCATAGGCGCGGGTCTGCACGATCGAGGAATGCAGGTAGAGATTATGCGGCATGACCGTGGCGCCGATGATGCCGATGGCGATGTAGAGCATCGCCGGATTGGTGACGATTTCGGAGGACGGCACGAACATCGCATGCAGGATCGTGCCGGCCGGCGGAGCGGCGACGAAGATCTGGATGGCAAAGCAGCTGAAGATGATGATCAAAAGCGCGATGACGAAGGCTTCGAGGTAGCGGAACCCCTTGTTCATCAACAGCAGCACGAGGAAAGCGTCGAGCGCGGTCAGCATGGCGCCGCCGATGAGCGGAATGCCGAACAGGAGCTGCAGCGCGATCGCGGTGCCGATCACCTCGGCGAGGTCACAGGCGATGATGGCGAGTTCGCAGGCGATCCACAGCACGAAATTGACCGGACGCGGATAATAGGCGCGGCAGGCCTGGGCGAGATCGCGGCCGGTGGCGATGCCAAGGCGGGCGGCCAGCGCCTGCAGCAGGATCGCCATCAGGTTGGACAGCATGATGATGAATAAAAGCGTGTAGCCGAACTGGGCGCCGCCAGCGAGGTCGGTGGCCCAATTGCCCGGGTCCATATAGCCGACCGAGACCATGTAGCCGGGGCCCATGAAGGCGAACAGGCGCCGGAACCAGACGCCCGAACTCGGCACCGCGATGGTGGAATTGACCTCGCGCAGGCTGGGCTGGTCGTCCTCTTCCTTCCTGGCGAACCGCCATGAGGATCGAGGGGCTGTGGCTTCGGCTTCTGACATGGAAAGGCTTTCCGGGACTTCGCGAGATATCCATAAGCTATGCCATGGCTCAACATTATGCAATAGGCTATATTTCATTGTCGGTGCTTTTCACCGGCACCGGAAGCTTGCAACCGGAGACGCCGGTTGCGCCTCTCGCGGAATGCAAATAAACGGCCTGAAGAATCAGAGCCCGTGCTATAAAAGCAGCGACGGCCAAACTCCCGAGGAGGAGCGCGCATTGGCGCTGAAGAACAGACCGGTCCCGCGTGAACCGTTGCTCGATGCCGATGTCCATTCGGAAGGGTTCCGGCAGCAGCGCCAGGCGCGCCGCAGCGCGCTGGTCGAGGATTATGTCGAGCTGATCGCCGATTTGATCGAGGACGGCAACGAGGCGCGCCAGGTCGACATCGCCGCGCGACTCGGCGTCGCACAGCCGACCGTGGCCAAGATGCTGACGCGTCTGTGCGCCGACGGGCTGGTGTCGCGAAAACCCTATCGCGGCGTGTTCCTGACCGAAGCCGGGCGCAAGGTCGCCGAGGAAAGCCGCATTCGCCACCAGACGGTGGAAGCCTTCCTGCGCTCGCTCGGCGTCAGCGCCGAGACGGCGCGCATCGACGCCGAAGGCATCGAGCACCATGTCAGCGCCGAGACGCTGGACGCGTTCCGCAAGGCGATGACGGCGCGTTGAGCGGCGGCTTGTGGGGGTCGCGAACCGTATTAGCCGCTGGAACCGCCACCGCTTATGCGCGTTGCCTCTCATCGCGCGCTTGTTGCGCGCCAGGGAGAGAAGCAATGGGCGTCGACCAGGCACCGACCGCGAAAGGCAAGCAGGCAGCCACAGGACTGAAGCAGGCGGCCGCCACGGATGAACGCAAGACCGAGGCCGAAATGGCCATCCCCTGAAGAAGGGCGCCGACCGTTTCGAGGAACGCTCGAAAAGTTCCGACGGCAAGAGCGCCGGCGCCAAGCAGAAAGAGTAGCAGTCGCCTAGCGGCTATAGGCCAGGGCCGTCTGCTGGACAGTCGTCGCCGTGCCTGTCGTCAGGGATGACACCAGCAATTCGCGGCTGCGGTGGCCTGGCACCAGCCGCACCACCTTGTAGCCCTTGGCCTTCAGGTTGGCCAAGAGTTGCGGCAGCATTTGGGCGGTGCGCGGGTGGATGTCGTGCATCAGGATGATGCCGGAGCCGCGCTGCTCGATGCGGGCCATGGTGCGCTTGCGCACCTGGTCCGGGCTCGACGGGAAGTAATCCTTGGAATCGATGTCGGCGTCGATGACGACGATGCCGCGCGCGGCGAGTTGTCGGCGCAACGTCGCCGTCGATGCGAGATAGGGGAAGCGGAAGAACGGCGCGACGCCGTGCATGGACGGCACCAGCGCGGCCGAGACGCTTTTGATGCCGCCTTCGATCTGCGCCTGCGCGCCCGCGGCGCTCATATGCGTGAGATTGGCGTGGTTCTGCGTATGGGTGCCGATCGTGTGGCCGTGCGCGGCGACCTCGCGCACCAGGGCAGGGTAGGAGCGAGCCATCTGGCCGACCATCATGAAGGTCGCCTTGACGCCGGCATTGTCGAGCACTTTCAGGATGTTTTGGGTGCGGCCGGGCATCGGGCCGTCATCGAAGGTCAGCACCACTTCGTGGTTGCGCAGTCTGAGATCGGCGATGCTGTTGACGGTAACGCTGCGGCCGGCAAGGCCGCTGAAGGAATGCGAGGAGAAGAAGCCACTGGTACCGGCCTCCTTCGGCTCGGCCGCATAGGCGAGTTTGCCACCCTTGGCGTCGGTCGCGGGTTTCGTCGTCGTGCAGCCGGCAGCCAAAGCGCCCAAGGCGACAATACCCAGCAGCTGCGCCAGACGGCGCCCGGACACAAAAGCCATGGCAGAAGATCCCCTTGAATCGCCTACGCTTTTATTCCTGACATGGTTAATGAAGGTTTACTTCGAGGGCCGTTCTGCAAACCCTGGATGGCTCACTCACGGACATCCTGCACCCAGCTTCTGGGGTGGCCGTCGACGCGGAACTGGAAGATGAAATAGGGCGGGATGCAGGTGCCTTCGCCTGGCTTGGCCTGAGGCAGGTCGTCATAGCCGGCGGTGCAGATATAGTCCTCGCGGCAGGGATGCGCCTTGTCGCAGGCGCGCAGGCCGGCGGTCTTGGTGAATTCCCGGGTGCAGAATTTGTGGTCCTTGCCCGACGCGACGCAGTCGTTGAAACCGGTCTTGGCGAGGCGGCCGCAGCTCGCTTCGTCGGGAAGCTTGTCGCAGCTCGCCTTGCGCAGCATGCCGCCGGGAAAGCCGCCGGTCTTCTGCTCGGGATTGTCGTAGCGCTGGCGCGCGGCACCATAGCCGGCGAGCTTGACCACCGGTTTCTTGTCGCGCGCCGGATCGATGGCGCAATCCTTGGCGGTGGCGGGTGACAGTCGGCAATATTTGTCGTTGCCCCAAGCCGACATCCTGATCTCGCCGAACTCGACGGGGTCGCCCACGGCTGTGCCTTTTTCGCTGACGCAGGTGCCGAAGCCGGGATGGATGGCGCTTTCATGCACGCCGGCGCAGCGCAGGCCGGCGCCGCAGGTCCAGTCCTTGAAGCTCTCATCCGTTCCGCGATAGCAGATCGAGCCCCAGCCATTGTAGAGATCGGTGCCTTTCAGTGCCTCGGCGTATTTCTGGTCCGGACGGGCGGCGAAGCCCCTGGTGAAATCGGGATGGCCGCCGGCCGCGAACTCCTCGACGATGGCGCGGCGGCGCGGCAGGTCGGCGAAGAACACCGCCGAGCCCGGCACGAAGACGGCGTTGCGGCGCGGCTCGCTCGCCGGGTCGGCGCCGGTGTAGTGGAAGCCGGCAATGCCATGCGTCTGGTGGCAGCCGGTACAGCTCATCTCGTTGAGGCGCAGATTGAAGCCGGCGACGGATTTTATGGTGGCGAGCGTGTTGCCCCTGGCGACATAGTCCTTCAACGCCTGGTCGATGTCGGTGTCGTCGACCAGCCCGTAGGCGATGTTGTTTTGCGAACGGCTGAGCCCACCGGGCGCGACGGAGACGGCGCTCTTGGCCAGGAATTTCTCGTCGATCACCAGCCGGCCGTGGTCGAGATCGTAGATGTTGCGGTCCGTGAGCAACCATCTGGCGAAGGCCTTGACGTCGGCCAGCACCGTTGGCCGATCGATCTGGTTTTCCATCCTGGCTTCATAAAAGCTCGAAGTGGCCGGGTCCCATTTGAAGATCTTCAGGAGATATTCGGCATGGCCGCCGAAATCGCGCCGCGTCGAGGCCGACAGCCTGAGCACCTGCATGTTGAGTTCGAGCCGCATGATCTGCGAGGCATTGAGCATGGCGCCGGACAGTGGGCCTTCGTCGGAACGCAGCCAGGCGGCCAATTGCTCGGGCGGCAGGTCTTTTCTGCCGGCGGCCAGCCAGCGCCGGGCGATTTCGGCGCATGAGGCGTCGGTGGCGCTGGGCAGGTCTTTCGAGCCGCGCGCCTCGGCCTTGCCGGGCCTGGCGTTGAACACCAGGCTCATGGTCAGCGGCAGGCGCGAGGAAATGCGCTGCGCAGTCTTCCCTCCGACTGGCTTGCCCTTGGCCGGCATCTCCTCGACCGAATAGTGGAAGCGGTAGATCAGCCGGATTTCGCCGCATTGAGTATGGCCGAGATAGCCGCGATCCATGCGGTTGACGACGCCTGTCAGGTCCAGCGTCGAGCCGTCGTCGTCGATGTATTTCGGATTGAATTTCTGGCTGGTGTCGTTCGATCTGGCCATGGCCGCGACATAGGGGTCGGGGCTGGTCTTCGGCTCGTCCGATATCTCTCGCTTGACTGTGTCGCGCACGCTGGCCAGCGCCGGCACCGAAAACAGGCCGCGATTGTCGACGTCGCGTGTGAGGCCAAGGGCGGGGCCGAGCAGGCGGCTGATCGACAGGCCGCCGCGCTCCAGCGCCTGCAAGGTGGCGGTATCGGTGACGGCGACGCTGGAATCGAGCGTCACCGCACCGGCGTTTGCCAGCCCAAGCCACGGCAATGCGGCCAGCAGCGACAGGAAACCCGCAATCGTCCTCAAGCCTCGCCCCCCTCCATTGCCGCGATGCTACAGGCCTTGCGCGTTGCCGGCCAGTGCGGTGAACGCGCTGCCAGCACTGCCGCCCCCGTCGAAAAATGCTGTGACTTGGCGCAACCATTACGATAATTGTTTGTTGGATTGAGCCGGCCTGGCCGGAGCAATGGGGAAGTTTGGAGCGCGAGGAGTTGCCATGCTCTGGAGAGGTCGTCGTCAGAGTGACAATATCGAGGACGACCGCAGCGACGGCGGCGGCGGGATAGGCGGCGGTGGCGGCCAGTTCCGGCTCCCCATCGGCGGCCGTACCGGTGGCGGCGGCAGCATCTTCCTCGTCATCCTGGTGGTGCTGGCCGGCTGGTATTTCGGCTTCGATCCCTCGGCGATCCTGGGTGGTGGCGACGGCGGCCTGCTGCCGGGCGGCGGTGGCCAGATTACCGACAACAGCGGCGGCGGCCAGGATAGCGGCGCGGGTACACCCGCCAATGACGAGATGAAGCAGTTCGTGGCGACCGTCTTGGCCGAGACCGAAGACACCTGGACCGGCATCTTCAAGTCGCAGGGCCTGACTTACGAGGACCCCAAGCTGGTGCTGTTTTCCGGCCAGGTCCGCTCCGCCTGCGGCTTTGCTTCCGCCGCGGCCGGACCGTTCTATTGTCCGGGCGATCACAAGGTCTATCTCGACATGACCTTCTTCCAGCAGCTCGACCAGCAGTTCGGCGCTTCCGGCGAGTTCGCCCGTGCCTATGTCGTCGCGCATGAGGTCGGCCACCACGTGCAGAACCTCACCGGCATCATGGGCAAGTTCAACCAGATGCGGCAAGGCATGAGCGAGGCCGATGCCAACCAGCTGTCGGTGCGCATCGAGCTTCAGGCCGACTGCTTCGCCGGCGTGTGGGCGCACTACACCGCGCAGAAGGGCATATTGGAGCAGGGCGACTTTGAAAGCGCCCTGAACGCGGCCAAGCAGATCGGCGACGACACGCTGCAGAAGAAGATGCAGGGCTATGTCGTGCCGGAGAGCTTCAACCACGGAACCTCGCAGCAGCGGCAGACCTGGCTGACGCGCGGCTATAAGAGCGGCAAGCTGTCGGACTGCAACACGATGAGCGGGCCGATCTAAGCAGTCGTTTTCGGCGACATCCTGACGGAAAGTCGTCGTCAGGGGGTGTCAGGATCGAGGGTTCCTGACCGTTCCCGCACTGTTCCTTTTTGCGGGCTCGCCTATAAGGTGCGTCCGCCCGCGCCTTTGGGCGGCTGGAGGAATTTGACCCGTCATGATCGACCCCAAAACCGCCAAGCGGGGCCTTGCGCTCGTTTTCACCACGCTGCTGCTCGACATTATCGGCTTCGGCATGATCATGCCGGTGCTGCCGGCCTTTCTCAGGGAATTGACCGGCGTCGGCATCTCCGAAGCGGCGATCGAGGGCGGGTGGCTGTTCTTCGTCTATGCGGCCATGCAGTTCTTTTTCGCGCCCATCATGGGCGGCTTGAGCGACCGGTTCGGGCGGCGGCCGATCCTGCTCGCCTCGGTGCTGACCTTCTCCATCGACAATCTGATCTGCGCCATCGCCTGGTCCTATCCGATGCTGTTCATCGGACGTGTGCTGGCCGGCATTTCGGGCGCCAGCTATTCGACGACGTCGGCCTTCATCGCCGACATATCGAACGACGAGAACCGGGCGAAGAATTTCGGCCTGCTCGGCATCGCCTTCGGCGTCGGCTTCGTCATCGGGCCGGTGCTGGGCGGTTTGCTCGGCACGTTCGGGCCGCGCGTGCCGTTCTTCTTCGCCGCCGGGCTCGCCTTCGTGAATTTCCTGATCGCGATGTTCTTCCTGCCCGAAACGCTCGAAGAAAAGCATCGCCGCCGCTTCGAGTGGAAACGCGCCAATCCGGTCGGCACGCTCCTGCAGATGCGCCAGTATCAGGGCATCGGCTGGATCGGGCTCGTCTTCTTCCTGATGACGCTCGGCCACATGATGTATCCAGCGGTGTGGTCGTTCGTCTCCAATTACCGCTATGGCTGGAGCGAGCAGCAGATCGGCTTCTCGCTCGGCGCTTTCGGCCTGTGCGGGGCGATCGTCATGGGCACGGTGCTGCCGCGCGTCATCCCCAGGCTCGGCGAGTGGAGAACGGCCGTCATCGGTCTGACCTTCACCGCCGCCAGCGCCTTCGGCTACGCCTTCGCTTCGCAAGGCTGGATGGTCTATGCGGTGATCGTCGTCGGCTGCCTGGAGGCGCTGGCCGATCCGCCGCTCAGAAGCCTCGCCGCCGCCAAGGTGCCGCCCTCGGCACAAGGCGAGCTGCAGGGGGCGATGACCTCGATCTTCTCGATCACCTCGATCATCACGCCGCTGCTCTATACCGCGATCTTTTCCTGGTTCACCGGACCCAGCGCGCCCGTCACCTTCGGCGGCGCGCCTTATCTGGTCGGCGCGTGTTTCCTGGTGCTGGCGGTCATCGTCTTCGTCACCAAGGTGGCGAGACAGGCGACAGTTGGAAACGCCGCGGCCGATGTGGCTGAAGACGGAGCGCAGGCATGAGCCATGACAGCCGCATCGCACTGACCAGTGACGGGCTGTCGCTGTCGCGCCTGGTCTTTGGCGCGTGGCGCCTGCTGGATGGTGGCGTGCGCCCGGACGTCGATCAGATCGCACGGCTGATCGGTAGAGCCGTCGATCTCGGCCTGACCAGTTTCGACCATGCCGACATCTACGGGAATTACGAGGTGGAGGCGGCCTTCGGCGCCGGGCTGGCGCACTGGAAGGGAAAGCGTGACGAGATCGAGCTGATCTCGAAATGCGACATCATGCTGGCCTCGACCAACCGGCCGCGAAACCGGCTGAAGCATTATGACACCAGTGCCGCTCACATAACCGCCTCGGTCGACCGTTCGCTCGCTAATCTCGGCACCGACTATCTCGACCTGTTGCTGCTGCATCGGCCCGACCCGCTGATGGATGCCGATGAGACAGCGGCGGCCCTTGCCGGCTTGGTCCGGGCCGGAAAGGTGAGGGCGGTCGGCGTTTCCAATTTCACCCCCTCGCAGTTCGATCTGCTGGCGTCGCGGCTGCCGTTCCCCTTGGCCACCAACCAGATCGAGATGTCGGTGCTCAGGACATCGGCGCTGACCGATGGCAGCCTCGACCATGCGCAGCGCCTGTCCTATGCGCCGATGATCTGGTCGCCGCTCGGCGGCGGTTCGCTGTTCACCGGCAAGGAGCAGCGCGAGGCGCGCGTGCGCGCGGCGCTGGCGACTGTCGCGGCCGAGACCGGCGCCGGCGATCTCGCCACGGTTGCCATTGCCTGGCTACTGCGTCATCCAGCCCGGCTGGTGCCGGTGCTCGGTTCGATGAAGCCGGGACGTCTGGCTTCCATGGCCAAGGCGCTGGATATCGTGCTCGACCGCCAGCAATGGTTCACTATCCTGGAAGCCAGCGAAGGCCGGCCGGTGGCGTGAGGTTGGGGATCAGGCTTCAATCCATTCGCCAGGGACATCCAACGCCTTTGCCAGCATCGTGCTGGTTTGCGCGGAGGGTTTGCGGCGATTGGATTCAATGTCCGACAGGAAACCCTGACTGACCCCAATGGTGCGCGCCAGGCCGGCTTGCGTCAGCTTGCGCCAGTTGCGAAGCGCCTTGAGGCGGCTGGAATCTCGCAAAATATCCATGGTCACCTCGGCGGGCAGGGCCTTTTCAGCTTTGAACTCAGACTTCCGCTCATCGTAGATCGCCACATCCGCAGCGTCTTCCCAGGCTTCTTCGGCCGCATGCAGCAATGCCTCGTAATCGGCCTTCGGGATTACGACCAGTTCTTCGCCGGTTGAGGTTTTTATGATCTGCGGGGCGTTCATGACTTCACGTCCTATGGCCTGCTGTAGGTCGTCGTTTCACGCTTGCCGCTATAGATCGCAAGGATTTATCGCTTCCTGTTAAGCGATATTATCGCAGTCGCCGATTTTGCGGAATCAAGCCCGCTCGGCCAGCAATTCCTCGCCGCGCTTTTGCCGGATCAGGTTGACGAAGCGGCGGAACAGATAGTGCGAATCCTGCGGGCCGGGAGAGGCCTCGGGGTGATGCTGGACCGAAAACACCGGGCGGCCGGTGAGCGCGATGCCGCAGTTCGAGCCGTCGAAAAGCGAGACATGGGTTTCCTTGACGCCCGCGGGCAACGAGTCGGCGTCGACGGCAAAGCCGTGGTTCATGGAGACGATCTCGACCTTGCCGGTGGTGTGGTCCTTGACCGGATGGTTGGCGCCGTGATGGCCCTGATGCATCTTGGCGGTCCTGCCGCCCAGCGCCAGCGCCAGCATCTGGTGGCCGAGGCAGATGCCGAACACGGGGATGTCGGTCTTGAGCAAATCCCTGATCACCGGCACGGCATAGTCGCCGGTGGCTTCCGGATCGCCGGGGCCGTTGGAGAGGAAAATGCCGTCGGGCCGCATGGCAAGGATCTCTTCCGAACCGGTGCTGGCCGGAACCACCGTCACCTTGGCGCCGAGGCCGGCAAGCAGGCGCAATATGTTGCGCTTGACGCCGTAGTCGATGGCCACGACGTGCAAGGAGGGATTAGCCTGTTCGCCAAAGCCCTCGTTCCACACCCAGGGCGTCTCGCGCCAGACCGAGGACTGGCCCGAGGTGACCTCCTTGGCAAGGTCGAGCCCGATCAGGCCCGACCATGCGGCCGCGCGGCTCTTCAGGTCGGCGAGGTCAAAGACGCCGTCGGGCGCATGCGCGATGACGGCGTTGGGCATGCCCTTTTCGCGGATCAGCGCGGTCAGCGCGCGGGTGTCGATGCCCGAGAGCGCGACGATGCCGCGCTTCTTCAGCCACTGGTCGAGATCGCCGGCTGCGCGATAATTGGACGGGTTGGTGACATCGGCCTTGAACACGGCGCCGACGGCGCCGGCGCGAGAGGCGGGGTTGAGGTCTTCGATGTCCTCGCCATTGGTGCCGATATTGCCGATATGCGGGAAAGTGAAGGTGACGATCTGGCCGGCATAGGACGGGTCGGTGAGGATCTCCTGATAGCCGGTGAGTGCCGTGTTGAAGCAGACTTCGGCGACGGCCGAGCCGGTGGCGCCAAGGCCGCGACCCTCGATGACGGTGCCGTCGGCCAGCACCAGAAGGGCGGTCGGCTTTTCGGTGGTCCAGGCAGGCGTCATTTCGGCCATGGCGGCACTCCTATCGGGCCGCTGCAACCGGCCCGGTGGGCCACGCGCGCGGCAAATGGCGCGAAGCGGCGATTTCGCGGCCTCACGCATTCAAGCTTCAGTTCATGCAAGGCTGAGTACATAGGGGAAGGGGGCAGGCCGGTCAATGATCATGCGAAATGCGGCTTTGATTTATTTCATCAAGCAAAATCAGAGGCTTGCCTCGTCATATCAGGGTTTGCGTTGACTTGGCCCCGGCGCTATTGTCCGCGCCGACCGAAGGAGAGAGACCAATGCGCGCGAAAATCGCCGAATCCCTGAAGAGCGCGATGAAGGCGCAGGACAAGCACAGGCTGCCGACATTGCGGCTGATCCAGGCCGCCATCCACGACCGCGACATCGCCAACCGCGGCGCCGGCAAGGAACCCGCCAGCGACGAGGAAATCCTGCAGATCCTGGCCAAGATGGTGAAGCAGCGCGAGGAATCGGCCAAGGCATTCGAGGACGGCAAGCGCCCGGAGCTGGCCGCGCAGGAGCGCGGCGAGATGGAGATCATTCGCGGCTTCCTGCCGACGCAGCTCGACGATGCGGCGGTCACGGCGGCCGCGCGCGAGGCGATCGCCGCGACCGGAGCCGCCAGCCAGAAGGACATGGGCAAGGTGATCGCCGCGCTGAAGCAGAAATATGCCGGCCAGATGGATTTCGGCAAGGCAAGCGGCATCGTCAAGGGGTTGTTGCAGTAGGGCTCCCTGGCTGTCGTTCGTTCGAATCTTTCAGCTTTCGCCGATCCGGTCCGGCGCGCGTTCGCCGATGCCTTCGACGACAATGCGGATGATGTGCCTGATCTCCGCCTCGCTGAAGGAACCTGCCGAGAGTGCCGAAAGCATTGCCTGGCCGTATATGCCGAGCAGGACCAGCGCCATGAAATTGGCGTCGTCGTCGCCACGGATGACGCCTTGCCGCTGGCCCAGCACGAGAAGGTCCCGCACGAGGCCCTGGAAGGAGGGGCGGTCGGGCGGCGGCTGCAGGGACGGGCGCTCGGCCGGGGCCAAGGCCAGCCTAGCGAGTGAAGGATTGGCCAGGCACCAGCGCGCACTGTCGAGAAAGACGATCTCCAGCAATTTGAAGACGTCCTCGTTCGCAGCCATGCGGGCGCGATAGGCGGCGTCCTCCGCCTCGACGCGGGCGATCAGCCGCAGCGCGATCTCTTCTTTCGAGCTGAACAGATTGTAGACCGTCTTGCGGGTCAGCCCCGCGCGCTTCGCGATTTCCTCCACCGACGTGTTGGCAAAGCCGAACTCCCGGAACGCTTGGTCGGCGGCGCCGAGGATGAGACTTCGCGACCGTTCAGTTCGCTTCGAGGTTGTCATTTTTATACCTTAGTGTAAATTTATACATATGTAAAATTTAGGCTCGCAGACACGACCGGACTCACCGGCAACGGTCCGATGTGGCGCGCCGGAGTTCAAGCGGCTCCCCTGGAAGGGTTGTGCACATGGTTGGCATTCTGACCGAATTCGGCCCCGGCATCTGGATCGCGGACGGCCCCGATGTGACGGCGGCGGCCGGCTTCCGCTATCCGACACGCATGGCCGTTATTCGGATGTCGAGCGGTGGCCTCTTCGTCTGGTCGCCGACCGAATTGACCGACGCGGTTCGCAGCGAGGTGGACGCGCTGGGCGAGGTGCGTTTCCTGATCGCGCCCAATTCGCTCCATCACGTCTTCCTCGCCGACTGGCAGCGCGGCTATCCCGATGCCAGGGTCTACGCATCGCCCGGCTTGCGTGAGAAACGCCGCGACATTCGTTTCGACGGGGATCTCGGCGACAGGCCGGCCGCCGAATGGGCCGGCGATCTCGACCAGGTCGCCATGCACGGCAACCGGATCACGACCGAGATCGTCTTTTTCCATCGTGCAAGCAGGACTGTTCTGTTCACCGATCTTATCCAGCACTTCCGCCCTGGATGGTTCAAGGGCTGGCGGGCGCTGGTTGCCCGGCTGGACCTGATGGTGGCCGCCGAACCCTCGGTGCCGCGAAAATTCCGCGCCGCCTTCACCGATCGGCCCGCCGCGCGGACCGCCATCGCGCGCGTCCTGGCGTGGCCGGCCGAGAAGGTGCTGATCGCGCATGGCGAACCGGTCACCGAAGGCGGTCAGGCCTTGATCCGCCGCGCCTTCCGCTGGCTGGTGGATTCTTAACTAGGAGGCAGCCGTCCGAGGCTCCAGCGCGCGGCGCAAAGCCGGCGCCTCATGCTGGATGTGATCCCACAGACGGTTGGCGATCGGCCCATGCGGCCGGTCGCGGCGGCGCGCCACGACCAATTCGTCGGTGCGGCCCGGCAAATCACTGCCGGCAATGGATAATAGCTGTCCGTCGCGCAGCTCTTCCGCGATCAGGAAGTGGGGCAGGTGGCCCCAGCCGAGGCCTTGCAGGATGATTTCCTTCTTCATGGCTTGATCGGGGACCAGACATTGCGGCGCGCCCTCGACCACGAAGTAGTCCTGTCGTGGCGAATGCAGGGCGGTGTCGCGCATCACGCATTGGGTGAATGCCTGCATCTTCTCCAATGTGACCGGTCGTTCGATGCGCGCGGGCAAAAAGCCCGGCGCCACCACGGGAATGAACGGCACCTTGCTGAGGTCGATCCATTCGATCCGCGCGTCGCCCTTGTCGATCCAGTGCAGGATCAGATCGGCTTTGTCGTCGAAAAGGCGCTCCCATGGGCCGCCGACGGCTTCGAAATGGAGATGCAGACGGGTGCCAGGGCATTGGGCGAAGAAGCGTCCGAGCATGCCCAGCACCTGCGGGCGCGGGCAGAGGTCGCCGACCACGACATGGATTTCGCTTTCCTCGCCCATCGAAAGCTGGGCGGCATGGACGCGCAGGCCGTCCAGTTCGCGCAGCAGCTGCCGCGCGCGCCGCTGGAACGACAGCCCCGCCTCGGTCGCACGCACGCGATAGCCGCTGCGATCCAAAAGGACGAGGTCGAGCTGTCGTTCGAGCCTGGCGACGGCGGCGAATACCGCCGGATGCGAGCGATGCAGCATGGCAGCCGCCGGCTGAAAGCCGCCGGTACGGATGACGGCGTCGAAGCACTGGAGGTCGTGCAAGGTGAATTCGGCCATGTCAACTTTGATTACAGAGATTGTCCTATCTTTGTAATATCACCAAAAACCGGCCACAGCTACGCTTTGCCTCATTCAACGTTCCAAGAGGACATCATCATGAGTGAGCTGAATTTCGTGACAACAGGCGACGGCGCGCGCATCGCCTACCGCTTCGACGGCGACGCCGGAAAACCGGTGTTGGTGCTGTCCAACTCCATCGCCACCACGCTGCACATGTGGGATGGGCAGGTCGGCGAGTTGTCCAGGCATTTCCGCGTTCTGCGCTACGATTTTCGCGGCCATGGCGGATCGAGCGTGCCAGTCGGCGCCTATTCCCTCGACCGGCTTGGCCGCGACGTAATCGAACTCATCGATGGGCTCGGCCTTGAACGTGTGCATTTCCTCGGCCTGTCGCTGGGCGGTTTCGTCGGCCAGTGGCTCGGCATCCACGCACCCGAGCGGATCGACCGGCTGATCCTGAGCAACACTTCGTCCCGTCTGGCGCCGGCAAGTTACTTCGACGAGCGGATTGCCGTCGTGCGGCAGGCGCCGGACATGTCGGAAACCGCCGAAGTGTTCCTCAACAACTGGTTTCCCGCCCGGATGGTGGCGGCAAACGAACCGGTCATCGAGGAATTCCGCGCTATGCTGCTTGCGATCGACCGGCAAGGCCTGGCCGGTCTGTTCGCGGCGGTTCGCGATGCCGACCTTCGCCGCACGGTGGCGTTGATCTCCCGGCCGACGCTGGTGATCGCCGGCGAGCACGACACGGTGACGGCGGCGAGCCACAGCGAGTTGATCGCGGCAACGGTGCCCGGCGCAAAGCTTGTCGTGCTGCCCGCGGTCCACCTGTCGAACGTGGAATATCCCGCCGAGTTCAGGCGGGCCGTGCTCGATTTCCTGCGCTGAGCCGGAGCGGGGGGCCGTGGGTATGTCTTACGGTTCCTTGCAGATCGGCAGCGGCTGCGCGGGTGGTGCGGGATGATCCTTCTTGTACTGGGCAATGACCGGCTCAAGGGTCTTTCGCGGCCAGAATTTCGGCGTGCCGATTTCCTTCAGGCAGGATGCGTTCCAATAGGTGCCCGATGAGGAATGGCCGCCCGCGACGGCGGCGATGTCGCGCGATTCCGGATAAATGTAGAGCGTCGTCGGATTGTCCTTGACCATCGCGATGAGCTGCGCGGCATCGGTCGGCGACCAGCTGGTGCAGCCATTGCTGCGGCCGCCGGCATAGTCCACCAGCTTGCCGAACGGGACCATGCCGTCATGGTCGGCGTAGGAACTTTTCGGGCTCTTGCGCAGGCACATGCCGCGCAGCACCTGCGCCGCGTGGCCGCCGATCACGCGCTGCCTTGCGTTGGCGGCCTCGCCTTCACCGTCGAACTGGATGAAGGTGCGCTGGAAAGCCACGTCCTGTTTCGCGGCGGTGCGATAGAAGCCCTTGAACGAGGTCTTCGCTTCACGGGTCATGTAGGCGCCGCCAGCGGTCAGTTCCGAATCCATGGCATTGCCGAAATTCCTGGCGCAGCGCCTGCCGTTCGAGAAATCGACGGTACCCTTGAGGTTTCGGCCGGCACCGTGGCCCGACGAAATCGCGCGAAACGACTGGCTGGCTTCGCACACGACATAGTAGCGGCGCCCGAGCACGCCATTGCCGAGATCGCCGGGACGGGTGGCGTCCATGGCGAAGTAGCATGGATTCCTGACAGCGCCCTGCGCCACCTTCTTCAGGTAAAGCGCGCGCGCCCGCTCCAGCACCACTTGCGAAATCTGGCCGTCGCCGTCGCCGACATGGGCTTGAAGCCAGGCCGGAACGGCCGACGGCGCGGCAAAGGACCGGGCCGATACCGTCAAGGCCATGACGGCGACGAGGAGACCGAGGAGCGCAACGACACCCAAGGGGACAGATATCAACCGCACCGGACCCATTCTCCTGTCGAAGCCGTTTCGTGATTCCCACGGTGAATCACCTGGGGACAATCATAAAATGCCGCGCGCCATCAGGCGAAACACATCTTGTTTAGCGCACGAGCAAGTATGCGCGAAGTGCCCAGGCCAACGCGCGGCCGTCATAGGCCGCCATGCTGGCTCAAGGCTTGCGGCAAGGCTCGCCGGGAAAGCATCGTTCATGCGGGGCCATCCAATCATTGAACCGACTGTTCGAGCACATCTGCCAAACCGCCGTGCGGTTTGGCATGGCATAAGGAGGGGTTGCGAAAATTGCTCACACCAGGAGGTTTTTGCGATGAGGCTATCCGCCCCCGTCTATCTTCTGAAGCGCCAGGCCAGGCTGTTGGCTCGTGAGACGAAGATACCGCTCCACCAGGCGCTTGACAGCGTCGCTGCGCAAGAAGGTTTTGCGAGCTGGAGCCTGCTTGCGGCCAAGGCCGCCGAGGCGGGACCCGCCGGCGGATTGTTTGCCCGATTGGCGCCCGGCGACCTCGTGCTGGTCGGCGCGCGTCCGGGGCACGGCAAGACGCTGATGAGCCTCGAACTCGCGGTGGAAGCGATGAAGTCGGGCCACCGTAGCGTGTTCTTCACGCTGGAATATACGCATGCCGACATCATCGACAGGTTCCGCGCGATCGGGGTCGAGCCGGCCCGGTTCGACCGACTGTTCGAGTTCGACAATTCCGATGCCATCAACGCCGACTACATCGTCGGGCGGTTGGCATCGGCGCCGCGCGGCACGCTGGCGGTCATCGACTATTTGCAGCTGCTCGACCAGAAGCGGGCGAATCCGGACCTGGCGCAGCAGGTCCGCACGCTGAAGGCTTTCGCACGCGAGAACGGCGTCATCCTGGTCTTCATCTCGCAGATCGACCGGTCCTACGATCCCGCGGTCAAGCCGGTCCCCGATATCGGCGACATCAGGCTGCCGAACCCGCTCGACCTGTCGCTGTTCAACAAGGCCTGCTTCCTGAACAAGGGCGAGATCCGCTTCCACGCGGCTTGAGCGCCCAGCCGTCCAGGGCTATGCCTGCTTCGTTTCAGGAAGCATCGACCATGGTCGAGATCGTCAAACCGGCGCTTGAACATCTGCCATCCTACAAGGCGGCGCTCGAACGCGGCTGGTCGCCGGACAATGTGCGGCTGCTGGAAGCGACGCGCGAACAACTCGCGGCCATCGAGGAAGATCCGGCCGCCTTCCTGGCCAGTCTCGACGATACCGAAGCCAAGGGGCCGCCCATCGCCTTGCCGGACGGAACACAGGCGCCACGCCTGCCGGGATTCCGCCGCTGGATCTGGGACGGCGAGGCCTCGGGCTCGATCGGCTTTCGCTGGCAGAAGGGAACGGCCGAACTGCCATCGCACGTGCTTGGCCATATCGGCTATGCCGTGGTGCCGTGGAAGCGGGGACGCGGCTATGCCACGCAGGCCTTGCGGCTGATGCTGGACGAGGCGAGGGCGATCGGCCTGCCCTATGTCGAGATCACCGCCAAGCCGGGCAATCCGGCCTCGCACAAGGTGATCCTGGCCAATGGCGGCAGGCTGGTCGAACGCTTCTTCGAGGATGCCGCCTATGGCGGAGCGGAAAGCCTGCGGTTCCGGATCGATCTGTAGGCGCTATCGCCTTTGCGCCTGATCTTAGAGCCAGCGCGAGAATTGCGGCTGCCGCACCGGCGCGGGTGCGATTTTCTATTCGGCGGCCGCCGGCAGGGGCGGCGTCACGTCGGCACGGCGTTCCCAGACATGCGAGGCAATGGCGACGATGACGGCGACCAGCATGGCAAGGGCGCCAGCAACCGGCAGGCTGCGGTAACCATAGCCGGCATTGAGCATTGCGGCGCCGAGCGACGCGGCCAGCGCGATGCCGATATTGAAGCCGGAAGGGATGAGCGAGGCGGCGAGGCCGGAGGCGTCCGCCGTCCAGGCCAGGATGCGGGTCTGGATCGGGGTGCCGATGGCGAAGTTGAGCCCGCCCCAGACGATGATCGCGACAACCATCGGCACGGGGTAGGGGCTGACGGCATAGATGACGGCCAGCGTCACCGCCTGCAGGACCAGCATGGCGATCAGCGACGGCATCAATTTCCAGTCCGACAGTTTGCCGCCGAGGAAGACGCCGAGCGTGGCGCCGACGCCGTTGAGCAGCAGTACCCAGGGCACCAGGTTCTCGTCGAGCCCCGTGACGTCCAGCAGCGTCGGGGTGATGTAGGTGAACAGGCAGAATTGGCCGAGCATCAGCATCAGCATCAGGATCAGCGAGGTCCAGACCTGCTGGCGCGCCAGCACGCGGATCTCGCTGGCAAGGCTGGCCGATTTGGCCTGATATCCGGTGGCGCGCGGCAACAGGGCGGCCATGGCAAGCGTTGCCGCCACGCCCAGCGCGCCCATCACCCAGAAGGTGGCGCGCCAGCCCCAGATGTTGCCGATCGCGGTGCCGGCCGGCACGCCGATGACGTTGGAGACGGTGAGGCCCGACAGGATGACGGCGACCGCCATGCCGCGCTGATCCTCCCGCACCAGGCCGACCGCGACGACCATGGCGACGCCGAAATAGGCGCCATGCGCGACCGCGACGGCAATGCGCAGCAACAGCATGGAGGTGAAGTCGGGCGCCAGCGCGCAGGCCGCCTGGCCGATGGTGAAGGCGACGGCGAGGCCGAGCAGCAAGGTCTTGCGCGGCAGGCGCTTGGTGGCGAGCGCCAGCAGCGGGCCGCCGATGGCGATGCCGCAGGCATAGCCGGAGACGAGATAGCCGGAGGTCGGAACCGAAACGCCGAGCCCTTGCGCCACCTGCGGCAGCACGCCGGCGATGACGAATTCGGTGGTGCCGAACGCGAAGGCGGCAATGAACAGGGCGATGAGCGGCAGCGACATGAAAAAGAACCCCCGGAATGATGGGCTCAAACCATGGATAGAGGCGGCAGGCAATCCAGAAATTTTTGCCGCCGGTTTAGGTTTTATTGAGTGGATGCAGGGCGGTTCTTCCTTCTCCCACAGGGGGAGAAGGGAAAAAGCGGCGCTTGCCTTAGCTCGCCTTCAGCCGCGATCCGAAGAGCAGGCCGCGCTCTTCCAGCACGGGGTAGGCCATCGATGCCAGCAGCGAGTTGATCTGCTTGAGGTCGCGGATGGTGTCGAGGTGGATGGAGCTGGTTTCGACGCTCCTGGCGGTGCCTTCGCGCAGCCGCAGAAAATGGCTGGCGCTGGTTTCCTTCTCGCGGTCGCGCAACTGGTCCTTTTCCAGCACCAGCTGGCGGGCGGTTTCGGGGTCGCGCGACACCAGCACGTTGAAGGCAAGCCGGGCATTGGCCAGCACCGAGGCGTGGAACGCAAAGAGTTCGCGCCAGCCTTCGGGCGTGAACTCCAGGCCGTGTTCGAGCTTCTTCTTCACATGCACCAGCATGTTGCGCACGATGATGTCGCCGACCTGCTCGAGCTTGACGCAGGCGCCGATCAACTCCTGGCAGCGCAGCGCCTCGTCTTCGGTCAGCCGGTTCTTGGTGACCTTGGCAAGGTAGAGTTTTATGGCCGCGTGCCTGCGGTCGACACGGTCGTCGAGGGCGGCCAGCGCCTTGATCTTGTCGGTGTCGGCGCTCTCGTAGAGTTCGATGATGCGCTTGAGCATGATCTCGACCGTCTCGCAGACCCGCACCACTTCGCGCGTGGCGTTGGCCAAGGCCTGGCTCGGCACGTCGAGGGCGCTTTCGTTGAGGGCGGAGAGTTCGACGACGTCGAGCGTGGCGGCCGGCGTCGCCTTGGTGCCGAGCGCCACGATCCTTTCGGAGGCGCGGTAGACGAAACCGGCCAGCGGCAGGCCGGCGAGCAGGATGATGACGTTGAACAGGATGTGGGCGTTGACGATCTGGTCGGCAGCCGTCGCTCCGAGGAACCCGACATGCGGCCGCACGATCATGAACAGGATCAGCATGACCAGCGAGCCCAGCCCGCGCATCAGCAAATTGCCGATCGGCACGACGCGCACGGCGGGCCCGGCCGAGCGGGTCAGCATCGGCGCGATGATCGAGGAGCCGAGATTGACGCCGAGGATGAGGACGACGCCGAGTTCCGGGCTGATCAGGCCGCGGCCGGCCAGCGTCGCCATCAGCAGGACTGCCGCGATGCTCGACTGGAACAGCCAGGTGACCAGCGCCGCCAGCAGATAGGCGGTGATGGAATCGCTGGAGAAATAATTGATGATGACCGGCATGAGCTGGCTGTTGCGCAGCGGCTCCGACGCCTGGCCGATCATCTCCAGCGACAGGATCAGAAGGCCGATGCCGACCAGGATGCGGCCGGTCTGGCGCCAGTCGCGCCGCTCGGTGGCCATGAACATCACTGTCCCGGTGATCAGGCAGAGCGGCACCAGGAGCGTGAGGTCGAAGGTCAGGAGCTTGACCACCAAAGCCGAGCCGATCTCGGCGCCGCGCACGGCGAGCTGGCCGGCGGCGCCCGTGACGATGCCGGAGCCGGCGAAGGAGCCGACCAGCAAGGTGACGGCGGTGGAGCTTTGCAGGGCGATCGCAAGGCCGGTGCCGGCCAGCACCGCCATGATGGGATTGCGCATGGTGGCGCGCAGGCGATGACGCAGCACGTCGCCATAGGCGCGCTCGACGCCGGTCTTGACCATGCGGGTGGCAAACAGCATCAGCGCGACCGCGCCGGCCAGATGCAGAAGGACGACGGAGCCACTCATCGCGGTGCCTGCATGCGGGCATGGCGCGCGCCGCGGGCAGCGTGGCGACCGGTGGCGAAAGCGAGGGTACGAATCATGGTCATGGCAGCCTTGGAATATAGCCGGAATATTTTAGCCGGATAATAAAAAATTGTCCATTTCAAGGGCAGCCGCAAGGCGACGGCCAGTGTCGGAAATGGACAGGCCGCAACTGATTGCAAGGGCTTGTGCGGTCGATCGGCGCGGTCCGCTTCGGCGCCATCTTTGCGATGATGTTCAAATCTCTGGAATAAGAAGAGGAAATCATTACGCAATTGTAATGTGAATGTTCAGTTTCAGTTCATCCGCTGGCGGCTATTCCTGGGGCATCGACAACCAAGGAGACTTCCGATGAAACGCATTGTTCTTTCCGCTCTCGCTTTCTCGATGCTGGCCGCCACCTCGCTCACCGGCCAGGCCGCGCCGATGAATGCGCCGGTCGCGCCGCAGTCGAACTACACCAAGGTCGACTGGCAGAAGCCCGGCGACCACAGGGATGTGAAGAAGCGTGTCTTCAAGAAGAAGGTCGTGGTGAAGCGCAACCATTGGCGCAATGGCCAGAAATATTCCAACTGGAAGCGCCACCAGCCGATCCGCGACTATGGCCGCTACGGCCTGCACCGCCCCGGCCGTGGCCAGGAATGGATTCGCGTCGGCAATGACTATGTGCTGGTCGGCATCCTCTCCGGCGTCGTCTTCGGTGCGCTTGCCGCGCAGTAAGCACTGACGACCGCCGGCATCTCGCTGGCCTTTCATGAGGAGGCGGCTCGCAGGCCGCCTTCTTGGCGCTGGTGACGTCGGCGCAAATCTGGAACCTGACCGATCGAGCCGCGAAGGGTTGTATCTTGTATAGTTACGGGATACATTGGTGGTCATGATTGTCGGGTTTCGGCACAAGGGCCTCGAAGCCTTTTTTCAAACGGGCTCGACACGAGGAATTCAGGCCGCGCATGCTGGCAAGCTCGGCCGTATCCTTGCTCTGCTCGACGTGGCCGCCGGCCCTCAGGACCTGAACATACCCGCCTTCAGACTGCATCCGCTCAAAGGCGAGTTGAAAGGACATTGGTCGATGTGGGTCAACGGCAATTGGCGCGTAACCTTTCGGTTCGCGGGAGCCAATGTCGAATTGGTTGACTACCAGGACTACCACTGACGGACAGAGATGATGATGATGAAGAACCCTCCTCACCCTGGTGAACTGCTCCGCGAAGACGTGCTTGCACCGTTGGAACTGTCCGTGAAGGACGCTGCCGAACGTCTTGGCATGTCGCGCGTGGCGCTTTCGCGTGTCCTCAATGGTCGCGCGGCAATCAGTCCGAACCTCGCCGTCCGATTGGAGATGGCAGGCGTCAGTACCGCCCGTGCCTGGCTGTCGATGCAGACCAATTACGATCTGGCTCAGGCGATGAGACACGAACAGCCGGCTGTGCGCGCGTTGCGCAAGGATGCCGCATAAGATCGCGCCTCTGTTGAGATATGGCCGCGACCGCTTTTGTTTCCCCTGTGGAAACCGGGCATCGTCCGCATTAGGGGTCGTCTGAAATCGCGGGCATGATTATATGGTGGCGAAACGAGTTGCCATATGCGCTTTCCACCCGCCTTCCTCGATGAGATACGCGACCGTGTGCCGATTTCCTCGGTCATCGGCCAGCGCGTCGCGTGGGATCGCAAGAAGACCAATGCGTCGCGCGGCGACTATTGGGCCTGCTGTCCGTTCCATGGCGAGAAGAGCCCGTCCTTCCATTGCGAGGACAAGAAGGGGCGTTACCACTGTTTCGGCTGCTCGGTCTCGGGCGATCATTTCAAGTTCCTCACCGAACTCGAGGGGTTGAGCTTTCCCGAGGCGGTCGAGAAGATCGCCGACATGGCCGGCGTGCCGATGCCGGTCCGCGACGCGCAGGAGGAGCGGCGCGAGAAGGAACGCGCCAGCCTGACCGATGTCATGGAGATGGCGACCGTCTTCTTCCAGGAACGCCTGCAAGGTCCCGAGGGCGCCAAGGCCCGCGCCTATCTCAGGGATCGTGGGCTGACGCCGGCGACACAGCAGTCGTTCCGGCTCGGCTTCGCGCCCGACAGCCGCAATGCGCTGAAGGAGCATCTGGCGGCCAAGGGCGTGCCGAAAGCCGATATCGAGGCCTGCGGCCTGGTGCGCCATGGCGACGACATTCCGGTCTCCTATGACTGGTTCCGCGACCGCATCATGTTCCCGATCCCGGATTCGCGCGGCAAGATCATCGCCTTCGGCGGTCGCGCGCTGGCGCCGGATGCGCTCGCCAAATACATGAACTCGCCCGATACCGAGCTCTTCCACAAGGGCAATGTGCTCTACAATTTCGCCCGCGCCCGCAAGGCATTGGCGAAAGGCGGCACGGTGATCGCGGTCGAAGGCTACATGGACGTGATCGCGCTGGCGCAGGCCGGTTTCGAGAACGTCGTGGCGCCGCTTGGCACCGCGCTCACCGAAAACCAGCTCGAACTTCTGTGGCGCATGGCGCCGGAGCCGATGCTGTGCTTCGACGGCGACAAGGCCGGGCTGAAGGCGGCATGGCGGGCAGCCGACCTGGCACTGCCTTCGGTCCAGGCCGGACGCTCGGCGCGCTTCGCGCTGCTGCCGGAAGGCAAGGACCCCGACGATCTGGTCAAGGCCGAGGGGCCGGACGCCTTCCGCGCCGTACTGGCCGACGCGCGGCCGCTGGTCGATCTGCTCTGGATGCGCGAGACGGCGGGCGGCGTCTTCGACACGCCGGAACGGCGGGCGGAACTGGGAAAGACGCTGCGCGAACTCGCCAGCCGCATCCGCGACGAAAGCACGCGCTATCACTACCAGCAGGAAATGCGCGAGCGCGAAAAAAGCTTCTTCGGCTCGCAGCGCGATACGCGGCAAGGGCGCCAGGACTGGAAACCGGGGCAGCAGGGCAAGGCAGCCGCACCCGGCGGCCAATTCGCGAAGCCTGGCGGCGGCCGCATGGCGATCACCGAAAGCCTTGGCCAGTCGGCGCTGGTCAGGCGCGGCGAGGGAATGTCGGTGCGCGAGGCGACCATCATCGTCGCATTGGTCAACCATCCGGCGCTGATCGACGAGAATTTCGCCCATGTCGAGTTTCTCGACCTCGCCAATTCCGACCTGACGCGGTTGCACGCCGCGATCCTCGATGCGATGGCGCACGACATGGCCAATGACCGGCACGCGGTGGTGGCGACGATCGAGCGTGCCGGCTGCGCCGAAATCTGGGAGCGCGCCGTCGGCCTGATCAAGCGGGCGCGGCAGTGGCCTGCGCTGGAAACGGCGGCGCTCGAGGATGCCCGCGACGCGCTCAACCAGGCGCTGCACTTGCAGCGCAGCGCGCGCACCTTACATAAGGAGCTGAAACAGGCGGAAGCGGCGCTCGAGGCGGATCCTTCGGACGAAAACTTCCGCCATCTGATCGAAATTCAGGCGCAATTTCAGGATGTACAAGCGACGGAAGCGCTGATCGAAGGATTCGGCGTATCGTCGGGCAGGGCCGGGCGAGCCTAGTGCAACTGCGTACAGAAATGAAGGCGCCGCCACGCTTCCCTTGGCGGCGAGGCGCGCTAAGTCGGGTAATTGATTCGCTTTTTTCATGCGAATCATGCCAGTGGCGCTTGACCTTCGGACAGAATGGCGGAATCAGGACGATTCGAAACGTTAACCCGCACCCGCATCGACGGGAAACAAGCGATGCAAGGGACTTGATCACTGGACAGGCGGCCCGGCTGCCACAGATATCAGGGTTAATCTGGACTTAATGTATGCCGCCCAAGAGTGGAACCGGTTTTGGGGCAACGGCATGCAGCAAACAAAAGAGTGGATGCAGTTCATAGACCGGGTGAAGCGCGTTTAGAAAAACGGGCGTATCCGATTTGACTGGTCCGACAGCTTGAGCGGCCCCGATGGCCGGCCGCTAGGAGAAGATAAAGACTATGGCGACAAAGGAAAAGGAAGAGGTCGAGACCGAACGCGAAGGCGCCACCGATGGGCCCCTGCTCGACCTTTCCGATGATGCTGTCAAGAAGATGATCAAGGCCGCTAAGAAGCGCGGCTATGTCACCATGGACGAGCTGAATTCGGTGCTGCCTTCCGAGGAAGTGACCTCCGAGCAGATCGAAGACACGATGGCGATGCTGTCCGACATGGGCATCAATGTCGTCGAGGACGACGAGCAGGGCGAAGAGACCGAGGCCGGCGACACCGCCGCCGATGCCGAGGAAGACGCCAACGAGCTGGCCGAGCAGACCGGCACCGCCGTCGCGGCCACCACCACCAAGAAAGAGCCGACCGACCGCACGGACGATCCGGTGCGCATGTATCTGCGCGAAATGGGCTCGGTGGAGCTTTTGTCGCGCGAAGGCGAAATCGCCATCGCCAAGCGCATCGAGGCCGGCCGCGAGACGATGATCGCGGGCCTGTGCGAAAGCCCGCTGACCTTCCAGGCCATCATCATCTGGCGCGACGAGCTCAACGAATCCAAGATCCTGCTGCGCGAGATCATCGATCTCGAAGCCACCTATGCCGGCCCCGAAGCCAAGCAGGCGCCGGTGGTCGAACGCGTCGAGGAAGCGCCCAAGGCCGAGGAAAAGCCGCGTCGCGGACGCGACGATGAAGACGACATCACCAATGTCGGTGCCGATACGCGCGGCATTGGCGACGACGACGAGGAAGACGAGGACGAGGCGAGCCTGTCGCTGGCGGCGATGGAAGCGGAACTCCGCCCGCAGGTGATGGAGACGCTCGACGTCATCGCCGACACCTACAAGAAGCTGCGCAAGCTGCAGGACCAGCAGGTCGAGAACAGGCTTGCCGCCGCCGGCACGCTGTCGCCCAGCCAGGACCGCCGGCTGAAGGAGCTGAAGGACCAGCTGATCAAGGCGGTGAAGTCGCTGTCGCTCAACACCGCGCGCATCGAGGCGCTGGTCGAGCAGCTCTACGACATCAACAAGCGCCTGGTGCAGAACGAGGGCAAGCTCCTGCGGCTGGCCGAAAGCTACGGCGTGCGTCGTGAGGAGTTCCTGAAGGAATATCAGGGCTCCGAGCTCGATCCGAACTGGACGCGCTCGATCGCCAACCTGACCTCGCGCGGCTGGAAGGAATTCACCAAGAACGAGAAGGATGCGATCAAGGACCTGCGCGCCGAGATCCAGCACCTGGCCACCGAAACGGCGATCTCGATCCTGGAATTCCGCAAGATCGTCAACCAGGTGCAGAAGGGCGAGCGCGAAGCCGCGATCGCCAAGAAGGAAATGGTCGAGGCCAATCTGCGCCTCGTCATCTCGATCGCCAAGAAATACACCAATCGCGGCCTGCAGTTCCTCGACCTGATCCAGGAAGGCAATAT
Source organism: Mesorhizobium sp. BH1-1-4 (assembly GCF_020165665.1). Classification (NCBI taxonomy): domain Bacteria; kingdom Pseudomonadati; phylum Pseudomonadota; class Alphaproteobacteria; order Hyphomicrobiales; family Phyllobacteriaceae; genus Mesorhizobium; species Mesorhizobium sp. BH1-1-4. The sequence continues at coordinate 76,600 of NZ_JAIUIN010000025.1, forward strand.
CGGCCTGATGAAGGCGGTCGACAAATTCGAATACCGCCGCGGCTACAAGTTCTCGACCTACGCGACATGGTGGATCCGGCAGGCGATCACGCGTTCGATCGCCGACCAGGCGCGCACCATCCGCATCCCGGTGCACATGATCGAGACGATCAACAAGATCGTGCGCACCTCGCGCCAGATGCTGCACGAGATCGGCCGCGAGCCGACGCCGGAAGAACTGGCCGAAAAGCTCGCAATGCCGCTCGAAAAAGTGCGCAAGGTCTTGAAGATCGCCAAGGAGCCGATCTCGCTCGAAACGCCTGTCGGCGACGAGGAGGATTCGCACCTCGGTGATTTCATCGAGGACAAGATGGCGATCCTGCCGATCGACGCGGCGATCCAGGCCAATCTGCGCGAGACGACCACGCGCGTTCTGGCCTCGCTGACGCCGCGCGAGGAGCGCGTTCTGCGCATGCGCTTCGGCATCGGCATGAACACCGACCACACGCTGGAAGAAGTCGGCCAGCAGTTCTCGGTCACCCGCGAGCGCATCCGCCAGATCGAAGCCAAGGCGCTGCGCAAGCTCAAGCATCCGAGCCGTTCGCGCAAGCTGCGCAGCTTCCTGGACAGCTAAGTTCGTTTTTGTGACGAAGAGTCAAGGGCGCCGGTTGGCGCCCTTTTTCGTTTCTGGCGTCAAAGCAACGGCACGTTCAGCCGCGTTCCCTTGACGATGATGCCGCCCCGGTCGCCGATCTCTATCGAGCCATAGCGCTGCCGGAAGCAGTCCGGCAGCGGACGGTCGCCGGGGATCGAGAGCCATAGACGTAGCATGTGACGCCGCTTGGCCGTTTCAGGCCAATCGCGAAAACCCATACGGTCGTGCAGCAGCGAATGATTATAGACAAACTGCATGTCGCCCGGCCGCAGCCGCATCGACAGGTTCAGCCGGGGATCATTGGCAAGGCTGTCGAAGAGGTCCAGTGCCTCCACATGGGCTGGAGTGAGGCGCATCGCATCGGGAAAGCGTTGCGCGCTGTCAATGTACTGGCGCTGGTAGATACCGGTCAGCAGCCCGGCATGCCAGTTGAGCACCGGGATTTCGAAATAGGGCTTTTGCCCCTCCGGTATTTCGCCGCGTCGGTCGGTGGCGATCGGATCAAACAGCAGGCGGGCGAGATCCGGCCGGCTTTCGCGCATCTCATTGTAGATCGTCACCGTGCTGACCAGCAGGGACTCGCCGCCTTGCATGGCATCGCGCAGGCAGAGCAGGCCGACGACATCGGCGGAATCGGTGTGAAACGTCTGGCGCTCCGCCGTCTGGTAGATGCGGGTGGTGGTGTCACTGGCGTCGGCGCCGATGTCGCGGACATGGCCGAGGATGTGGCCCTGGGCATTCTGCGAGCGGGCGCTTCCCAGATGGGCGCCCACACCGCAGAAGATGGTTGCCGCCATCTCGGCGGAATATCTTTCGACCGGCAGACCGCGCAGAACCTCGAAGCCGATGCCAGCGATCAGCTTTTCGCGAAGGGCGGCAAGATGGCCGGCCAGACGGGGCAAGGGGAAATCCGCCTTGGTCAGGCCGCCGATATCGCGCGAGCCGGCAAGAAAGCAGGCCGCGGCGGCTTCCAACTCTGCCACGTCTTGCCGCTCGAGTTCGACAAGCCATTGTTCAGGGTGCCTTGCCATGTCCTCGCCGGTCCAGGCGGCGGGAATGTCGATCTGTTGCGGCGGCAGGTCCGTTGTCTCGCGCATGAGGTTCTCCGGCTGGGCTGGCCTCGGACGTTTTGCCGAGCTGAGGCCACGACGGAGATTGCCGCAATCAAACTGCGTTTTAAACCGGCTTCAATTGGCCGTTCCCTCATGGTGCCGGCGCGGTAGTGCTTGCGGGACGTTGGCAGCGGGAGGATAATCCGATGTCGGACGCATTTTTCGGGCGACAACCCCGGAAGCCCGCCCCGGTCGAGGCCGTGTCGACAGACCCGCGGCCTGAGCGCCGTGCTCCGTGGCCCCGGCGGGAGGTGTGCCATGACAAGCTACATCGTGCTGATGAACTGGACGGAGCAGGGCGCCAAGAATGTGCGCGAGTCACCCAAGCGGCTCGATGCCGCCAGGAAGCAACTGGGCGAGATGGGCGCCGCGAGATCATCACCTCACTTGGATGATGCAAATCGGCGCCGTTTCCGGACCTTGCCGCCTATGGCATCTTGCCGCAAGACGGATCTGCGTCATGAGCTAGGGAGAACCGCGATGAGAAATGTCTCGATATTGGCCATCAGTCTCGCCGCGTTCTCCTGGACCCAGGCCGATGCCGGTCCGCCAAAACAGCTCGGTATGGCCAATCCGGCATCGGTCCATTGCGGTGCGATCGGCGGCCGCTTCGTGGTCAGGAGGGACAAGGCTGGCAACGATTACGGGTTTTGCCGCCTGCCCAACGGACGCTTGTGCGAGGAGTGGGCGCTGTTTCGCGACAACACATGCATCGGGCCAAAGGCCGCGATGCGCGGCAAGTGATTGATGGCAGGGCAGGGCCAATGCTGACCGTCTGGTACAACACCCGCTGTCCGGTCTGCGATGCCGGCATCGGCAGGCAGAAGCGGCGGCTGATCGCGGCGGTCAAGGCCGGGCGGGTCGAGTTCCGCGACATCAACCTGGAGCCGGATGCGCTGTCGTTGCACGGCGCCTCGCTCGAGGACATCCGCCGCCGGCTGCATGCGACCGATGCCGAGGGCGGATTGCTCGTTGGCGCCGATGTCGCGATCGCGGTCTGGCGGATCACGCCGGGCGAGGGCTGGCTGGCTAGCCTGTTCGGCAATCGGCTCATGCTGCCGCTGACCCGCCTTGCCTATGATCGCTTCGCCGATCTCCTCTACGGCTGGAACCGGCGCGAGGGCCGCTGGTAGCGGTGACATGAGAAGGCCCGGAGAATCCCCGGGCCTCTGATCGCTGGTTCTACCGCCTCGCTGGCTCACACAGCACCCCGACGATGCGGCGCACCATCGGCAGCACCAAGATCAGCGTCGGAAACGCCACCAGCCAGGACAAGCCCCAGGCGGTCATCCAGATGGAGGGCAGGTCCGGGTCGAAGCCACGTCGAGATGAATGAGACGATGAAGGTCATCCAACAGCGACAGCACCAGTGGGGTGAGGATCGCGGCATAGCGCGCGGGCAGCTTCCCGCGCCGAGGTCTTGCAGCCATTTGTGGAGTTTCCCTGAAGCATCCGGTCTCTCGCATGTGGCATCCGTTCGCCGATTTCGGCGAAATTGCCCGGAGGACCGGGAGTGGATGCGTTGCTTGACGTCAGACGCTTACGGAGCGGTCATTGACCCTCTAGCGCCTTCTAGCCGCGCGTTCCGGCGAAAGCAAGCCTCTGGCGCGACATTTAGATACATCGTAAGATATATCTTGACTCGGTGATCGGGTACGCCTAATTAAGATATATCGTAAGATAGAACTCAAGGAGCAATCAAATGCACAAGCACAATTTTGGGCACAATCATTCCGGCCATCATCATTTCGGCGAGCGCATGTTCATGCACATGGCCGGTAAATTCGGCGGCAGGGGGGGCGGCGGTTTCGGTCCGTTCGGGGGCCGGGG